>CAZNJN010000111.1:0-7066 GCA_964573365.1 uncultured Oscillospiraceae bacterium
TCCGTTTTCCCTCTTTCCTTCTACTCCTTGGCTATTGACTTTTTACCACTGGACTCCGCTATCATAATGTTATATATTGTATCACAGCTATTTGGCGTCTTCAATCAGGGGAATATTGACTTGTTGCGCAAAGCCTGCTATGATAACTCCATTCGAGTTGTTTATATATGTAACTCGCAAGAAGTGGAGGAAACTACCATGAAAAAAGCATTGGCACTATGCCTTGCCCTGTTGATGAGCCTGTCGGTATTTTCGGCCTGTGCAAGCACGCAGAATGCTAGTGACGCGCAAGCGGAAGTTGTGCAGAGCGCAAGCACAGAAGCGCCTGCCGCCACAGAAGCGCCTGCCGCAAGCGCGGCGGAGGATACCGCGAAAAAAGCGCGCATTTTTACCGACTCTTCAAAGCGCGAAGTAGAGATCCCCGCCCAAATCACCAAGTATGCCGTTTCCGGCCCGCTTGCGCAGATCGTCCTCTTTGCCCTTGCGCCCGATCAGATGGTCGGCGTCGCGACACAGTGGGATAAGACGGCGGAGGCTTATCTTTCTGACAAGTATTATCAGCTTCCCGTGCTCGGCCAGCTTTACGGCGGCAAGGGCGAGATGAATCTTGAAGAGCTTCTCGCCTCCGGCGCGCAGATCGTCATCGACGTGGGCGAACCGAAAAAGACCATCGTGGAGGATATGGACGCTTTGCAGGAGCAGACGGGCATTCCCTTTGTGCATATCGACGCATACACCGCCCAAATGGGCGATTGCTACCGCACGCTTGGTGAGCTGCTTGGGTTAGAGGAAAGCGCGCAAACGCTTGCCGCCTATTGCGAAAAGGTCTACAGCCGCGCAGAAGCGATCACCGCGGGCGCACAGCAGCAAAGCGCGCTTTACATCACAGGAGAAGAAAACCATAACGTGATCGCCAAAGGCTCCTACCACGCAGAGGTGATCGATATGTTCGTCAACAATCTTGCCGAGGTGGACGAGCCTTCCTCCAAGGGAACGGGCAACGAGGTCGATATGGAGCAGATTCTAGCATGGAACCCGGAGCTGATCCTCTTTGCGCCCGAGAGCGACTACGCGGGTGTAAGCGAAGACCCCGCCTATCAAAAGCTGGACGCGGTCAAAAGCGGCAATTACTATCAGGTACCCTTCGGTCCTTATAACTGGATGGGCTTCCCGCCCTCCGTGCAGCGTTACCTTGGCATTCTCTGGATGGGAACGCTTCTCTACCCCGACCGCTGCGATTATGCTTTAGAAGACGAGGTCAAGGAATATTATCAGCTTTTCTATCACTGTGAGCTCACAAGCGAGCAGTACGCTTCTCTCGTGGAAAACTCCATCGGCAAAGTAGAAACGCAAAAAGCCGCCTAAGCGCACACAAAAAAGAGACTGCGGGACAAAAGCCGCAGTCTCTTCTATTTGTCGAAAAAGTGGCTTTGCCACATTTTTCGAGTTTGCGCGCTGCACTTGCTCCTTTGGAGCGGTCAGTGCAGCGTGAGAAGAAACCCTTGACAAGCAAGGGCTTTCGCTCGCACCGCGCATGTCGCTGCTCGCGAATTTAGCTTCCGGGGCTTGCGTGCCCCGAACCCCAAAGGCTTTATCGACAGTCTCTTTTTTGTTTTACTTTTTTACGCTTCGATCTTCTTCGCGTTTGAAAGCAGATATTTTTCCGCCTCCGCGCTCCAAAGCCCGTTGTGCTTTTTCGTGATCTCGGCAAGCTTTTTGAACATAGGCTCTGCTTCGCCCATTTTTTCAAAGTCGTCGATCGCCGTAAGCGGAAGCTCAAGCTGCGTGTAGATCAGCTTCTTGCCGCCCTTGATCTCCGGCAGATGCAGCGTAGTCTCGACCACCGCGTTTAAGCCGCCGATGTGCGTGACCATCGCGGCGGGATTGATCCTGCCCGCGGTCATCATGGCGATCGCCTCGCGCATGTCGTTCGTATTGCCGCCGCTCGTGCCGACCAGATGCGTATAGAGATAATGCACGTTATAAAAATTCAGCTCCGCCTTGAACTGATTGTTTGTGGGGCCTGCAAAAAAGTTCAGACAGCCGTCAAAGGCGAGGATCGCGTCCGCCTGCTCCACCACGGGGCGCACAGGCGCAAAGCAGATCACGTCGTTGTAGCCCGTGCCGCCGGTCAATTCGCGCAGCGCCGCTACGGAATCGTCCACCTTGGCGGTATTGACATAGTGCAGCTCAACGCCGTTCTTCTTTGCGTCCTCCACGGTGTAAATACTCGCCGCGCGGCTGAGTCTCTCATCGTCGATATCCGTCACCACCAGCAGGGAGGGACGGCGGTCGCAATGCAGCGCGTAGTCGATCGCGCCAAGTCCCATGGGGCCTACGGACGCAAGCAGCGCCAGCTTGCCGCCCTCCACGATGCCCATGCTGTGCTCGTAGCTGCCCGCCTTGGTATGATACATCGCGTGGAAGGTGCCGATAATGCAGCTCATCGGCTCTGAAAGGGAACCGAAGAAATAGGTGTCGGAATCGTAGGGGAGCAGGCAGTCGCTAAGCAGCGTTTCGATGGGGATATTCGCGTACTGCGCGTCGCCGCCGCAATACTGATAGGAATAGCCCGGAGCAAGCTGGCTGCCCTTGTAAAAGTGCGCGGGCTGAATGGCAAAGCCCTGTCCCGCCTTATATTTGCTCTTCCAGTTTTCACCGACCGCTACGATGCGGCCGCAAAACTCATGGCCGACGATCGTAGGACGCTCTGCGACGTCGTCCGGCACTCTCTTATGCTCCGCGCCCTCTACCGCCGCTTTATAGCTGCTCATGCAAAGGCTGTCGCTTACGATCTCCACCTGCACGTCGTCGGCGCCTACCGCCGGCAGCTCGATCGATTCAAGCCGCAGATCCATTTTTCCGTGTATACGCACCGCTTTTGTTTTCATCCTATTATCCTCCCAATCCTTAATTTCTATATAGCTTCAAATGATCTTTTCGCCCGTCTTTTCATGGGCGATCAGCTTCCATGTGGCGTCGATGAGATTTTTGAACATCGGGTCCTCCATGGCTTTTATAACAAAGCTCTGGCGCGGGGAGTTGATGTCCTCGCCGCTGACCTGAAACATACCGTACTTATCGCACAGCGCGCGCAGTCTGATAAGCTGCTCCTTGGTGTTGCGCGTGGGCATATAGGTGATCGCCTTCACGCCGCATTCCTTCAGGCATTTGAATATATCCTCAAGATAGGCGTCCTCAAAGGTCTGCGCCTTTTTGTCGCCCGTCACGCTTTCCTTCACGTCGCCCAGATAGGCATAGCACAGAACCGCGTCCACCCTTGACGCCAAGCTTGCCACGTCCGTAAGACGCGGGCATTCCTCCGTAGCGGGAATAAAAATCTTCGGCACGAACGCGCCCTTGAGAATGCCAAGCACATCATAGGCGTAAAAGGGATATGCGGTATCCGAAAGCATGTCTTTTTGCTTTTGTGAAAGGGAAAGTCCGAGCTTTTGTAAAAAGGCGATCATCGCCTCGCCCCTGCCGCAAACGCGAAGCAGAGCGTTTGCAAGCGCGAGCATAAGATGGCGCTCCGTTACGCCGCCGCCGTTTTGATATTCTGAAAGCGGTAGCACGTCGCGCGCAAAGTCAAGCTCGATCCCCTGCGCGCCGAGCAGCTCGTTAATGCGCGCGCACATCGCCTTTGTCCTTGTGTTGCGCTTTTCACGGTAGGGTGCAAAGTACGCGTTCAGCGTGTCGATCTGCTCATGCGGCACGCCTTGCAGCGTAACATAGCTTACGCCGCTCTGATCGGGGTTGTTGGTACGTTTCCCCTCCATACTCGTTCCGTCCATGCTTGCGCGGCATTCCATGCCGATCGTCACCGGCATAGCTGCGATTTTGCCCGCTTCGATAAATTCTCTTGCCCCCGCGATGGAATCGTGGTCAACGATGCCCGCCGTGCAAAGTCCTTCGCTGCGTGCGGCAAAGACCGCCGCAGTGGGGGAATAGGGCGAAAAGGAAAAGGTCGTGTGGATATGGTTGTTGATGTATTCGTCCACCATCGGAGGAAACTTGGCGCTTTGCATCACCTTTTTGAGGTTTTCAAGCCGTTCCTCCTTCGTGGGTGCGTTCAGCTTATTCAGAATTTCAATATCAATCATCGCTGCCTCGCTTTTTTCGTTTTCGTCATTATGCCCTCATCCATCAGTTCAGCATACACTGGCCGCCCGTGACGGGGATCGCCTGTCCGGTTTCATACTTCTGCTCCACCGCGTAGAAGATGGCGCGCGCCACATCCACAGGGAAACAGCCGCGGTTCATGGGTACCTTCGCCTCATAATAGCGTTTGACGTCCTCTACGGTCTTTGCGCCCTTCACCTTGCCCGCCTTCAGGTACTGCACGAACAGACCGCGCTCGGGATCCATCCACAGGGGGCCGTCCAAAAAATTGCCGGGGCAGACGGCGTTGACCTTGATGTTATAGGCGCAAAGCTCCAAAGCGAAGCTCTGCGTCAAGCCGATGCCGCCGAACTTGCTGCCCGCATAGGCAAAGTTTTTGTTGCTGCCCTCTAAGCCGCTCTTAGAGTTGACGGTGATGATGTCGCCCATCCAGCCTGTGTCCGCCTCATGCTCGGCCTCCATCACGATCGCGGCGTATTTTGCGCAGAGGAAGTAGGCGGTATAGTTGATGTTCGTCACAAAATCAAAGTCCTTTTTCTCCATCTGGGCGACAGGGCCGCTGCGCACGACGCCCGCGTTGCTTACGAAAATATCCAGTCCGCCGAAATGCTCGACGGTTTCAGAGAGCAGATTTGCCACACTCTCCTCGTCCGCAACGTTCACCTTTACGCAGAAGGCGCGCTCGCCCAGCTCCGCGGCGACGGATTTCGCAAGCTCGTCGTTGAGATCCGCGATCACAATGCTCGCGCCCTCCTTGTACATCTCCTCCGCGATCCCCTTGCCAAAGCCCTGCGCGCTGCCGGTCACAATGGCGATCTTGCCCGCAAGACGTCCCTGCGTCTTTGGGCGCTTATGGATGTTTTTCTTTGCCAGTTCACAGCATTTTGTCATGTCAAGCATAGCTTCATTATCTCCTGTAAAAATAATATTCTTATTGAGCTACTATTTCCCGATCAAGCCAAGCAGCCTTCCGTAGGCGTCCTCATAGGCCTGCGTGTGCGAAGGCTCGTAGCTTTCAAGCTCCACGCTCCGTTTGACCACCTCGCGAACCTCAAGGATGTCCTTCAGCTCCCCGAGCGCAACCGCCTGCATCAGCGCGTTTCCGATCGCGGCTCCCTCAATAGGGCCTGTCACGACCAAGCGGTTTGTTGCGTTTGCCGCCATGGAGTTGAGCAGCTTATTTTGGATGCCGCCGCCCACGATATTGAGCGTTTCGATACGCTCGCCCTTGATCTCCTCAAGGCGCTCAAGCGCCCAGCGGTATTTAAGCGCCAAGCTCTCGTAAATGCAGCGCGCCACCTGCCCCACGCTCTCGGGTACGGCTTGATGGGTGCGTCTGCAAAACGCGCGGATCTTGTTGAGCATATCGCCGCCGCCGAAAAAGTCCGCGCAATCGGTATCGATGATGGAGCGGAAGGGCGTTTCCTTTTCCGCAAGGGCGACGATCTCATCCCAGCCAAGCTTTTTGCCTTCCTTGATCCATTCCCTGCGGCATTCCTGAATAAGCCAAAGCCCCATGATGTTTTTAAGGGGACGAAAACCGCCCTGCACCGTGCCTTCGTTAGAAAAGTTGGATTCGTAGACCGCCCTTGTAAGCACCGGCTTATTCGTCTCGACCCCAAAGAGCGACCAGGTTCCGCTTGAGCAGAACGCAAAGCTGCCTGCGCCGGGGATCGCCGCCACTGCGGAGGCGGTATCGTGCGAGCCGACCGCCGCAAACGCCGCGCGCCCCACGCCAAATTCCTCGGCAAGCTCCGCCTTGAGCGCGCCGCGCTTCGTACCCGAAGCGTCGATCGGGGCGAAAATTTCTTCGTTCAAGCCAAGCTCGCGGATCGTATCGCGATCCCAGGTTCCGCTTGAAGAGTTGAGCAGCATGGTCGTCGTGGCGATCGTGTATTCGTTTTTCTTTTCTCCCGTGAAAAAATAGCCCAGCAGATCAGGCATCAGCAGCAGCGTCGCCGCGTTTTCGAGGGCGACGTCGCCCTCAAGCTTCCTTTTATTTAATTGATACACGGTGTTGAAGCTTTCGCTTGCAATGCCCGTGCGCTTGAAAAGCGTTTCGTGCGGCACAAGCTTCCACGTTGCAAGAACGTCTCTCTCCGTGCCGTAGCGGTAGGAGCGCGGATTGCCCAAGAGCTGCCCGTTTTTATCAAGCAGACCGTAGTCCACGCCCCAGGTATCCACGCCAAAAGAGTCAAGCTCGCCAAGCCCCGTCTGCTGATACGCAAAAAAGCAGCGGCACATTTCACGATATAACATCGCCACATCCCAATACGGCACGCCGTTCATCGTAACAATGTGATTTTCAAAGCGGTGCAGCTCGCGCATTGTGATTTTCTCGCCGTCGAAGCTGCCCAAAATGCCGCGGCCGTTGCTCGCACCCATATCAAAGGATAGAAGTTGCAGCTCTTTTTTCATGCCTCACCCTCCACGCTATCTTGTTGTTTTTCTGTGCTTTTTTCTAAGTCGTAACGTTTTGCTCCCTTCTATTTTAGACGTTGACAACATGTTCTGTCAATGATAAAATGTGATTTATCAACGATACTTCATAACATATTGACGAAGTTTGTAACAATATTTATCATATCAGGAGGTTACTATGGCAATTCCAGTCATCATGCCGCGACAAGGACAGTCTGTTGAAAGTTGTATCATCACCGCCTGGCACAAGCAGGTAGGCGATTCTGTAGCCGTAGGCGATCCGCTTTTCACCTATGAAACCGACAAGGCGACCTTTGACGAGGCCGCAAAAGACGCCGGCACGCTGCTCGCCGTCTTTTTCAAGGAGGACGACGATGTCCCCTGCCTTACCAACGTCGCCGTAATCGGCAACGCCGGTGAGAGCTTCACGGAATTTGCGCCTGATGGCGCCGCCCCTGCCGCCCCTGCCGCCCCTGCCGCGCCTGCCGCGCCCGCTGCGCCCGCTGCCGAAGAAAAGGCCGCG
>CAZNJN010000112.1:0-7020 GCA_964573365.1 uncultured Oscillospiraceae bacterium
AAACGCATATTGAGGAGTTGAAGAATGGAAAAAGCCAGATCGTTGTAACGGAGTTTCCCTATCAGGTAAACAAGGCGCGCGCGCTGGAAGACATCCTTCGCATCAGTCAGGAAAAGAAGCTCCTGTTTTCCGGTATATCCGATATTCGGGATGAATCCGACCGCACGGGAACACGCGCGGTCATCGAAATAAAAAAAGACGCAGATGCAGAAAAAATCCTCCAATACCTGTTTAAGTATTCGGATTTGCAGTTAAGCTTCGGCGTCAATATGGTCGCCATTGCGGAAGGTAAACCGCAGCAGCTTCCGCTAAAGCGCATTATCGAATACTACATTGAATATCAAAAGCAGGTCGTGACCAAGCGCACGCAGTTCGATTTAGAAGCGGCGCGCCGCCGCGAGCATATTTTACAGGGTCTTATGATCGCCATTGATAACATCGATGCGATCATTGCGCTGATCCGCGCGTCTAAAACGCCGAAGGCTGCGCGAGAAGGTCTGATGGAAAAGTTTTCGCTTTCCGAGTTGCAGGCGCAAGCTATTTTGGATCTGCGTTTGCAGCGCTTGACGAATTTGGAACTCTTGTCGATCCAAAAAGAATATGCGGATATCTGCAAGCTGATCAAAAAGCTGATCGCTATTCTGGATTCTCCTAAGAAGCTTCGTGAGGTGATCCGCGACGAGCTGCTGGAGATCAAGGAAAAGTTCGCAATACCGCGCAGAACAGCGCTGATCGACGCGCAGGCAGAGATAGACGTGAAGGAAGAGGATCTCAAAGTCGTCGAGGATGTCGTCATTTCAATTATGCGTTCAGGCCGGATTCGCCGCGTTCCCAAACGGCTTTATACGCCCGAACAGCTTGAGGACGACGTGCCTCTTTGTTTCTTTGATATTACGACCGATAAAAAAATCAAGCTTTTTTCCAATCAAGGCAACTGCTTTACGTTAAACGCGGAGGATTTTCCCGAGACTAAGGCGAACTCGCGTCCCGTTTTTCTTAGGGCGCTCATCGAGCTTGACAAGGACGAGGAGATCGTCACGGGAATGGAGGAGATCGCGGAGGGCAAGCTGTATTTCTATACCGCGCAGGGCAATGTAAAATGTACGGAGGCGTCGGAATATCTCACGCGTTCCAAGCGCATTACGGCAATCGCTCTTAAAGACGGCGATACGCTTATCGGGGTGCAGCCTTACCTTAACGAAGATATTTTGCTTATTAGCCATCACGGCATGAGCATTCGCTTCACGACCGACAGCGTTCCCGTGATGGGTCGTTCGAGTGCCGGCGTAAAGGGCATTAAGCTTGATGAGGGCGACCATGTAGTGTTCTTTGCACAGACGGGCGAGGAAGGGGAGATACTCACCATTACCGAACGCGGCTACGCAAAACGCAGCTTCGTATTTGACCATGATCTCCAAGGAAGAAACGGCAAAGGACTCAAAGCCTTTGACTTCAAAAAGAATGCTTCCAACGGAAGCTGCATAGCCGCCGCTTTTTATGTAAAGGAGCCTTTTGACATCACCGTATGCCAGTTCCACGGCGGAAAGACCGACGTCAATACGGACGAGGTATTGATTGAGAGCCGCGCGGGAAAGGGTATGCTGCTGGTTATGGCGCTCCTGGACGATATTGTGACGGACGCTTATAAAAAGCTCTGATATTCTTAGTTCAAATTGCATAGTATCATAATAGCTTCATCATACCAGAGGAGATTGACTATGCAAAATGCCGAAGAAAGTAATTCGATCTGTTTGCGCGGCAGCGTTGAATCGGAGCCGGTATGCGATCACGTTCTCTACGGAGAATCGTTTTACGGTTTTACGCTGATCGTTCCGCGTTTGAGCGGCGTCATGGACGCCCTGCCCGTTACACTGCCCGGACGGATGCCGTTCCATCCGAAAAAGGGCGACTACATCGACGTGGAAGGTCAGCTCCGCAGTTATAAAAAGCGTCTTGAAAACGGAAGCCGCTTGATCGTGACTGTATTCGCCAAAAACGTCGCGTATTCGGACGAGGAGCCGGAAAACTATGTCGAACTCAGCGGCTTTGTATGCAGACCCGTTGTATTTCGCACAACACCCTTCCTTCGAGAGATTGCCGATATACTGCTCGCCGTAAACAGACCGTATTCCAAGTCCGACTATATCCCTTGCATCGCATGGGGACGAAACGCGCGTTTCGCGCGGGATCTTTCCGTGGGTACGCCCCTGCATATCACGGGACGTATGCAGAGCCGGAATTATACAAAAGCCTATCCCGATGGAAACGTAACGGAAAGAACGGCTTATGAGGTTTCTTGTACGAGTATTTCAGTGCAGGAAGACATGAACAGTATTCCATAATACGATATTTCACATTACAATATAAGGAGTGGTGACGATGGATGGGCTTTGCCTGTACGCTTCCGTATGGGAGCTGCAGTCGCTGATCGGCGGGAAAATCGATAAAATCACGCAGCCCTCAAAGGATGAGCTGGTTTTGAGCATTCGCGCGGGAGGGAAGAACCTGCGCGTTCTCATGTCGGCTTCCGCGCAAAGGTGCAGTATCTATATCACAGAGCTTAAACGAAGCAATCCTATCGACGCGCCGATGTTTTGTATGCTGCTTCGCAAGCGGATCAGTGGGGGGCGCATAGAATCGATTGAGCAAAACGATCTCGACCGCGTCGTGCGCATTGCGATTCGCGCTAACAACGAGCTAGGCGACAGCGTGCTCTATGCCTTAATCGTCGAAGTGATGGGAAAACACTCAAATATTATTCTATGTGACGAAAACGGTCTTATTATCGATGCGATCCGACGCGTGAGCGCGGGAGTTTCAGCCGTTCGCACGATTTTGCCGGGGCTTGCCTATGAGGCGCCGCCCAAGCAGGACAAGCGTGACCCTCGTTTGGCAAGCGAAGAAGATTTTCGCTCTGTGCTTGATATGGAAGGGCGCACGGACAAGCTCCTATCCGCGAACTTCTACGGTCTTGCTCCAAACGTCGCCGCTGCGATGCTGGAGCGCTGCTCCTTTGAGCATGCTGCGCCCTCGCTTTTGCCAGAGGAAAAAGACGCCGCCGCAAAATGGATCTACAATTTCTATCACGATATTGCAAGGGGTGTTTTTTCACCATATTTGGCCTGCGACGCCTATGGCGAGCCGCTCGCCGTATATCCGTTCAAGCCTGCGGGACCTTATTTCAAAAGCGTAGCAAGTATCGCGGAGGCGATGGATGAATACTTTTCAAAGCATGAGCTGTATGATTTTCTGCGTCAAAGAAGCGGCTCTATTCGCCATATCCTCCAAAACAATATCGAACGCTGTGAAAAAAAGCTTTCCCTGTATGCACAGGCACTTGGCGCGGACGAGGAAATGGAGAGGAACCGCCTGTACGGTGAACTGCTTACAGCCAATTTGCATCTTTTGCGGCAAAACAGCTCCGAAGCTGCGCTAAGCAATTACTATACGAACCCGCCGCAGACAGTCTTGATTCCGATGGACAAGTCACACACGCCCGGAGACAATGCGCAGCGCTACTACAAAAAATATCAGAAGGCCAAATCCGCCAAAGAGATGGCTCTTGCTCAAAGAGAGCAGGCTAGTCTTGAACTAGCCTACCTGGAAGGGCAGCTCGACAATCTGGATAAATGTACGAGCGCAAACGAGCTTGCAGAGATCACCTCAGAGCTTATGGAGCTTGGCTATATCAAGCATGAAAGTCGCAAGGGAAAAGCGCAGAAAGTTCCTCCGTCAAAGCCGATGCACTTTGTCTCCGGAGATGGAACCCACATTTATGTGGGTAAAAACAATCGTCAAAACGACGAGCTGACCTTACACTTCGCCGATAGCGACGATATTTGGCTGCATACGAAGTATATTCCCGGCTCCCATGTTATCGTCAAATCCGCTTCGCCTTCTATGCAGACGCTAAAAGAGGCGGCGACACTGGCTGCATATTACAGCAAGGGACGCGGGGGTGAAAATGTGCCGGTCGATTATACCGCGCGCAAAAATGTGAAAAAACCCGGCGGCGCAAAGCCGGGTATGGTAATCTATGTAAAAAATAAAACCGCCTACATCACTCCGGATGAGTCCATCGTCAAAAGGCTTACGCAGCTAGAATAATCGCGCAGCTTATGCGAATGAGAAAGAGACGGCGCGCATATTGTTGTACAAAAGACTTCGGGGGTATATTATGCGCCGTTTTTATTATTTGATCGCGTTGCTGCTTGCGCTTTTGCTTTTGTCGGGCTGTGGTTTTTCGCTCCATAAAGCGGAGAAGGATCAGGAGGCAAGCATGGAAAGTGAAGAGAGCGCCTCTCCTTATTCGGGCTTTCGCAATACCGTGCTGTACTATGAAACCGATGATTCCTTAATGGTTCCCGTTATGCGGCAGATACCATGGGAGGAAGGGATCGGTCGCGCCGCGCTCTCCTATCTGGTCGAGAGCGAAGAAAACAAAGCTTCAATCGCTCCTTACGGCCTTCAAGCGCCAATCCCGGACGGTACAAAAATATCTTTGCGTATTGACGAGGACGGGCATGCGCGTGTCGCGTTAAGCGATTTGCCGCCTGAAGCACTGGAAAAAGGCGCGCAAAATATGGTCAGCGCTATTGTAAATACCTTAACAGAGTTTCCGAGTATTCAGTCGGTGAGCGTAAGCGCCAACGGAGTGCCGATCGGAGATCTTACCGGCGAGAGCGCGCTTAGCGGCTCCTTATCCGCGATGGCGTTAAACGCGGAGGATTCGCCTATTGCGACCAGCACCGGTCAAAGCTATCCTATGACGCTCTACTTTCCGAATCGCTCCGGCAGTCTTATGATCCCTGTAACGCGCTATTGCGAAACCCATACTGATTTTGCGTCCGCTATGCAGGCATTGATCGAAGGCCCGCAGAATGGCGCGCTGCTTTCCTGCTTTCCCGAATGAACGTCGCTGCTTGACGCGCAGATCGAGGATGGCGTAGCAACGGTAGATCTTTCTTCCGCATATGGCGCGGTAGAGGATACCGAGGGCTTAATGGACGCCGGCTATGACGCCATGCGCTTGACCGCACAGGCCTACGGCGATATTGTGGCGCTGGATATACTTGTAGAAGGCGAACCATATGCGATGGATTCCGTTTCAACGCTTGCGCCGGTCTACGCAAATACGATAAACTAAGCGGTAGATGCTTTACAAAGGAGTAACGTAGAATGCAATTATTGATCGCGTCCAACAACAAGCATAAGGTCGAAGAGATCAAAGCGATACTGAAAGACTATTTTTCCCCCATCAAGACGCTTGCCGATATGAATATCGACATTGACGTTGTGGAGGATGGCGAAACCTTTGCGCAAAACGCCGCGAAAAAAGCGCACGAGATTCTTGCCGTATCCGGCGCGGACGCTGTGCTTGCCGATGATAGCGGCTTGATGGTCGATGCGCTTGGAGGAGCGCCGGGCGTATACAGCGCGCGCTTTTCGGGGGAGGGGCATAATGACGACGCGAATAACCGAAAGATGCTCTTTGAGATGCGGAATGTGCCGCGTGAAAAACGCGGCTGCCGTTTTACCACCACCGTCGTGCTCTCAAGAAGGGGAAGGGAGGACGTCGTCGCCTCCGGCTTTGTCGAGGGAATGCTCCTTGATGCGCCAAGGGGTGAAAATGGCTTTGGCTACGATCCTTTGTTTTTTTATGAGCCCTTTTCAAAGAGCTTTGCCGAGCTTAGCGCTGAAGAAAAAAACAGCGTGAGCCACAGAAAGCGGGCTCTAAGCGCTCTATGCGAGCTACTAAATCAAGAAAAGACATTGTAAAAAAGGGGCGATGAGCCCCTTTTAGATATGTGTGCGCCAACATACAATCTTTTTTTCTAAATATGCAACCCCATAATACATACCTGCCGCCAATAAGCAAAGGATTACGATACTCGTCATAACCAAGTTAAGCTTAAATACCTGCCCGCCATATACGATCAGATAGCCCAGGCCCGCTTCCGACACCAAATACTCGCCTACGATAACCCCGACCCAGCTCATGCCAATGCTGATTTTGAGCGCACTCATGATCGTCGGTATCGACGCAGGGATCACAACGTAGCGAAAGGTCTGCCATTTACTGGCGCCCAGCGTTTTCATCAGCAATTGCTTTTCATCGCTGATTTCCATAAAACCGGCCAGCACGCTCATCACCGTCACGATCAAAGAAATCAGCAGCGCCATGATAATAATGCTCTTTACGCCCGCACCGAACCACACAATAAGGATGGGACCAAGCGCGATTTTCGGAAGAGCGTTAAGTACCACAAGATATGGATCGCAAATTCTTGAAAGACTGTGATTCCACCAAAGGAGCGCCGCAATGACCGTGCCCAGAATCGTACCTAGCACAAACCCCATGACGGTTTCGTAAAGCGTAATGCCGATATGCTGAAATAAAGAGCCGTCCTTATATAAACTGCAAAAGGTTTGAAGCACGCGAGAAGGCGAACTTACAATGAACGGATCAATCAAGCCAAGTCTCGCGCCAAGCTCCCAGAAAGCAAAAAACAGGATCAAAATCGCGTATTGCACAAGCAGAATCATGTGGTTTTGTCTGCTGATCCTTTGTAAAAAAGCCTGATGCTGCGGCGAAACACTTTTGTTGACGGTTTTATTTTTCATTTTGATCAAGCTCCCTCCAAATCAAGTCAAAGTATTCCTTGAAGCCGGCGTCGTTTCTGCGTTTGAGCGGAGTTTCCGCGTCAAATTGCAGCAGATGCTCCGCCTTGACCCTTGCGGGGCGTTCTGAAAACACAAGCAGCCTGCCGCCCATGGAGATCGCCTCCGAAATATCATGCGTAACCAAAACCGCCGTTTTTTTCTCCTTGCGGATGATTTCATAGACCTCATCGGCGAGTCTCAGCCGCGTTTGAAAATCAAGGGCGGAAAATGGCTCGTCAAGCAGCAGCAATTCAGGCGAAAACGCCAGCGTGCGGATCAGCGCCACCTTTTGACGCATACCGCGTAAGCGTCAATTCAAGGACACATCAAGCCGAAATCCTCTAGCATGCATTGGGC
>CAZNJN010000113.1:0-6914 GCA_964573365.1 uncultured Oscillospiraceae bacterium
TGACGGAATAATCAGCCGCTTAGCTGCTGTGCTGAATTAATCAGAGGTTCCCTAATGTTTTTTCTAAATGACAGACCTCTAAAACGCAATCACACCCAAGTGCTCCAGTAAGATCTTTACGCCCATGAGAATGAGAATCGCGCCGCCCGCAATCTCCGCTTTTGACTTATACTTTAAGCCGAACACGTTCCCGACTTTAAGGCCGAGCATGGAGAGCAGAAAGGTCGTTACACCGATAAAGGCGACCGCCGCCGCGATATTGACGTCCGGTAAAAGCGCGAAGGTGACGCCGACCGCCAGCGCGTCAATGCTGGTTGCGACGGCGAGCACGAGCATCGTTTTGGCATCGAACGCGGCATTTCCCTCGCTGCATTTTTCGCTTCGCCCCTCCTTGACCATTTTTCCGCCGATAAAGCAAAGAAGAATAAACGCAATCCAATGATCAAAGGCCGTAATATAAGCTTCAAACGCGGAGCCTAAAAAATAACCGATGGCAGGCATGAGCGCCTGAAAGCCGCCAAACCATACGCCGACAAGCAAATAGTGCTTTGCTCTGAGTCTTTGTGTAGAAAGTCCCTTGCATACCGACACCGCAAAGGCGTCCATAGAGAGTCCGATCGCAATGAACAGCAGTTCAATCATTCCCATAGGTAAGCTCCTTCAAATAGGTAGTATGGCGCTTAGCTTCCCCATATAAAAAAAGACACAGGTACGGCTAAGCATACTTGAGTCTCGTTATTTAAGACAAGCCAGATTATTATAGTTAATCAGTCTGTTGACTTGCCACGCCATAGACGCTATCTACTCCCTCAAAGTCATATTATTGTATCATGCTCGCAGAATATGTCAAGCTTTCGGGATGTTCAAGCGCGATCAAGCATGGTAAAATAGTGACACCGAATATAAAAATATAAGGCGCTATCGTTTTTCAATCTGATCTTTCTGCGCTCAAAAAGAGATACGGCGCGCGCATTACTCGGCGCAGTACGAAGGAGGCTTCCATGTATACAAACGGAAAACTGTTGCTCGCAAAAGGCGAAAATCCCGTCTTTTTAGAACCCGCCATGGCAAATCGCCACGGCTTGATCGCAGGCGCGACCGGGACCGGCAAAACAACGACGCTCAAGGTGCTTGCAGAATCCTTTTCCGATATGGGCGTTCCCGTCTTTCTCGCGGACGTAAAGGGAGATCTGGGAGGTCTTTGCAAAAAAGGCGAAGCAAACGAGCGTGTAGAAAGCCGCGTCGCGTCCATGGGGCTTACGGGCTTTTGCTACCATGCCTATCCGGTGCGGTTTTGGGATGTTTTCGCCCAGATGGGGCATCCCGTGCGTACGACGATCAGTGAAATGGGACCGGTTCTGCTTTCCAGACTGCTCAATCTAAGCGAGGTGCAATCAGGCGTTCTTTCCATCGCCTTCCGTATCGCGGATGACGAGGGGCTACTCCTGCTCGATTTGAAGGATCTTCGCTCTTTGCTGCAGTACATGGGAGAAAACAGCGCGGCGCTCACCACCGAATACGGTAATGTTTCCAAGCAGTCCATCGGCGCGATCCTGCGCGCGCTGCTTACCTTGGAGGATAGCGGAGGCGATCTGTTTTTCGGCGAACCGGCGCTTTCTTTGCAGGATTGGATACGCTTAGACGAACAGGGTCGCGGCTATATCAACGTATTGCACTGTGCCAAGCTTTTTTTGGAGCCTCTGCTCTATTCAACCTTTCTTCTTTGGATGCTCTCCGAGCTTTTTGAGAATCTGCCCGAGATCGGCGATACGGAAAAACCCAAGATCGTATTCTTTTTTGATGAAGCGCATCTGCTCTTTACCGACGCGCCCAAGGCGCTCGTGCAGAAGATCGAGCAGGTCGTCAAGCTGATCCGTTCCAAGGGCGTCGGGGTATATTTTATTACGCAAAGTCCCTCCGACATTCCTGAGAGCGTACTCGCCCAGCTTGGCAATAAGGTGCAGCACGCGCTGCGCGCCTATACGCCCGCCGAGCAGAAGAACGTGCGCGCGGCGGCGCAGTCCTTCCGGCCAAACCCCGCTTTCAAAACGGAGGAGGTCATCACCGAGCTTTCTACCGGCGAAGCGCTCGTTTCCTGCTTAGATGCGCAGGGCAGACCCGGCATTGTTGAAAAAGCAAAAATACTACCGCCTATGAGCTACATGGGGACGATCGACGACGAGCGAAGAAAAGCTCAGCTCCTATCGAGTGAGCTTTACGGAAAATACGAGACAGTCGTTGATCGTGAATCCGCGTATGAGCTGCTTGCAGCGCGTGCCAAAGAAAATCAGCTTCAACGGGACGAGGAAAAGGAGGGGCAGGCAAAGACAGAAAAGACTAAAGCCGCTCCTTCAAGGCAAAAGCAGACTATGATGGAAACAGCCGCTCAAAGCGCGATGAACAGTCTTGGCAGAGCGGTCGGCAGACAGCTTGCGCGAGGCATCACAGGATTGCTCAAGTGGTAAACACGCGGCAAAGGCGTGGGCGATGACGCCGATTGATGTATCATGATTGATGGTTGACATCTGTAAGTCTTACTGTTTTCAAGCATAAAGGCAGGGGGCATGCTTATGAAATTTTTTAAGCGTATCGTATCACTCGCGACAGGTATGCTGCTGTTATTTATGCCGCTATGCCATTGCGTCGCCTCCGCAAGTGAAGAAGGGACGCTGACGCTGCTTTTCACCTCGGATATTCATTCCAATATCGTCCCTCATACGGCAAGCATCGATGGAAAATCGGTCATGCTCGGCGGCTTCGCAAGGCTAAAAACCGCGATTGATGAGAACCTTGTGAAAAATCATACCCTTCTTCTTGACAGCGGCGACTTTTCCATGGGGACCATGTATCAGTCCTTTTCCCAAAGCGACGCGCTGGAGCTAAGGCTGCTTGAAAAAATCGGGTACGACGCCGTGGCTTTAGGCAACCATGATTTTGAATTGACGGAGGCAGGTTTACGGCAGGAGCTTTCGCTTATTCAAAACGACGGCGCGAAAATGCGCGTACTCTGTTCCAATCTGACCGACGCTTCCGGAAAAGCCGGCACAGGGCAAAGCGACAATCCTTTGCACGCACAGGGTGTGGATAATTATACGGTGATTGAGCGCGGCGGGGTGCGCATAGGAATCTTTGCGCTGATGGGCGAGGAGGCGATCCAGTATACGCCGACAGAGACCATGCGCTTTTCCGATCCCGTTCAGTGCGCAAAGGCGACCGTAAAAAATCTGCGCGAAAAGGAGGGCTGCGAGCTTGTCGTTCTGCTTTCTCACTGCGGCACCATCCCGGGCAGCACTTTTCAAGAGGATGACGAGCTTGCCAAAGCCGTGGACGGAATCGACGTTATAATAAGCGGCCACTCTCACATCTTTCTTTCCCAAGCCGAGAGAATCAACGATACGATTATCGTCGGCGCGGGAACCGCGCTTACGCATCTTGGCAAGCTCCGTCTGCATAAGGAGAACGGAGCTTGGCGGATGGACGAATATACCCTGCTCCCGCTTTCAAGCGCCTATGCGGACGATCCTTCCGTTTCCGCCTATATTAAGCCCTTTTCTCAAAAGCTTGCCGACGCGTTTCACTCGCAATACGGCATAAAAAACGACCTGCTTTCTCCCTTCGCCGTTTCGGAGGTTGATTTTCCGAGCGGAGATACGATGTCGTGCGCAATCCAGAATTATACCAGTGCGCGCCTGCTCGGCGACGCCTATCTGGACGCGCTCGATTCTTTGGGCGCTCAAAGGGTGCAGCTCGCGGCGATTCCTGTCGGCACAATCCGCGGCGGTATTTATATGGGCAATCTGTCCGTTACCGATTGCTATAATATGCTAAGCTACGGCACATCGCCTATTGACGGCAGCAGCGGCGCTCCGCTTTGCGTTGTCTATCTCAACGGCAGCGAGCTTTACGACATATGCGAGGCGAGCATCTCCCTCTCCCCCATCATCAGCGGCGTGCAGATCCTTTTTACGGTCTTTCCTATACCTACAGCGCACATCGTCCCATTTTAGACCGCGTCTATGCGCTCAACGTGCGCGATTTGCAAAGCGGCGAATATCTGCCTGTTTCCCGGGATGAGAGCAAGCTTTATTCCGTCGCCGTTTCCTGGACGACGCTGCAAAGTCTTTCTTTAATCACTGACAATTCGTTCGGCCTTTTACGCGTCATGCCTAAGGATCAAAACGGGAACGCGCTCGACACCTTAGAAAAGCAAAGGGCGCAGATCGTTTTTCATTCACTCGGCAAAAAAACGCCGACTGAGCTAAAGGAATGGTACGCGCTCTATCGCTATATCGCCAAGCAGCCCAAAGGCGCGCAGGGACTTCCTCTGCTTAGCGCGGAGCGCTTTGCAGAACCGCCCGTTTATATGGTGAACTCGAATGCTTCCTTCTTCACGCTTTTCCATAATCCCAGCCGGATGGCCTATGCTATGCTCTTGCTCGTCTGTATCCTGCTTGTTATGCTCGCGCTATGCCTTCTTCTGTTCCTGCGCCATAAAAAAAACAAGCACCGGAAGGCTTGTGAAAACAAAGTTCAAAAATGAAGCACGAAACACATCGATCCGCCTTGCCGGGCTTCGATAAACGACATTTGTTTTGCCTTTCGCATGTTTCCTAACAGTTGACAATTTGCTATTTTGTTTGTATACTATGCCTGTATAATTTCTTGTATGGATATTGTCGATCTTATTTTAACGAGGCATAGAACGAAGTATGAGCAAAAAAATGTATGTCTGTGTAGATGTAGAAATCGACGGCGACGGCTGGATGCGCCCGCGCAGACTGATTTGGGAGGATGGACGACGCTATGAAATTGATCGGGTCGTCGCTGTGCGTCCTGCGGTATCGGCAAAGGTTGGCGGTCAGGGCGATCGTTATACCGTAGAAATGATGGGACAGCAGCGCTATCTCTTTTTTGAGCGCAGCGGCGATCTTTCCGGCCCCGTAGTCGGAAAATGGTTTGTGGAGGGCAAGAGTTAAAGGTAAAATGATACAAAAAGGCGCTTGACAAAAAAGGTAATATCTTGTATATTTGAGTAACATCTTACATATGAGGTATCTATGCACGAGCGCTTGGAGGAGTTGCGAAAAAAGGGACTTGCTATGGAAAATATCGAAAACAGCTTCGTCTTGATCGGTTTGTTGAGCGAATTTTCAAATCGTCTGCAAAGCCGGGGCGATACCTTTTTCGAGGAAATCAGTTGGAAACAATGCTTTTTGCTCATTTGTCTCAAGCTGCTCCCCTCGCCGCCGACGATACGAGAGCTTTCGCAGCTCGTTGGCAGCTCCCATCAAAATGTAAAGCAGATCTTGATGAAGCTTGAAAAACTCGGTTTCATCACCTTCTGCGCCGATAAAACAGATCGGCGCAAGCTGCGCGTGATCATGAGCGACAAGGCGCGCGCTTTTCAGGAAAAGTATGATCGCCCCAGTTGGGATTTTATGGAGCGGCTTTTTCGTGGCGTCGATCCCCAGCAGCTAGCTTCAACCATTGAAACTCTGCTCACGCTTGATGAAAACCTAAAAACTATTGAATTATAACTACAACAAGGAGATCAAACCATGAACGCAATCGTCGTCTATAAAAGCAGTACGGGTTTTACCGCGCAGTACGCACGCTGGATCGCCCAGTCGCTCCACTGTGAAGCCAAACCTCTCAATCAGGTGGATAAGTCCGCGCTATCGCGCTACGATACCGTGATCTACGGTGGATGGCTCATGGGCGGGAGCATATCCGGTCTGCAAAAGCTGCAAAAGCTTTGCCCCAAGCCCGCCGCCGTTTTTGCCGTTGGTGCAGCGCCCGAAACCGCAAGCGAAACCGAGCGCTATCGCAAGCAAAACAAGCTGGAGGATATTCCGTTTTTCTATATGCAGGGTGGTATCCGCTATGAAAAAATGGGGCTTATCCATCGCGTGATGCTCAAAACGGTACGCAAAGTAATGGCCAAGCAGGGTGAAACCGACGAGCAGTCCCGTTTCATGGCAAAGGCGCTGGAAAGCTCCTTTGATTGCGCGAATCAAAACGCCACAACAGCTTTAATCGAAGCTGTCAAAGACCGCTGAATCAAACAGCAGATGCACTTTCACACAATGCAAAGAAACGGAGAATTTGAGTGATGGCAAGCGCCGTTGAAAACGCCGTACAAACGCAGCTTCTTGCGCTGCAGGATCCCAAGTACAGGGACTTTCAGTGCAAGCTTATGCCGACGGTGGCGCGTGAGAGCGTGATCGGCATACGCACGCCCGCGCTTCGCGCCTTCGCCAAAGCCTTTGCGAAAACGCCGGAGGCTTCTCAATTTCTGCAAATTCTGCCGCATCGCTATTATGAGGAAAACAACCTGCACGCTTTTCTCATTGAGCTTTGCAAGGATTATGATGCGGTGCTCGCCTACCTTGACGCATTTCTTCCGTATGTGGATAATTGGGCGACCTGCGACGTCATGCACCCGAAGGTATTTAGCAAGCATCTCGACTCTCTTAGAGAAAAGATACGCCAGTGGATACACGCGGAGCATACCTATACCATTCGCTTTGGAGTTGGGATGCTGATGAGCTTCTATCTGGATGATGCATTTGAGCCTGCTTATCTTGAGGAGGTATCGCGCATCCAATCAAGCGAATACTATGTCAATATGATGATCGCATGGTATTTCGCCACAGCCCTTGCGAAGCAATACGAAGCCACGCTGCCATATATCCAAGCAAAAAAGCTTGACGAATGGACGCATAACAAAACCATTCAAAAAGCGGTGGAAAGCTACCGAATCAGCGACGCACAAAAGGAGTATTTAAGAGCTCTGAAAATTAAATAGCGGAGAATGATCAATGATTTTAAGTTAAAGGGGCTGTAGCAAAACAGGCCAAAGAAAAGCGGAGCCAAGTCGTTGCGAAAGCAGCGACAAAGGCTCCGTTTTCTGG
>CAZNJN010000114.1:0-6744 GCA_964573365.1 uncultured Oscillospiraceae bacterium
GAGGACGTCACGGACATTTTAGCGGTAGAGCAGCCCGAGGGCGTGGTCGTCGCCTTTGGCGGGCAGACCGCGATCAATCTCGCGCAATATCTGGACAAGCTGGGCGTGCGTATCCTTGGCACAAGCGCAGAGAGCATCGATCTTGCGGAGGATCGGGAGCGCTTTGACGCGCTGCTCGAGCGCTACCATATCCGCCGTCCCAAGGGCGAGAGCGTGAAAACCAGGCTGGAGGCGATCGAGGCGGCAAAGCGGCTTGGCTATCCCGTGCTTGTGCGCCCCTCCTACGTCATCGGCGGACAAAACATGTGTATCGCCTATGCGCAGGAGGATGTAGAGAGCTACATGGACATGATCCTAAAGGGCGGCATCGAAAATCCCGTGCTGATCGACCAGTACCTTATGGGAACGGAGCTGGAGGTGGACGCCATTTCCGACGGAACGGAGGTGCTCATTCCGGGCATCATGCAGCACATCGAACGCGCGGGCGTGCATTCGGGCGACTCCATTGCCGTCTATCCCCCCTATTCCATCAACGACCGTATGCGCGATACCATCCTTCGCTACAGCGAACAGCTCGCGCTTTCCATGCACACAAAGGGGCTTGTCAACATCCAGTATCTGATCTACGAGGAGCTGCTCTACGTGATCGAGGTGAATCCGCGCGCTTCGCGGACGATCCCCTACATCAGCAAGGTCACGGGCGTGCCGATGGTGGATCTCGCTACAGAGGTCATGCTCGGCGCGCGACTCAAGGATCTTGGCTACGGCACGGGGCTCTACAGCGCGCCGCCCTATGTGGCGGTTAAGGTTCCGGTATTTTCCTTTGAAAAGCTAAACGACGTAAATTCCACTCTGGGGCCGGAAATGAAATCGACGGGAGAAGTGCTGGGCGTGGGTAAAAATCTTCGCGAGGCGCTCTTTAAGGGGCTTACAAGCGCGCATTTTTTGCTGCCCTACGGCGGAGGCCGAAAGCACGGCGTTTACATCAGCGTAAACGACCGCGATCAGCTCGATATTCTGCCGCTCGCGAAAAAGTTTTCCGATCTGGGCTTCTCGCTCTACGCTACGCGCGGAACCGCAGAAGCGATACGGACGCTTGACGTGGAGGTGGAGGCTGTCGATAAGCTCTGTCAAAGCGACGCTGTGTTAACACTCTTAAACGAAGGGAAGCTGCATTATATCCTTATGACCGGCACGGGGCGAAAGGACGAGGTGAACGACTATATCCGTCTGCACCGCGCGGCGCTCCAAAAGCAGGTGGTCTGCTTAAGCTCGCTCGACACGGCGAACGCGCTCGCGGACATTCTTTTAAGCCGCTACAGCGAAAAAAACACGGAGCTGGTCAACATCATGGAACTGCGTCCCTTCCGCGAAAAGCTGGCGTTTGCGAAGATGCAGGGCTCGCAAAACGATTATATCTTCGTTGAAAACTTTGCTGCGCGCATTTCCTGCGTGGAGTCGCTCGCCATCGATTTTTCCGACCGCTGCACCGGTATCGGCGGCAACGGGCTGGTCTTGATGGAAAAATCCCGCATCGCGGATGCGAAAATGCGCGTTTTCAACCGCGACGGCAGCGAGGCGGCGGCCGCGGGCAACGCGCTGCGCTGCGTGGGGAAATATCTTTATGACAAGCGGCTTGTGCGCAAGGAGCTGATGCGCATAGAAACGGGCAGCGGCGTCAAAACGCTGCAGCTTTATCTGACGGACGGCAAGGTAAGCACCGTGCGCGTGGAAATGGGGCGCGCGTCCTTTGTCCCTTCGGATATTCCCGCGCGCTTTCACTGCGATGAGGTGATCGACGAAACCATACTCGTAGGCGGAAGGAGCTACCGCGTAAGCTGCGTAAGCGTGGGCAATCCTCACTGCGTGGTCTTTTGCGAGAGCATCGACGAGCTTGACCTTGCGCTCCTAGGGCCGCTCTTTGAAAACGACCCCCGCTTCCCCGAGCGTGTAAACACGGAGTTTGTGAGAGTCGTCCATCCATGTATGCTGAAAATGCGCGTGTGGGAGCGGGCAAACGGCGAAACGCTCTCCTGCGGTACGGGCGCCTGCGCCGCCGTAGCTGCGGCCGTGCGGCGCGGCCTATGCTTAAACGATAAGGACATCGTGGTAAAAATGAGGGGCGGCGATCTGCTTGTCCACGATACAGATGGCACGCTCTTTCTCGCAGGCGGCGCAAGCTTGGTCTACGAGGGCGTAATCGAATACTGACGCGCCTTTATAGCACGATCAAAAGGTTGTTGTAGATCAAGCAGCGCTGGTACTGAAAATCCTTTGCCTTGGCGCGGATCAGCTCGACGCCGACATAGTCCATCGCGTCCTCCTCCGCGCCCTCTTTCCTGCCTTCGCGGTCAAAAGGATTATAGCTGTGCGCGTCGTCGCGGATACGCACGAAGATATTCTCGTCGTACTTGGCTAGCTTGATGTCTAGAGCATGTGACCTTCCGTCGTTAAAGCCGAAGCGGATGATGTTGGTGCTAAGCTCCTCTATCGTAAGCTGTATGGAATAGGCAAGGCGTCCGCCTATCCCGTTTTCCTCGCAGAAGCGCTCTACGTTTTCGATGATCGCGGGAAGGCCGGAATAGTCGTCCTGCATAAAGGTCTCATAGACGTTGATCGAATTTGGCTTCTTTGCGCCGCCGGTTTCTTCGCCGCTTTTTGAAGCTCTTTTTGATAAAAGCAGAAGGTCCGAGGCCCTCTTCTGCTTCATCCTTCTTTGAATCAGGAGATAGAGCAGGCACAGCGATACAAGCTCGGCAAGGCTCAAGGAAAGCGCGCAGCCCGCCTCGCCAAGGAGCAGCAGAAACGGGAAAAGACACAGCGCGGGCAGCAGAAGCGTGCGAAGCAGGCTGATAAAAAGCACATCCCTTTCAAGCCCCATCGCCTGATAGTAGGCGCAGAACAGCGATGCGAGACAGGCAGGCAGCACCGAAAGCGCGTAGAGGCGCACGGCGACAGTGCCGGAAGAAAGGGTCTGCGCCTCCTGCACGCCGAAAAGGCCGACAAGCGGCGGCGCAAAGGCAAGCAGCAGCGCCGTAAGCGATAGTCCCGCAAGCACCGTAATTTTACTGGCAATGCGCATTGTGGTACGAATACTCAAAAGGTCATTTTCGCCGTGATAGGTAGAAATCAGCACCGGCAGAGAGGTCGAAATTCCGTTAAAGAGCGCATAGCTAAGCGCGCTCAGATTAAAGACGATGTTCAATACCGCCACGCCCTCCGTACCGAAGCGGTTTGTCATAATGCGGTTAAAAAGGAGAAGCTGCAGGCAGAGCCACGCATAGTAGGAGGCCGTTCCCATGCCGCCCTCAAAGAGCCTAAAGCTGCCCTTAATGCAAAGCTTAAAGGCGCGAAGCGAAAGATTCGCCGTCTTTTTTTTGAAGTGGAACAGGCACACAAGAAGGCCGCAGATTTGGCCTGCCGCCATGGCGATCGCCGCGCCCTCAATACCGATCGCAAGCCACGTTACAAGCACAAGATCAAGCGCGAGATTCACAAGCACGGAGACAATCGAAGAGATGGCCGCGTGAATGGGGTCTGCGTCGCTTTGCAGCAGAAGAAAAAACACCGGCAGAAGCAGCATGACGGGCGCAAAGGCGCAGATCCAGCGGATATAGCGCACACAGCCCTCGCCAAGCGCGCCGCCGCCCAAGGCGGCAGCTAAGGGACGCGCAAAGAGTACGCCAGACGCACCCAAGAGAACGCCAAGAAGCAGCGTAACGCTTAAGCACTGACAAAAACACCTCTGTGCCGTTTCTCTCTCTCCCCTGCCAAGCGCGCTTGAAACAGACGCAGCGCCGCCTAAGCCAAAGGCTACGCTGATCAGGTTAAGGAGCATATAGAGCGGCATGATGACGCTCGTCACGGCAAGGCCGTACTCGCCGTAGGCGTTGCCTACGATCAAGGCGTCACAGATCGTTTGCAGCGCGACGCTCAGCGACGAGAGCACCCCGCCTATCGCAAACACGCGAAAGGCTTCGATCGCAAAGCGGTTTTTATGGGCGATAAGAAGCTCGTCCTGCAAGGCGGCTGCGTCTTTTACGTTCGCGGCGTTTTCACTCATACAAACGCACGAACCTTTTCAAGCAGCGTTCGCGGCTGAACGGGCTTATGAAGGATCCTTTCCTCGCTGATCTCGCTAAGGCCTTCCTCCTGCGCCGCGTCCTCAACGCCCGTAAGGAACAGCACCGGCGTATTTTGCAGTCCCTCGATGGCCGTTATACGGCGCAACACCGCAAAGCCGTCCATTTCCGGCATATTGACGTCGAGCAGGATCAGATCGGGATGGTTTTGCGTCCGCAGATACGCAAGCGCCATTTCGCCCGATTTTGCGCAGGCCACGCGGTATTCCGCCTTGAGAATGCCCGAAGCGTGGCGCAGACTGACCGGCGAGTCGTCCACGATCAGCACCGTTTTCTGTTGTGATTGTTCATTTTGCATCATTATAACAGCTCCTTGATCGCATCCGCGCTCTGATAATACTCGTAGTCCTGCGCAAAGCGCAGCGCGGTTTCCACCGCCGTTCTTTCTTCCTCGTTCATTTCGTTTTTCAAGATCTCCTTGAGCAGATCCTCGCCCTCGCTGTCAAAGGCCATCAGCTTTGCGTATGCCTCTTCAAGCATAGCGCCAAGCGTTTCCCTGTCCGTTTTTTTCAGCACCTCGCTGGGCGTTTTTCGCTTTGAAAGGTACAGCTTGATCGCGGCGAGCAGCGCGCGCGTTTCGCGCACAAGCGAGCCAAGATCGCTGCGTACCGCTTCGTTTTCCCCCTCCGCGCTTTTCTGCTCGTGCTGCGCCGCGTGCGCGGCAAGCGCGCTCGCGCCGATCCCCGCAGAGGTGCTTTTGAGCGAATGAACGAGGATCTGGTAGTTGGCAAGATCGCCGGCCAAGGCGTAGGCCTCCATTTTTTCCAGCGTGGCGCCCGTCACGCGCGCATACACTGTAAGCAGCTCCTCATAGCTTTCAAGATTTCCGCCCGCATAGTATATGCCGCTTGGCACATCCACCCCGGGGATATGCACGTCGCTCAAATTGAGCTGCTCGCTCGGCTTTACGGTATAGATGACAAGCTCCGCAGGCAGATACGCGGCGATCGTCCTTTCAAGCTTATCAGGATCGATCGGCTTTGGGATATAATCCGTAAAGCCCGCCTTCATATAGGTATCGCGCGCGCCGGTCAAGGCGTTTGCGGTCAAGGCGATCACGGGTATCCCCTCGATCAGCTTTCTCTCCTTGAGGATTTTCAGCGTTTCCATGCCGTCCATCTGCGGCATCATATGGTCGATCATCAAAAGGTCATAGCGCTTCTTTTCCACCAGCTTGATCCCCTCCACGCCGTTAAGCGCCGTATCGATATGCAGCTGTGTCAGGCGGAGCAGTCCTTTGATCACCATATGGTTCATCTCGTTGTCGTCGATCACAAGCATTTTTGCCTTGGGCGCGGTAAAGGTCGCTACGTGCGCTTCACGCTTCACGCTTGTCTGCATCGAATGCATAGCCTGTGTAAACTCGCCGATCGGCTGAAAGCTCTCGACCCGCGCGTCAAGCACGATGGTAAAGATCGAGCCTTCCCCGAAAATGCTTTCCACCAGCACATAGCCGCCCATCTTTTCAACAAGCTGCTTGGTGATGCTAAGCCCCAGCCCCGTTCCCTCGATGGCGTGGTTGGCGGCTAAATCCAGCCGCTCAAAGTTTTTGAACAGGCGCGGAAGATCCTCCTCGCGAATGCCCGCGCCCGTATCCGTCACGGTAAAGACCAGCTTAATCGCGTGCGCGTCGTCCGTATTCTGGTAGGAGGCCTTGAGCGTAAGACCGCCTTTTTGAGTATATTTTACGGCGTTGTTGACGACGTTTAGAAGCGCCTGCCGTATTCTCGCCTCGTCCCCGATCAGCAAATACGGGATATCCGGATCGACCTCCACCTTATACCAAAGTCCCTTATTGTGCGCCTGCTGATAGGTCATGTTGATGACGTCGTTGAGCACGGCGCTGATCTCATAGCGGGCGCTTATGATCTCGAGCTTGCCCGATTCGATCTTTGAAATGTCGAGAATATCGTTGATGATGGAAAGCAGCGTCCTGCCGGCGCTGTCGATATTATGGGCGTATTCCTGCACGCTGTCCTGTTCGCTCTCCCTAAGGATCATCTCGTTCATGCCGAGGATCGCGTTCATTGGCGTGCGAATCTCATGGGACATATTGGTAAGAAACGCGCTTTTGTAGCTGTTGGCGCGTTCGGCAAGCTCGCTCATGCGCTTGAGCTCGTCGGTATAGGCGTAGTACTGCGTCATGTCGATCATCCAAAGCATACGTGCCTGAACCTTGTCAAATTCCTTGATCTCCTCCACACGCACCGAATAGGTCGATTCCCCCGCGCTGATCTCTCCCCCGCCTTGTGAGAATACACGCGAGAGCTCCGCATCGCCCGATACCATGGCGTGCACGCGCGCGCCGGGAAAGATGGTACTGCCTAGGCGGTTGCTATAGAGGATCTCCCCCTCAAGGGACACCACGATCAAGCCCTCGTTACCGTATTCAAGCACGTTGTTGGTCGCCGCCTGCACGGAATCGAAGTACCCAAGATGCGTAACCGTGAGCATAAAGCAGAGCATCGCGCCGAAAAGGCCGAAGCCGAGCAGCTCAATATTGCCAAATAGATGCATCGTATGTCCGAGCGTCGCAAGGATGGGAAAGCTAAGGAACCTCTGAATAAAGAGGTGTTATTAAGCCAGCAATCTGCAAATTCAC
>CAZNJN010000115.1:0-4449 GCA_964573365.1 uncultured Oscillospiraceae bacterium
GAAAGCAGCCGCACCCGAATTTTTCCGACGGCGGGCGGCATCCTTAAATCCATGAACTGCGACGCGGAGGGCTACAGCTATGTGAGCGTGGACGGGCAGCAAAACTGCATCGACGCGCTAGGCGACATCGCGGCGGGCAGGATGCAAAGCTGCTTTGTGGAAATGTCGATTTGCCGGGGGAGCTGCTCGGGCGGACCGGTTCTCAGCAAAAAGCACCAAAGCTCCGTGCGCGACTATATCAACGTCGCAAAATATGCGGGGAGTAACGACTATCCAGTGGAAACGCCAAGTGAAGACAGCATCTCAAGAACCTTTCAGGCGCTGCACAACGACGCGATTCAGCCCTCCGAGGTGGAGATCCGCGATATCCTCCGCCAGCTTGGCAAGGAATCGCCGGAGGATGAGCTGAACTGCGGGAGCTGCGGCTATAATACCTGCCGCGAAAAGGCGGTGGCGATCTATCTTGGCAAAGCCGACCTTACCATGTGTACGCCCTTCCTTCGTGAAAAGGCGGAAACGTCGATGAATAACATCCTCAAGAATACGCCAAACGGTATTCTGATGCTCAACGACGTGCTTGAGGTGCAGCAGATCAATCCCGTAGCGCTGGAGATTCTCAACATCAAAAACGCCTTTGATGTGATCGGGGAGCAGGTCGTGCGCATCCTCGATCCCACCGATTTTATGGAGGTACGCCGCAAGGGCAAGAGCCTTCGCAACAAAAAGGTCTATCTTGCCGAATATGATAAGTACATCGAAGAAACGATCGTGTATGACCGGATGTTTCACACCTTCCTTTGTATGATCACCGACATCACGGAGGAGGAGCATCTTCGGGAAAGCAAGGACACGCTCAACAAGCAGACCATCGAAACAGCGGATAAGGTCATAGAAAAGCAAATGCGCATCGTGCAGGAGATCGCCTCGCTCCTTGGCGAGACGACCGCCGAAACGAAGATCGCGCTCACAAAGCTGAAGGAGTCGCTTACAGATGCATGACCTTTGCACGGACATCGGCTACAACAGCCTGTATAAATACGGCGAGGAGCTTTGCGGCGATCATGTGGACGTCGTCAATCAGGAGGACGGTGAAACGATCATCGTTTTAGCGGACGGACTGGGCAGCGGCGTAAAGGCGAACATCCTTTCCACCATGACCGCGAAGATCATCTCCACCATGATGGCGGCGCGGCTTTCTATCGAGGAATGCGTTTCCACCATCGCCTCCACGCTGCCGGTATGCTCGGTGCGGAAGGTCGCCTATTCCACCTTCACGATCCTGCGTCTTTCACCAAATGAAGAAGCTGAGATCATCCAATACGACAACCCGAAGGTGATCCTGCTTCGAGCGGGAGAAAACGTAGACTACCCCACTGAAACCTTGAGCATTGAGGGCAAGACCATCCTCAAATCCCGCATACCGATTCAAGAGGGCGATCTTTTTGTAACCATGAGCGACGGCGTACCCTATGCGGGCATCGGCAAGACGATGAATCTTGGATGGAAGCGCGAGGACATCATAGAGTTTCTCAAAACCTTTTTTGACGTAGGCTATACGGCTAAGACGCTGACGACCATCCTGCTTGACGAGTGCTACAGCCTCTACGCCGCGCAGCCGGGCGACGACGCCACCGCCTGCGTGGTAAAAATACGCAAGCGTCAAAGCGTGAATCTCTTGATCGGGCCGCCCGCGCACCGCGAGGACTGTCATAAGATGATGTCGCTCTTTTTTTCCAAGGCGGGCAAGCATATCATCTGCGGCGGCACAACGGCCTCCATCGCGGCGGAGTATCTCGACAAGCCCTTGATCCCGAAGATGGAATATCTGGATAAGGATGTGCCGCCCATTGCGGAGATCGACGGCGTAGATCTGGTGACAGAGGGGATCATCACCATCAACAAGGTGCTCACCTATGCCAAAGACTATCTGGAGGACAACGAAACCTATAAATACTGGAGCATGAACCGCGACGGCGCATCGCGCATCGCGCGTATGCTCTTTGAGGATGCGACCGACATCAACTTTTTTGTAGGCAGAGCCGTAAACCCCGCGCACCAGAACCCCGATCTGCCGATCAACTTCAGCATAAAAATGCGGCTGGTGGACGAGCTTGCCGAGTGTCTCAAAAAAATGGGAAAACGAATCAAGGTCAGTTATTTTTAATCGATCAAAAAAAGGCCGGCGCGATTTTTTCGCACCGGTCTTTTTTACTTTATTTTGCCACGATGAGCTGTACGCTGCTCTCCTCTGCCGCCCGTTTGATATCCTCGCTCATCTCCTGATCGCAGATCAATACGTCGATGTCGCGCAAAGAGGCGAAGGTGAAGGTCAGGTTCTTATCGAGCTTTGAGCTGTCCATCAAAAGGACGATATGCGCCGCCTTTTGGATTACCTTGCGCTTGAGCTGGCATTCGGCCTGGCTGCCGTTGGAAAAGCCGGAGGCGAGCGAAAAGCCGCTTGCCGCCATGAAGGCGGTATCGATATTCATGCCCTCCAGATTGGCCTCCGCCTGCGCGCCGGAACAGGAAAGCGTATTGGGACTGAGCTGACCGCCAAGCAAAAACACATCGCAGTACCTGCGCTGAGAAAGCTCTAAGGCGGTGTTGATGGAGCCTGTGATGATGGTGTAGTGCTGATCGGGCAGTACCTTGGCTACCGCCATCACCGTTGTGCCAGCATCCAGATACAGCGAGCTTCCCGAATGGGTAAGCGCCGCCGCCGCACGCGCGATCGCCTGCTTTTGCGCGGTATGCTCCATGGCGCGCTGGCTGTAGACGCTCTCAAGATCGGGCTGGATCAGCCGCATGGCGATCACGCCGCCGCGCGTGCGGCGGATGGCGCCCTCGGCCTCCAGCTTTTTAAGATCGCGCCATAGCGTCATATTTGAGCAGCCGTCGCAGATCTCTAAAAGCTCGCTTACGCCGGCTTCGCCGTGCGCGTCGATATAGTTTCGTATCTTCTGGATGCGTTCACGCTGCATAAGTGTCAAATCCTTTCCCGTCAAGCGCCGCGGCGCGGGGCAAAAATCAAGCCATAAGCTCCTTGGCCGCTGCCACGACGTTTTCTACCGTGAAGCCGAATTCCTTAAAGAGGATGCCCGCCGGCGCGGAAGCGCCGAAATGATCGAGCGTGATGCACTTGCCGTCAAGCCCTACATACTTGTGCCAGCCGAAGGAGGTCGCGGCCTCCACGGCTACGCGGGCGCGCACGTCCTTGGGCAGGACGGACTCGCGGTAGCTTTCCTCCTGCTTATCGAAAAGCTCGGTGCAGGGCATGGAAACCACGCGCGCATGGAGCTTTTCTTTTTGCAGGGCTTCCGCCGCCTTCATGCACAGCTCGACCTCGCTGCCGCTTGCAAGGAGGATCACATCCGGCCTGCCTTCGCAATCACGCAGCACATAACCGCCGCGCATCGCGGCTTTGCCGCTGTTTTCATACTGGGGCAGATTCTGTCTTGTGAGCGCCATCACGGAGGGCAGACCGCTCTTGAGCGCGGCAAGATAGCAGGCGGAGGTCTCTTTGCCGTCCGCGGGGCGGAACACGAGCGTATCGGGCGTCGCGCGAAGGGATGCGATCTGCTCAATGGGCTGATGCGTGGGGCCGTCCTCGCCTACGCCAATGCTGTCGTGCGTGAGCACATAAAGCACGTTTTGCTTCATAAGCGCGGAAAGGCGCAGCGCGGGCTTGAGATAATCGGCAAATACGAGGAAGGTCGCGCAGTACGCGTGCAGACCGCCGTAGAGCATGATGCCGTTGCAGGCACAGGCCATGGCAAACTCGCGGATACCGAAATGGATATTCGGCGCATCCCGATCCTCACTGGTGAAGAAGGGCTTGCCTTTAAGCTCCGTCTTATTGCTGGGCGCAAGATCGGCGCTGCCGCCGAACAGATTGGGCAGATATTCAGAAAGGATATTGAGGACGGTTCCGCTGGTCGCGCGGGTCGCGGCGGGACTTTCCCACTTCCAAAGACGCTCGTCGTTTTCAAGCGCGGCGGGCAGCTCGCTGCTGTGCCACTGCGCCCACTCGCGGTCAAGCTCAGGATATTTCGCCTTGTAGCTCTCCCACATGGCGTTGAAGGCGTCATGCTCCTTCTTTCCCTGCGCGCGGACGGCTTCTGCGAAGGACTTTACGTCCTCGCTCACAAAGAAGGCTTCTTCATGCTCCCAGCCATAGAATTTCTTCATAAGCTGAATGTTTTCTTCGCCAAGCGGTTCGCCGTGCGCGCTGGACTTGCTCGCTTTGGGCGTGCCGTGCGCGATCTCTGTGCGAACGATGATGAGCGAGGGCTTTTCACTTTCGGCCTTGGCGGCGGAGATCGCCTTTGCGATCGCGTCGATATCCTCGCCGTCGCTTACATTTTGCACCTGCCAGCCGTAAGCTTCATAGCGCTTAGCAATATCTTCATCAAAAGTAGCACTTGTTACACAAGTCTTTGTTGATAACAC
>CAZNJN010000115.1:4459-5910 GCA_964573365.1 uncultured Oscillospiraceae bacterium
GCCGACATCCTCGGTAAAGGCGATGGTGGTGGAACCCTCAATGGTGATAAGGTTGCGGTCGTAAAGCACGATCAGCTTGCCCAGCTTCTGTGTACCCGCAAGGGAGGCTGCTTCGGCGGACACGCCTTCCATCAGGCAGCCGTCGCCGGTCAAGGCGTAGGTGTAGTTGTCCACAACGGGGAAGCCTTCGCGGTTAAAGTGCGCCGCCATGCGCGCTTCCGCCATCGCCATGCCCACGGCGGTCGCAAAACCCTGCCCTAAGGGACCCGTGGTGGTCTCGACGCCGAGGGTGTGACCGTATTCGGGATGTCCGGGCGTTTTGCTGCCCCATTGACGGAAGTTTTTGATCTCCTCGATGGGAAGATCATAGCCGAAGCAGTGCAAAAGCGCATACTCCAGCATGGAGGCATGTCCTGCGGAAAGCACAAAACGGTCGCGGCCGGGCCACTTGGGGTCGGCGGGATCGTGCTTCATTTGCTTCCAGAGGGCGTAAGCCATGGGAGCTGCGCCAATGGGCAGACCGGGATGGCCGCTGTTGGCTTTCTGTACGGCTTCCGCCGCGAGCACACGCATCGTCGTGACGACGCTTTGATCAATCTTTTGCATACGGATCTCCTTTATTGATGAAATTTCCGGACGCTTTGAGGCGTCAAAATCGGCATACATATTTATTTTACACGAATAGTGGCATAAAAGCCATGCTCATGTACGCGCCGGAAAGCGGTTTTGCTGCTTTCCGGCGTTCGTTTTTTCAGCCGTGACGCCTAAGGCGATCAATTTCCTTAGATACCCTGCTTGTTTTCGCGGATCTGCTCAAGCTCCGTGCAGTTGTGGCCGCAAACGTGACCGGGCAGCGGAAGAATGCGCTCGTGAATGGCGTCCACGATCCATTCGGGCTGCGGGAAGAAGGCGTCCTCAAGCTCATGGGCGGGGGTGATCCAGTTTTTGGCGCCAACGACGACCGGAGGCGCATCCAGATAGTCAAAGCAAAGCTCCGCGATGTTGGAGGCGAAATTGCGCATGACGGAATTGCGCTCGCAGGCATCGCCGGTGATGACGATACGGCCGGTCTTCTTTACGCTCTCGATAACCTTGCTGTAATCGAAGGGAACGAGCGAACGCGCGTCGATGATCTCGGCCTCTACGCCGTATTTCTCTTTAAGGATATCCGCCGCCTTCGTTACGCGGTAGAGCGTAGCGCCGATGGAGAGGATGGTGACGTCCTTGCCTACGCGCTTGACGTCGGGATCGCCGATGGTGATTTCGTATTCCTCCTCGGGTACGCCCTCGGTATGGAACTGCTCGGCGACATCGTAGATGCGCTGGCTTTCAAGGAAGATCACGGGATCGGTGCCGTTGATGGCGCTTTGCATAAGCCCCTTTGCGTCATAGGGTGTTGCGGGGAACACGACCTTGAGTCCCGGGATATGGGCGCAAAGCGCGCTCCAGTC
>CAZNJN010000115.1:5920-6647 GCA_964573365.1 uncultured Oscillospiraceae bacterium
CCTGTGAGTGCTGCGCGCCGTATTTGCTGCCGACGCTCATGCGGATAATAACAGGCATCTTTATCATGCCCGCGCTCATGGACTGCCACTTGGAAAGCTGATTGAACAGCTCGTCGCCGCAGCGGCCGAGGAAATCGCAATACATCAGCTCGCCGATCACGCGGCCGCCCATCATGGCGTAGCCGACCGCGCCGCCGACGATCGCGGCTTCCGCGATGGGGCTGTTGAACAGACGGTTGTAGGGGATGGCTTCGGTCATGCCGCGATACACCGCGAACGCGCCGCCCCAGTCGCGCACATCCTCGCCGAAGCTGATGAGCGTGGGATCTTCGTAATACTTGTTGATGATGGGTTCCGCAATGCCGTCGCGGAGCTGGTATACGCGCGCCTTGGGAACGGGCTTGCCGTTTTCGTCAAGCGCCTTGCGGCTCTTTTTGGCGAGCTGCTGTACGCGGGGGCATTCCTCCTTGGGGAGAGTGACGTCACTCTTGCGACCCTCCTCCATGGAGCGGATATGCTCGTTGGAGAACATGAGATTGCCGATGAAATCCTTTTGTGCGCCGAAGATGTCGATACGGGGGCTGATTTTATCATCGATGGAAAGCTTAAAGCTGCGCAGCATATCCTCGCTGATCTTTGCCTTGACGCCTTCAAGCTCGGCCTCTGTCGCGATGCCCGCTTCCACAAGCTGCTTGCCGAAGGTGATGATGGAATCCTGAGCTTCCCA
>CAZNJN010000116.1:0-6579 GCA_964573365.1 uncultured Oscillospiraceae bacterium
GCGCGGGTATATGGAACGGCGCTCATTCGTAGAAAATCACAGATGTTCAGCGGAAGTCTGGCGGCGTAAAGAGAATAGAATAGTGCCGAAAAAGCCCTATTTCAAGCCGTTTTTAGGCATATAATAAGAACGCTAACCTCGATACTCACTGTATCAAAATTAGCGTTCTTATATGGTCGCGCCGCCGGGGGTGGAAAGCAGCGCAGTGTTCGCGCCGACCGAGCCATAGCAGACCGCGCCGTAGGCGGAGGTGGCGGGGGTGATGGTTGTGCTGTTGGTGGCAAAGCCCGTAAAGGCGGATTTAAGCATGTAGCCGGTATAGTTACCGTAAAAGACCTTGTAGAAGCTGTTGTCATAGCTCTGGATAATACCGACGTTTGCACCCGGGATGACCGTCGCGTAGACGGTTCCGGTGGTGGAGGCGGTCGCGTAGAGCGAGGCGGAAGAGCCGGTGGTGAGATAATAGAGCACCGTACCGGAGGCGGCGGAGAAGGCGGAGACAGGGACATAGCCCGTGTAGCCGTTATAAAGCGCGGTATAGAAATCGCCGCTCGTCGAAAGGATCGCCACGCTGCTTCCGGCGGGGATAGAGGTATAGTACGTTGCACCAAGCGTCGCGCTTGAGTAGAGGTAGGTGCTCACAACGGTGCTTAGATACTTGCTCACCGTAGATGGAGAGGTGATGGTGGTGGAGGAGGTGGTGGTGCAGTCGGAAGTAAGCACATAGCCGTAGCGGCCGCCGATGTACACATAATAAAAGCCGCCGTTTACGCTGATGACGCCCATGACGTCGCCGGCGCTGAGCGTGCCGTTGTTGCTTGCACTGGTACTCGCGCTGCTGTAAAGCGGCGTCGTCTTCGTCGCCGCCATATAGTAGGAGATATTGGCGGCTAAAGCCGTCTGGCAAAGCGCGAAAAGGAAAATCGCGCATAAGAGCAGGGACAGTATTTTTGTTGCCTTGCGTTTCATGTTGAATCATTTCCTCCCTTGTAAAACTGCTTTTATCTTACCACAAAGGGAAAAAAAGTAAACATGGCAGAAGAAAAAGACCGGTCTGTATGCGGGATTGTTTACCCTTTTGACACAGTCCGGTCTTTAGCCTTGCGCGCGATTTTTGCGTTTAATATGCGGGCGTTACGGTATAGCTGCCGTCAAGATAGCTGCTAAGTGGCAAAAAAGCGTACTTTCTGGAGTCGGGAAGCGACTCGTTGTAGCTAAAAAGCAGCTCGAGCGCCTCGGCGGTGTGGGCGGCGGTATCGGACATATGCAGCACGATGATCGCGCCGCTCTTAAGGTTCGCTTTGATATCCTTGTAAAGCTGCTCGGGATCGTCCTCCTCGTAATCGTGGGTGGAATAGCTGCCCGAAACGATGTAGCTAAAGCCAAGGTCTAGCACCGCGCCCATGCTCTCGCGGCTGACGGAGAGCGTAGGGGGACGCAGAATAGGCGTAAGAGAGGGTACGCCCTCATGCTCCATATCCCCGATCACGCTTGCAAGCGTATACCAGCTTTCAAGCACATCCTCGCGCAGCGCGTCAAGCGTAACGGGGTCGAGCGAGGAATAGACCATATCGCCGTCGGAATCGACGGCAAGCTGAAAGTGCGTGTTCGTGTGCGAACCGACGTCGTGACCTGCCTGCGCGATGGCGCGAAGCAGGTTGGGATTGTTGATCGCGTAGCCGGAGACCACATAAAAGCTGCCGAGCACGTTGTGCTTTTCCATTACGTCGAGCAGCTTTGTGATCGAAGCGTCCGAGCCCCAGTCGTCAAAGGTGAGAAAGGCGACGCGGTCTTTTGTTTCCACCAGCCCCGCGCGGTTGATGCGTCCGCGCTCGTCGTCCGTAAAGCCGGGGAGGTTATCGCTGTAGCGCGCCGAGGGCGTGCCGATGTATCTGTGCGCGATCGCCTCCATCTGCGCTTCGCTCGTGGGGAAATGACCGCGCGCAATATCGGTTGTACCCTTGAGCCATTCGCTTTCCGGTACGGGATAGGTGTAGAGATCTTCTGTGTCGTTTAGGATATCCGTCGCCTTTTCGAGTGAATAAAAGCTGTGGCGGCTCACCGCCTTAACAAGCTCGCCAAGCGTCGCTTCGTTGGTGTATACGCCCCGGTCAAAGCGCAGAATCTGCCCGCGCATAAGGTAAAAGGTAGCAAGGCGCGCGCCGTAAATTTGAGAAAGTATTTTTTCGGGATCGGTCTCGTCCTTATGCTCCTCCTGCAACAGATTGTTCTGGTAGCAGACGATGTTCAGCCCCGCGGCGCTTGCCGCCTCCCTTGCGGCGGCGCTTGCCTCCGAAAGAATGGCGATGCAGCCCGTATCGGGACACTCCAGCGTTTGGGTAAAGTAGCGCGTTTCAAGCAGCATGCGCGAGCAAAGGGTGTAGTAGTCGTTTCCCTTTTGGAGTACAAGACGCGGCAAAATCTCATGGCCGCGCGAAAGGATGAGCGAAAGCTGCTCAGGCGCTTTGTCCGCTTCGTCCCTAGTAAGTGCAAAGCTTGCTTTGGCGCCCACCTCGTCGAGCGCGTCAAGGAGAAGCTTCAGCTCGCCGTCGCTGGAAACGCCGGAAAAAACATAGCTTGCCGCCTTTTTCGTGGTGTGGATGGTGCGCTCCGGCTCGCGCAGCGCGCCGCCGTTCTGCTCGCGCAGTTCTACGGTCTCCTCCAGATAGTCCGCCTCTTTGTTCGCCTGTATCAGCCATTTGCTGATGAGCAGAATTTTCTCGTTGTCCGAAAGCAGGTTCATGTCCACATGATCCGTATCGGGCGGGAGCTCCTCCTGCATATCGACCGCGGGCTTCGCTTCTTCGCTCTTTTCCTCCTTTGCCTCCTCCTCCAGCTCCTCGCTGATGTTCATTGAAACGATGGAACCAAGCTCCCGGCTGTTGATATAGCGGAGCACGGAGGAATAGGAGGAAAAGCTGAGCATATCAAGGTTATAGGGCGTATCGACCGCGCTTTTTATGCCGCAGGCATAGGCGGCCTCAAGTACGCCTTCGGTATAGTCGGTATTAAGACTTTTGAGGGAGCCGGGGATCACGCCCGCGACGTCGCGCATGATAGCGTTTGCTTCGCAAAGGCTTTGCACCAGCGCTTCCTGCGGCATCGTTTCAAGCGCCTGCTCGCCATGCAGCGCGCGCGTACCGAGCTGATGCCCGCGCGCGAGCAGCTCCTTTACCATATCGCCCGACTCTGCCGCGTCTACGCCCGAAAGGTAGAATACCGCCTTCATGTCGTATTGATCGAGCTGATCGAGGATCTGGTGCATGATCTCGTAGCTGGAAACGCCCGAAAAGGCAAGCTTGACCTTATATTTTGTCTCCTCCGTTCGCGTAACAAGCTCCGCCTTGCCCTCGCCCAGCTTTTCAAGCGCCTGCGCCGTATCGGTTCTCGCGTCATAGAGAGGCGCGGCAAGCGAGCTGCGATACTCCGCGTCGCGTCTAAGAAAAAACAGGACGACGAAAACGATTGCAGTTACCGTGACGATCGCAAGCAGAATGCTCATCTGCGTGCGGAAATTGATAAACTTTTTCGGCTTTCCCGAATTACGCATTTTTTGCCTGATACCTTTCTGAATTACCCTGTTCCAATACTCTTTCTGCGCCGGCGCCTTAGGCTGGCGCGTTTTCGCCCGTAGCCGCGCTCAAAGCGCCAAGTTCGAGCGCGTCCTTGCGTATGTAGGTTTTGTTTCCCCGATCAAGCACCTCCAGATAGTTTACGCTGTAGTAGGAGGCGCTAAGCGGTACGGTTGTGCCGCTTGCATAGCCGCCGCTCTCTTTAGCGCCGCTCTCCGGCTTTTCGTAATACGCGCAGTCCTCGCTTAGCGTAAGGGCAAGAGAGCCGCTAAAAAGCAGATCGTCCTGATGGACAAATACGTTTTGTCCCTCGTATGCAAGCTCATACCACGCCCCGTGCCTTGAGAGCGTATCGCTCTCATAGCCGGGCTTGAGCCGCGCGAGGATGCGTCCTTTTCTTGAGGGTGAGCTGTGTCCGTAGGCGCATACCTTGCCCATGGCGACCTGGGCGCGGAGCTTGTCGCCCGCGCTTTTTGAAAAGGCGGCATACTCGTTAAGCTGCTCTAGCAGCACGGCATAGCCGGCGTCGTTGAGATGCACATATTCGTCGCTGGTATAGGCGTCGCCTAAAGCCCCCTGTTCGTTTCTAAGCGCGTCCGAAAAGTCCGCAAATTTGGCGCCGCAGCTTTGGGCAAGCTCCTGTATGCCCGCGCTGATGCTTTTAAGCTTATCGTTGCTGTATTCGCCGTCCTCGCGGCTTTGGTGCATCGGCAAAAGCGCGAGAAGCACCAGCTCGCTTTCGGGGAGCGCCGCGCGCAGCTTGCGGAGCATCGCGTCGTAATTGCTTAGGACGGTAGATACCTCCATAAAGGCGTCGTTCACGCCTAAGAGCACAAATACGCGCTTTGGCTTCATCGCGCTCAAGCTCTTAAACGGGCTTTGCGCTTTGTTATGATAGAGCGGATGCTCTAAGAAAGCATCGCTTTGGAGACTGTCCTGAACCTTGTAGCCGATCTTAGCTAAGAATTGCGCGCCCGCTAGACAGGCTTCACCCGCGTCCCTTCGCGCCTTGGCGTAATCCGCAAGGCCGACAGTCAAGGAATCTCCGAAGAAAACGGTTCTCTCAAATAAACCGTCGTCCGCCTTTGCGCGCGCCGGCGCGGGAAGCAGCGTAGCAAACAGGCAAAGCGCGAGCAGCAAAAGCAGCGCATTCCATCGTTTCATAGCAAAGAGACTCCCTTCTATAGTGACTCAAAAACGGGGCGCAAGGCAGGCGCAGCTCATCGTCCCCCCACGCGCGCAGGCGGCGACTCGGCTTTTGCAAAGCGCCTTAAGCGAGAGCTTGAAGCTGCCCCTTACGGCGCGATTGACCCGCTCTGCTTCGTCTGCGCGAAATTGCCGCCCAGCCGCCAGTAGGCGAGGCGCGCATGGCCGGCTTTCTTGAAATACTGCGTCCAAAGGGCAAGCGTATGGAGATCGGCGCACCATACGGTATGCAGCGCGCCGTCCTCATCCGTATAGCGGAAGGCGAGCGTGCCGCTTGCAGCGTCGCGGATCATGCGGCCCTTTCCGCGCTCGTCAAAGAGCTTACAGGCCTGCGCTAAGGTGCGCTGCTCGGCGTCGCCGCTCTCAACCCAGTCATAGCCGCCGCTTGCCAGAGCAAAAACCGTATCGCCGGGAAGATACGCGCTTTTTTCCATCAGCTCGTCAAAAAACTCGTAATCCGCCTTCGGCCCGGGATCGCTGTGGCTTCCATGCAGATTGTAGCACATCAGCACGTATTGTGGGCCTTGTGGGAAGGCGTATTCCTCGCAGGGGACGGAAGGCTCAAGGATCACGCGAAGACCGAGCTTTTCCGCCTCGCACGCGTCGTAAAGGCGTGAAAGAAAGCGGGTGAAGGGCTCGTAGAGCGAAGGGGACTTCCGCAGCGCCTCGTAGTCGATTTCCATTCCGTCAAAGCCCTGCTCGAGCGTGAAGGAGACAAGCGCCTTGATGTGCGCGTCCATTGCCTGCTCGCTTTGGAAAAGCGGATCGAGAAGACCGACGTCCTTGAGGGAAAAGGTATCGTCCTCCAGCTTGAGATCGTTGACGAAGGTGAGATAGCTTTTCCAGCGATTCCCCTCAAACCTAGCTTCTACCGCTTGATAGAGCAAAGTCGTTTCCTCGGGTAAAAACAGACTTCCGTCCGCAAGAAAATATGCTTCAAAATAGCTGAGTATGCCTAGCCTGTCCGCAATGGGGGAAAGCTCGTCTATCACATCCTCGGTGCTCCAATAGACCGCCCATGCGGAATAGGGGCGCTCGCCCTCAAGCAGCCACGCTTGGGACGCGGACGGCGCGATGGGATCTGCATGATCCGCCTCGGACGCGGAGAGCGAAGCCGAAGCCGTCGCCAAGGGGCCTTCCAAAGCGGGCAGGGGCGCGCAGGCGGCGAGGAGCAGGAGCGATAAAAGCAGCGCGATGAGCGCGGTAGGTTTCTTTTGCATCTTCTTCCGTTTCCGACCGGCCTTATAGATTATCTATGAACCAGTCAACGATGGTATCCCAGCCCGTAGAGGCTTTCAGCTTGAAAAGCTCCCATTTGGAGGGCAGATAGTCGTAATAGGTGGATTCCTTGTCTATGCTTGTGATCAAAAGGTTTTCAATCACCGCGTCGTAGACGTCGTCGGCGAGATTGCGCTGACTGTAGCCGCCCTCGGCGGAGCCGCAGCGCGATTCAAGCAGAACATAGCCCCGATCGGGACAGTTTACCTCCATTTGCTCTACCGCCGTCGTCCCGTTGCAAACGACGCTCAAGCGCTTGCCTTCAAGCGTGATCTCCATGCGGGTGTCGCCGGCGGTGCGAAGGTCAAGCTCGGGGATGTAGGCTTCATTGTCCGCCGCGGCGCTTTCGCTTTTAAGCTCCGTAAGGATCTTGGCGTTTTCGACCGTTTCCTCGCCGTAGAGCTTTTTCGCGTCGATCGCCGCCTTTTTTGCTTCCTCGCTGTTTTCCGCCCTGGTCTGATATTTGACGCCGTAAAGCTCGTCAAGGGGGATGGAATAGATTTCCGTTTCGCCGCCCTCGTAG
>CAZNJN010000117.1:0-6575 GCA_964573365.1 uncultured Oscillospiraceae bacterium
CCGTCTTGCGGAGAAACGGTATACTTTGACGCGGATATGATGGAATCCGGCGATGATCTTACCTGCCCGAATTGCAACACGGTTATGGTTCCCTCCTGCGAGAACGACGAAGACTAAGCGACACACATAAAGAATGTGAGGCTCCGGCTTGCCGGAGCCCTTTCATGTCGTTTGGTGGCGCTCCTGCTACATAGACGCGCGATTATACGACGACTATTCTTCTGCTAAACGCGCTACATAAAACGAAATCGAACCATGAAGGCTTTCTTTCCATATTATATAGAAAAAAGGGAGGAAAGCTCACCATGGGTATGAAAAAGCTGATAGCATTTGCTTTTGCGGCTTTGTTATGCCTGCATACATCGCTAGCAGGCGCTTTATTAAACCCCAGCAGCGATACCACATATAAAGGGATCGACGTAAGCTTTTATCAGGGAAACATCGATTTTGAAAAGGTACGGGAGGACGGAATCGAGTTGGTTTATATTCGTGCCGGCGAGGGCGACGATATCACGGACACGTTTTTTGAAGAAAACTACACAAAAGCAGGAAAAGCAGGGCTTCGTTATGGCTTTTACTATTTTGTCACCGCAAAGACCTGCAAACAGGCCGAAGCACAGGCAGCCCGCTTTGCGGCTTTAATCGCCAATACCGCATACAGCGCAAGACCGGCCATGGACTTTGAAAAATACGGAAATCTGAGCAACATGCAGATTAATACGATCGGTCTGACATTCTTACAAAAGCTAAAAGAGCTTACCGGCATTACTCCGATGGTTTACACGGACGCTTATCATGCGCGTGTCCTATGGGACTCTGCTTATCGCGATTATCCGGGATGGATCGCGGATTACAATAACGGTTACGGACTTCCTGACGATGATGAGTGGAAAGCATGGTCGGGCTATCAGTACAGTGATACAGGGAAAATTGATGGAATCTCAACAAACGTTGACCTTGACCTGTTTACATCCGCAGTACTGCTGGAACCGCAGGAGACTTCATCCGGCGGAAATAACGACTCCTGTTATGCGAAAAGAATGGGATAAGCGAATAGTTCTATTGAGCCTATAAGCAGATACAAATAGTAAAAAGCTAAATTGATCTAGCTTTTTACTATGATGCTGCGAAGGCGGATACGCCTAGACGCGCAGCGTAAGGATTAAGGCCAGCTGATCGCCAATCGTCGTGTATAAGGCGGCATATACAGCCAACGTCTCATCATCCATACCCTCGGCCATCTGCAAGGAGATCGTCGAGCCGAGATAAACAAGTTCTGCACCGCATATTTCCTTCATCGTTCACTCCTCCTAATTCAGCCTATGCATTTTTCACTGAGAGGGTGCAGAAAAAAAGAGCCTTAACCGGCTCTTTACATCAGTATTCATCAATCACATAGCAGGCACATTTTCCAATGTCGTCCATTTGCGCTACAATCTGCGGATCGAGAATTTCTGCGTTTTTTTCACTTGCGAGCTCTGCCATCGTTTTGTTGCCGACAATCCACTGTAAAAGCCTCCCCGCTTGGATTTTAAGCTGAGGCTGATGACCGCTCCTTTCCCCGCTCAAGGTGAAAATTCCTTCGTTTTGCTTCAAAAATTCATCTGTCACTGCAAATGTTGCGTCCTTGCGAAGGCTCGGATATAAGGCTTGAAGCAGGGCTTCAACGTTGCATACGCCCAGCACGCATCTTGGCACGAGCTCTACCTTGGCATCGGGGGCATCAGGACAGGAATCAGACGCCATACGAAGCAAAAGCTCTTTTCCGGCGGATCGTTTCTTCATGCCCTCATAGAGGAGCGTGTAGGTGTCATTGTCGTCTGCGACAAATTCCTCACCCGTTATGGCGTCCTCACTTTCATAATAAATGCAATAGCCGTTTATTTTACCGTCTTTCATGGTTGAGATACATTTGGCATAATCGCTGAGATAATCCGTCATTTTGAGCGAAAAATCAGCACAGCTACGGGATATCATCAGTGAATACCGGCGCGCATAGCGGGCATAGCAGGCGAAAAGTGCGGCTGTTTGCCCCTTTATGTCTATATCAAAGCATTGGTCGCATTCCGGTACTTCATGCAGCTGATCCAAACGCAGGTATTTTGAACTGCTGACGGGAAAATGCCCGATGGAAAAATAGGTTTCCAGAATGGCAGGACGGTGAATGATGAGAAGAATACCGTCATCACGAAGCTTTTCTTCCAATAAATGCAAAATTTTATGGCTGATCCCTCGACGCCTATAATCAGGATGCGTCGCTACGCCTGCGAGCAACACGCAGGGAAGAATGCGTCCGCGAATAAAGGCATGCACCGGATAGGCATAGGCGCAGCCTACGATTTTTCCGGCCTCTTCATAAACGGCGCTGTAGTCGGGTAAAAAGCGATGATCAAAGTAAAAATCAATAAAGGAATCCGAGTCGTCAAAGCATAAAGCCCAAAGCGCTTTCAGTTCCTGTTTATCATTGGGGAGAGCCAGTCTTTCCATGTTTCGTACCTCCGTCTACTTTCGTATCATAACACTGTGAGCGAGTATATTCAATAAAGTAAGCTTTTATGCGTCTTGCCTTTATGGTATATTGTGAATATGAAAAAGACTGCTGGTGGACAAATCCTGATTCGGGACGGGATCACGATCCTGCTTGAAAAAAAACGCATTAAAAACTTCTATATTCGTATCTACCCCGCTACGGGAGAAGTACGAATATCGGCGCCAAGCTTTATGAGCGAGAAAGCGCTGGACACATTTATTGAAAGTAAGATGCCATGGATTCAAAAACACCAGAATAAACGCGAGCTGGTTCGTGAAGCGCGGTACATTAGCGGAGAAATCGTTCGTCTATGGGGAGAAAGCTATACTTTGACCGTTTTGGAAAGCAAGGACAGAAAAAACGAAGTTTCGCTTGGAGAAGACCATCAGATGCAGCTTGTCATACGGCCAGAAAGCACAGTTCAAACGCGGCAGTCGCTTTTGAATGCGTTTTTACGGGAAGAACTCACAAGAAGAATACCGGAGGCGCTTGCGCGCTGTGAGCGTATCGTCGGCGTACATGCAAATGAGTTGCGGATTAAAAACATGAAGACAAGATGGGGAAGCTGCAATATTGCCGAAAAACGAATCTGGATCAACGTTACGCTTGCACAAAAGGACCCAGTCTGCCTAGACTACATTTTGATCCATGAGCTTTGCCATCTTTACGAAAGGAAGCATAACGCCGTCTTTAAGGCATACATGGATCGGTTTATGCCCGAGTGGCGCATGATAAGGAAAAAGCTTAATGAGAGTGAAGCATATGAATAAAAACACCCTATCAGCAAAAAATAGCTCTCCTACGATTGCCTACAGTCCTTCTATGCCGTCATTTTGCGTAAAGGCCGGAATACTGCTTTGCTGTGTTATGCTGTCCGGGTGTGCAGCCGAAAAAACGCCTGCGAACCCTGTCGATATACCCGCGCCGACCCATACGCAGGTGCTCCAAAGCCCAAAACCGACAACATCGACGCCCCACCCTACAGCGATGCTCCTTGCACCCTCAAATACTCCGGCAGTGATGGAACAAACGCCGCAGGCAGAGCCGAACAGCGATAAAATTTATCCGGTGGAGGACGAACGCTTCTACTATCAAAAGCTGGATGAAGCACTGAAAAAAAGGATAACAGGGATGAGCTTTCCAGAGGAAAATGAGGACTGCGCTATAACGTATGACGAATTACGATATGTCGGATTAGAATATGTTGATTTTGACGGAAACGAGCATACGGGTGAGCTGATCGTCAACAAAAAAGTAGCAAAAGAGGTCACAAAGATCTTTTACGAGTTATATTGCAGCCGTTATCCCTTTGCTTCCATAAAGCTCGTTGATGAGTATGGAGAGCCGGGGGACGACAACCTTTCCATGGCGGCAAATAATACTTCCGCGTTTAATTACCGCAGGGTGAGCGGCAGTAAGAAGCTTTCACGCCACAGCTACGGCGCTGCCATCGACATCAATCCGCTGTTTAACCCATATATCGACGGGAAACGGGTCGCTCCGCCCGAAGGGGAGGCTTATGCGAATCGCGATTGGGAATTTGCGGGAAAGATCGACCATGACGACCTGTGTTATCGGCTGTTTATCCGAAACGGTTGGACCTGGGGCGGCGATTGGTCGGGCGACAAAGATTATCAGCATTTTTCAAAAGACCTTGGGTATTGATAAGATCGGTCGTCGGAGTACGGTATAGATAGAAGGCTATAAAAATAAGAGGCGAAAACTCGCCTCTTATTTTTTGCTTTGACGCTTACGCGGCGCTTTCTTTGTTTTCCAAGCGCTTGCTGAGCCAATTTTTTCCTTCCATCAGGCGCATGACCATCATGGCAGCAATGGTATCGCCTGCGGCGTTGAGACAGGTGGCGGGAGGATCGACCAAAAAGCCGATCGTTGCAATGATGGGAAATGCTTCTGCCGGAAAACCGTAGAGGCTCACGATCAACATTTCGCCTATCAAGCCGCCGCCGGGAATGCCGGACATGACAACGCCCGAAAGAACCGCGATCACCACGGCGGTCGCATAAGTACCGAAGCCGGAAAACTCATATCCGAATATGCCGAAAAGAATCGATATCTTCAATATGGCCGAGAGCACGGAGCCGTCCATGTGCATTGTGGCGCCGATGGGCAGTACGATTTCGCGCACATCCTTCGATACGCCGATATTCTCTGACGCTTCCAAATTGACAGGAAGTGTGGCAATCGAGCTTCCCGTAGCAAAAGCGGTGATGGCGGGAGGCCAAATATACGACCACATGCGCTTAACGCCGAGCTTTCCGGCGGCGAAGTAGCTGTAAACGGGGAACATAATCACAAGATAGAGCACGCAGAGCGGATAGTATAAGGCCATTGCTCTTGCGTAGGTGCCTAGGAGCTGTGGACCAAATTCACCGATTAAGGCGGCAAAATATGCGGCAAGTCCGACTGGCGCATAGTACATGATAAGCTGTACCGCTTTCATCATAATATCGCTTAAATTGTCAAGCAGCTTGCCGACAGGCGTTTCCTTTCCGCCGCACATGCCGACGCAGGCGCCGATCAAAATGGAGAAAACGATCAGCGGGAGCATATGGGAGCGGGAGAGAAGAAGACTGAAATCGCTCACCGTCAGCGCATCGACGATCGCGTCGGCAAGACTGACGGGTTCATAGCCTTCGCCTGTTGTCAGCTCTACGATCATGCCCTCCGCGGGCGGGAATACTTTCACCGCGAAAATAATCAAAATCGCGGCGATAACGCCTGTGATAATAAAGACAAGGAGCATATTGCCAAGGATTTTACCAAGCCGCTTCATGTCCATCATGCTGCCAACGGCGCGGGCTACGCTGACAAACACAAGCGGTACAACTACAGTAAACATCAGGTTAAGAAAAATGTTACCAAGCGGCTTGAGCTTGACGGCGGATTCTCCCATAAAGCAGCCGATCACGCAGCCAATGATAATTGCGCCCAGCAAGATGAGCGGGAATCGATAATTTTTCCAAGACGTATTCTTCTTTTCCATCGATTTGCTCCTTTCAAAAAGCCATGAATGAATTTATATTATTATATCAGATGCAATTTTTTCAATATGTTGCAATAGTTACATATGAATTGGACTTTTCTGCATACTTTTCTGTAACTGAGCGTGAACTTTTTCGTATCGGCATTTTTCGACCCCTTTTTCTGTTTGTTTCACTTGCGGCGTCATGGTATAATATGCCTGCTATGATTAAACATCGGATTTTGAAAGTAGACGCTCATTCCATTGCCGAGGAGTTGGGCATACAGGCAGGCGATTGCCTTTTGACGATCAACGGAGAGCAGATTGAAGACGTTATCGATTACGAAAGTCTCTCCACCGATGAGCGTCTGCTTTTGGTCTTGGAAAACGAGAGGGGCGAGTGCTATGAGGCGGAGATCGAAAAAGACGCCTACGATCCGCTGGGCTTGAATTTTGAAACGAGTCTCATGAGCAAGCTGCGTCCCTGCAAAAACCACTGTATTTTTTGCTTTATTGATCAACTTCCCAAGGGAGGGCGGGAAACGCTGCATGTGAAGGATGACGACTGGCGTTTATCGCTTATCATGGGAAACTACATCACGCTGACCAATGTGGATGATGCGGAATTTGAACGGATGATCAAGCGCCGCGTCAGTCCGCTTTATGTATCGGTACACGCACGTGATGGAGAAATACGCAAACGCATGATGAATAATCCTTCAGCGGACAAGCTCATGCCGCGCTTAAGGAGACTGCGTGAGGAGGGGCTCAGGTTTGACGCGCAAATTGTGCTTTGCCCCGAGGTGAATGATAAGGAAGTGCTGCTTCAAACCTTGTCGGATCTTTACGCTCTCTATCCCGCCGCGCGTTCGGTCGCGATTGTTCCTGTAGGACTTACAAAATTTCGCGATAGGCTCTTTCCCCTGCGCACAATGACGAAGGAGGAAGCAGCTTCGGCTATCGATATGATCATCCAGGTTGGCCGCCTGCGCGATGGCTCGCGCCGCATCACACATATTTCCGAGATTACGGGCATGGAAGGCGAAGTCGTTGCCATGCAGG
>CAZNJN010000118.1:0-6460 GCA_964573365.1 uncultured Oscillospiraceae bacterium
GTTCGTAGTCAGCCATCACAACCTCGCGTCGAACGTGATTCGGCCGTTGGCCGAACCGGATGCGATTAGGAACGCGGGCCTCAGCGGTGAAGTGGCCGTCGCTGAGGTGGCGCGGAGGACCAACAGGTTCGCGCTTGGCGCGTTTCGCGTCGTGCTGCCGGAGCTTGCAGCGTGCGCGCATATCCCCCAGCGCGCGCAGTACCATGCTTACGACGTGATGGGACACTGCCTGCACGCCTGCGCGCTCATCGGACGCGGCGCTGCTTTGCCAAAGGAGGAGCTGCTCGTGCTTCGCTTGAGCGCGCTGCTTCACGACATTGGAAAGCCGGAAGCAAAAAAGCGAAACGAGAGCATTCCGGAGGCGCACGGACATATGTACGGCCACGACCGCATCGGCGCGGAGCTGGCGCGCGAGGCGCTTCTCCGCCTGCGCTATCCAAGCGAAACGATCGGCGCGGTCTGCTCGTTGATCCTGCGCCACATGTATGACCTGACGGGCAGCGCAAAGGAATCGACGCTGCGCGAAACCTTCGCGCAGTGGGGCTATACGCAGAGCCTTCGCCTTGTCTATATGCGCGAGGCGGACGTATACGGCTCGGGACGAACGGCGCTGTGCGAAGAAGTACAGACGGCGGCGCGCTTTAAGCGGATTCTTGCCTTGATGCAGGCACAAGGCGCTCCTTTTAGCGAAAAGCAGCTTGCCTGCACGGGCGAGGACATTATGCGCTGGACGGGGCTTTCGCCTTCTTCGCGCATCGGCGAGCTCAAGCTTGCCCTTTTGAAGCACTGCGCCAGAAAACCGGGCGACAACCGCCTTGAAAAGCTCGAACGGCTTTGCAGGGATATGGCGGTAAGCAGTCCGGCTTTTCGCGAACGCGACGCGAAGTGAAAGGATATATTTTCGCTCCTGTTGCAGGTAAATATAGGCAATTTGGTGAACAAAGCGTATATTTCTCGCGCTTTACTTGCAATTCGAGCCAAAAAAATATAGAATAAACTGATTTTGTATGGAATAACAGAATGGGGTAAGTCTCCATTCGCCGGTTAGGAGGACAGGCGTGAGCCTTTCTTTAGAAATTAAAAAGTTTGTCAATAACGAGCATACGGGTTCGTATGTCACGATCATGCTGCCCGTAGAGCTGCCCCCCGAGCCCGCTCCCGCAAGCGCGCGAAAGCCAAAGGCCGCGCAGCGGAAGCAGGCTGCCGAGACTGCGGCTTCGCTCGCTTCCGTGCTGGAAGCTACGGCACAGGAAAACGCGGATTACGATACGCTTGACTTTGATGACGTACCTGCGCTTGGCATAGATGAGGAGGAAATGCCGAAGGCCGCCTCCGCCAAAGAAGCTACGCCGCAGTGGCAAAGCGATCCGGGCTTTACGCCCCCGCCGCGCATCCAGTATGAGGCGACGCGCATCCACTACACCGATGAGGGCGAGGGCGAGCCGCTTATCCTGATCCATTCGGTAGGGCAATCGAGCTATACCTGGCGAAAGGTGTTTTACCGCCTGCGCGAGTATTACCGCGTAATCGTCGTCGATCTTCCCGGGCATGGCTACAGCGATCGGCCTGTGCATTTTGACTACACCGTAGAAGCCCACGCTATGGCGCTGCGCCTGTTTATGGATGCGCTCAAAATCGAATCCGCGCACCTTACGGGCTTTTCGCTCGGCGCGGTCTACGCGCTGCAATTTGCCTGCGATTATCCCTCGCGGGTAGGGCGGCTGGTGCTGCTTTCCCCCGGCGGCGTGACGGAGGATATGCCGATGCCCGTCAAGCTGATCGACAGCGCGCTTTTAGGCGGCCTTGCAAGCCGTCTTTACGGAATGGGTACGGTTCGCAAGCTTCTGGAGGAATGCGTGTTCGATCTTACCAATATCAACGACGAGGTCATACAGGAATACTACAAGCCCGCCTCCGATCCCGAAGGGCGGCGCTGTATTCGCGCGTCGCTGCACAGCTTTGACGAGCAGCCGATCCTGCCGCGGCTTCGTGAGGTTCAGTGTCCCGTACTGATTCTGCACGGCAGCGAGGATAAGTGGCATAAGGCGCAGGAGGTCGATCTTTTTCACGCGGCCATCCGCGGCGCGGGCTTTTCCGTGATTCGCAATGTAGGACATCTGCTGCATGAGGAAAAACCCGACAGACTCATTGCGGCAATCTTAGAGTTTATACCCGTAATCATGCCCGGCGGCTAAAAAAGGACGGGCGGAAAGATTTTATAAGTTAGGAAATTAGAAAATTGCAGGCATCTGACATCATAGGCGTCATTGGAGGTCTTGCGCTGTTTCTTTACGGAATGCGCATGATGAGCGACGGGCTCAGCCTGATCGCCGGCTCAAAAATGAAGCAAATTCTTGAAAAGCTCACCCGCAATCCCCTGAAAGGATTGTTGGTGGGCATTTTAATTGCCGCGATCATCCAAAGCTCCAACGCGACGACCGTGATGGTGGTAGGCTTCGTAAACGCGGGCCTGATGGATCTTTCACAGGCGGTCGGCGTCATTGTGGGGGCGAAGGTCGGCACGACCATGACCGGACAGCTCATCGCCTTTAACGTGAGCGAATACGCGCCTGTAATCGCGTTTGTCGGCGTAGCGATGATCAGCTTTATCCGGCGCAAGCGCGTCAACAACATCGGCATGGTGATCGCAGGGCTTGGCATCCTTTTTATCGGCATGAGCATGATGAGCACGGGTATGGCGCCGCTGAAGGAGGAGCCGTGGTTTCAGGAGCTGCTCTCGGGTATACAAAACCCGGTGCTTGGTCTGCTCGCGGGCGTGATCTTCACGGCGCTTATCCAAAGCTCCTCCGCCTCCGTCGGCGTATTGCAGGCCATGGCGGCGCAGGGCGTGCTCTCGCCCACGCAGGCCGCTCCCCTGATCTACGGCATCAACATCGGCGCGTGCATTTCCGCCGTGCTTGCAAGTCTCTCGGGAAAAAAGGACGCGAAGCGCGCGGCAATGCTTTCTGTGATCTATTCGACCATCGGCGCGCTGCTTTTTTTGCTGCTGACCTTCTGCCGCGTTCCTTTTGTAGAGCTGGTGGTAAAGCTTACGCCGGATAATCCGCTTAGGCAGATCGCCAACATTCACACGCTTTACAATGTAATTTGTATGCTCGTGCTTGCGCCCTGCTCCAAGCTCTTTGTCAAGATTTCACGCCTGCTCGTACCCGGCGAGGACGACCAGGGCGAGCTTAGGCTCGTCCACATTTCCCGCCACGGCTTCGCAGGTCCCAACGTCGTGATGGCGCAGGTGGACGCGGAGGTGACGCGCATGGCGCGCTATGCGCGCGACAACTTTATGACGGCGTCCTACGCCTTCTTTGAAAGCAAGGACATCGATATGGAGCTGGTGAACCACCGCGAGGAGATCATCGACTATCTGAACAAGGAAATTACGGATGTGCTTGTGCGCATCAACGCCAGCGACCTTTCCGAGCAGGACGCGCGCCGTCTTTCCAAGACCTACCATGTGCTCTCGGATTTAGAGCGCATCGGCGATCACGCGCTCAACATCGCGGAATACGCAAGCTCGCGTGAAGCGCGAAGCATCGTTTTTTCCGGCGAAGCGCTCGCGGAGCTGCGAAAGCTGATGGATAACGTTGCGGAAATGATCAACGTTTCCTACGATCATTTTCTTAGTCCCAGCCATACGGCGATGAGCCGCATCGAGGCTTTGGAGCAGGAGATCGACGATCAGTGCGACGAATACGCCGCAAATCATGTGGATCGGCTCTCAAGCGGCGCCTGCAACGCGCAATCCGGCTTGATCTTCTGCGAGATCCTCACCGATCTCGAGCGTGTGTCCGATCACGCCCTCAACATCGCGCAGGCAGCGCCGGGTTCTGAGAAAAAAGTCAAGGCCGTCGTCGATTGATGGAAACGCCGATAAGCAGATGGAATACAGCTCGAAACGGATGGAGAACCATCCGTTTTTTAATAAACCTTAAACAATGATATATGATGCTTGCATAACAAAAGCAATCTGCTAGAGTATAAAGCATATAAGTGTACAAAATTCGTCAAAAAAGGAGCGGCCTATGCTTACGATACCTTATGTCGAAGTGAACCTGTTTTGCGCGTCGGTATTGCTGGTCATCCTTTTGAGCACGCGCCGGCACGGCGAAAAGCTGTTTTTTGAGCAGCGCGTATTTGAGGGCATGGTCGTATGCAATCTTATGCTGGTGCTGATGGATATGCTGGGCTGGCTGGTCAACGGAAAGAGCGGCGCTTTGAATTATCATCTCAACTCTATTTCCATGCTGCTCTTTTACTCCTTTGGCGCCATCATCGGCCCGCTCTATATCCTCTACTGCGACTGCCGGATCTCGACCCCGCGGGATGAAATGAAAAAAAGGATGCGCTGGTATTTTTGTGTGGGCGGCGTGGTGCTCCTAGGTGTGCTTTTCAATATTTTTATGCCCGTTTATTTCAGCATCAGCCCGAACAATGTCTATAGCCGCGGCGCGCTTTTTCCTATTTCCATGCTACAGCTCTACGGCTGCCTCATTTACGGGCTGCTGCGTGTAGCAAAGGCGTTTTCGCGAAAGAATTTGAGCCGTAAGGACAGGCGTATACTTCATTCGCTCCTGTTTTTCCCGCTCCCGCCGCTGCTTGCAAGCTTCTTGCAGCTTAGATTTTATGGGCTTTCTACCGTATGGCAGTTTTCGGTCATCTCCATGCTCATCGCGTTTTTGAACGTACAAAGCGACGATATGCGTACCGACGCGCTAACGGGGCTTTTGAACCGGCGCGAGCTGCTTCCCTATATTGAGGGGATCACCGAGCATTTGCGCGAGAACAACGAGCAAAAGCTCTACCTTATTATGGCTGATATCGACGATTTCAAAAAAATCAACGACCTGTACGGACATAGTGTTGGCGACGAGGCAATCATTGTTACCTCCCGCATTTTGCGTCAGTGCAGCGGATCGGACGATATTATCGTGCGCTACGGAGGCGATGAGTTCGTGATTATCGGCCTTTGCGACTCGATTGCCGAAGCAAGCGCGCTTATGCGCCGTATTCAAAAGAGCTGTCGGCTCTTTTCCCGCGGTTCGGGGGGCAGATACAGCTTATCGCTGAGCATGGGCTTAACGCTTTGGGATCGCGAAAAATACAAAAATGCGGACGCCTTCATTTCGGCGGCGGACGCACGCATGTATGACGAGAAGAAAAAGAAAAAGTGCATTGCCAACAAGGCATTGCCGCAGCAGGCATAAGATTTGGAGGGCGCATGGATATCTTTTCGGTGATGTATCTGGAATGCAACGCGCTTGCCTGCATTGTTCTTGGGATCGTCTATTTCAAGAGCCGCAGACAAACGCTTGTTTCTCAGTTTTCGGATATGCGTGTGTTCCGAGTATTGATCCTCTGCAATTTCTGCATCCTCCTGCTTGATAGTATCATGCTGCTTTCTAACGGGCGTCTCTCCTTTTCGGCGCGCGTTTTTAACCGCGCCGCTACCTATGCGTATTATTTTGTTCAGCCTATTTTCTGTTCGGTCTGGATGCTCTACTGCGATATCAAGCTCTATGCCAGAAGAATGAAGGATCGCGCTCTTTTTTTCCTGCCCGCGCTCATCCTCTATATGGCGAACCTCGTAAATATCTTTGTGCCGTTTCTTTATACCATCGACGCACAAAACCTTTATTCGCGCGGTACCTATATTGACGCATTCGCGCTTTTGAGCAACTTTTGTCTGCTCTTTCCGGCCATCTGTATCGCGCTTCGCGTCATATTACGCAAGGATTTTTACCTGCATATAAAGCTATACAGTTCCCTGCTTACCTTTGTCGCGGTCGTCTTTTTTTGCTCCTATCTGCAAATGCGGATACCCGGCTACAGCTTTATATGGACGGGAACGACCGTGGTGCTGCTCGTCATTTTTATTGGCGTACAGAACGAGCAGATCGACACAGACCCCTTGACGGGGCTTTACAATCGCAGGCAGCTGATGAAATACATCAACGGCTGCATTTTGCGCACAAACGAAGGCAAAAAGACCTACATCATCATGGCGGATATGGATGAGTTCAAAATGGTCAACGATACCTACGGACACAGCGCAGGCGACGACGCGCTCAGAAGCGCCGCGGCTATTTTGCGTCAGAGCACGCGCAGCAGCGATTTTGTGGCTCGCTACGGCGGCGACGAGTTTGTGATCGTAACGCGCTGCGAAAAGGACACGGACGCCGAGGGCATCGTAGGGCGCATCGAGGAGCAGTTTCACCGCTACAACGAAAAAAGCGGAAAGCCCTATCAGCTTTTGATCAGCATCGGTCTTTCCATCTACGATTCGGAAACGGAGGAGAGCGCGGACGCATTTTTAAGCCGTGCGGACGCCAAGATGTATACGCAGAAGGCGGAACGCAAGAAGCTGCGAGATCAGGCGGCCATCGCGCAGTTAGTGTAAAATAGTTCTGGGTAATTGAGTAAGAACCTGGAGCCCGGGGGAATC
>CAZNJN010000119.1:0-6415 GCA_964573365.1 uncultured Oscillospiraceae bacterium
TGCAAATACCTCGTCGATTTTTAGTTGCACATTTCGTGCATTTGTACGATAATTTAGTTGGTAATCATTGTTTTTCACAACTCAATTTTACCAGAAAACGGAGCCTTTGTCGCTGCTTTCGCAACGACTTGGCTCCGTTTTTCTTGGGGTTGTTTTGCTACAGCCCCTTTTTTTATTATAGAATTTTCCTTAAATATCCTTGGGCTGTGTATAGCGGTAGCGCAGTCCCTTGTAGTTTTCGAGGATGACCTCCGAGTCATCGCGCGAGATCACATACTCATAGCCGACCGGAATCTTTCCGCCGCCACCGGGCGCGTCGATCACATATTTGGGCAGCGCATAGCCGGAAATATTGCCCGTGAGCGCGTGCATGATCTCTATGCCGGTCTCAACCTTTGTGCGGAAATGGCCGATCCCCTTGGAAAGATCGCACTGATACAGATAGTAGGGTCTTACGCGCATATGCACTAGGCCAAGGAGCAGCTTTTTCATGGTCTGCACGTTGTCGTTGACGCCGCGCAGCAGTACGCTTTGGTTGCCTAGAGGAATGCCCGCGTCCACGATCGCGGCGCAGGCTCTCGCCGCCTCTGCCGTAAGCTCGCGCGGATGGTTAAAATGCGTGTTGATCCAGATCGGCTGATATTTTTTGAGCATGTCCGTAAGCTCTTGCGTAATGCGCATCGGCATCACCACGGGAACTCGCGTTCCGATCCGGATGATGTCCACATGCTCGATCGCGCGAAGCGACGAAATGATATGCTCCAGCTTTTCCGTGCTCATGGTGAGCGGATCGCCTCCCGATATCAGCACGTCGCGGATCTGCTCCCGTTCGCGGATGTAGCTGAGCGCCTTTTGGAGCGCCTTTTCGCTGATCGTGCGATCCTCCTCGCCCACGACGCGCCGTCTGGTGCAGTGCCTGCAATACATGGAGCATTGCAGCGTGACCAGCAGCAGCACGCGGTCGGGATAGCGGTGAACGATATGCGCAACGGGGCTGTCGCCGATCTCGTTGAGCGGATCGGCAAGATCGTCCTCGCAGGGGTAGGTCTCCTTCACGGAGGGGACGCACTGCATACGGATCGGATCGTTCGGGTCATTCGGGTCGATCAAGGAAGCGTAGTAGGGCGTGATCGCCATACGAAAGCTTTGCAGGCATTTTTCAATGTCCGCCTTATCCTGCGCGTTCAAGGGCAAAACCTTTTCAAGCTGCTCTACGCTTTGAATGCGGTGGGAAAACTGCCATTTCCAATTATCCCAGTCTCTAGCCATGAGAGATCTCCGCCTCCAATCCTAAACGCTTTATCGCGGCTTCAAGCACCGCGCACACAAGCTCGTCGTAGGAGGTTCCGCAAAACTCCGCCAGCATGGGATAGTCGCTGTAGCCCGGCGCCAAGCCCGGCAGCGGATTGATCTCGATAAAGTACGGCACGCCCTTTGCGTCTACGCGAAAATCCACGCGCGCAAAGTCCCGGCATGCAAGCACCTCAAAAGCGCGCCGCGCCATAGCCGTCATTTCTTTTTCAAGGGCGGCGGGAATTTGTGCGGGGCAGCTATACTCCACATAACGTTTATAATCCTGCTTGACCTGATAGCTGTAGACATGGTAATCGCCCTGCGTGGCCTGCTTATAGCGAATCTCCATCGGCGAAAACACCTTCGCGTCTTTGCCGTTGCCTAAAACTCCAACGGTAAACTCCCGTCCTTCAATATATTCCTCCGCGATAAAGGACTCGCCGTAGAGCATATGGTCGCTATGGACAAGCTCCTTCAGCTCCCGCGCGTTTTTCGCGATGCAAAGCTCCGAAATTCCCTTGCTGGAGCCTTCCGCGTTCGGCTTGACGATCACGGGATAATGCAGCGACGACACGCGCAGCGGCGTATTTGGTTCAAATACGGCGTAGTGCGGCGTCTTGATATGATAGGTCGAAAGCAGCCGTTTGGAAAGCGCCTTATCAAGAGCGACACAGAGCGTCGTTTCATCCGAACCCGTAAAGGGTATCCCCAGCATATTCAAAAGCGCGGGTATCTGCGCTTCTCTCGCGCGGCCTCCGCGCCCTTCCGCAATATTGAATACGAGCTTAGGCTTTTGCCTGAGCAGCTTTTCAAGGAGCATGTCGTCCGCTTCAAAAAGCGCCGCTTGATAGCCATGCGTCATAAGCGCATTTTGGATCGCGAGCACGGTCTCCAAATTATCGTATTCCGCTTCGTCGTCCGGCGCCGCGCTGTTGCTTCCCTTTTTCAAATTATACACAATGCCAACTGGCGGAGGGAGGGGATTATCTTCCTTCTTTTCTTCCATTTCGATCACTTCGCTTTCTGTTAATACTTCTTTGTATGCACCGTACACACGGTTTGTGTCCCGTGCATATGCAAGGATGTTGTACACTCTTTAAGGCGCTTTGTCAATGGGTAAAATCATCAAAAAGCCAAGGGATTTTTCCCCCGGCCTTTCCGCGTCAAAAAAAGCTTTGTGTGCTACTTATTTTAGGTTCTGATATAGGCCGCCGCCGCATAGCCGACAAGCTCCTCATAGCCCGTCACATACCAGCCCTGCCACTGTCCGTAGACCGTGACGGGCGCGCCGTTTGGCATGGCGGCGAGCACCGCCGCATCGGGGTCGGGGTACTCGCGCAAAAGAAGATCGCTCTGCTCTGTGCTTACGTTTCCCTCCATGACCGGCGCGGGTTCAAGAAACGGAATATAGAAATACCGCGTCAGCGCGCGCACGAGCAGCGGCGCAAGCCCGCCTATGTTCGTTTCGAGCCATAGCGCGTCGTCAAGCTGATCGTGAAAGCCAAGCTCAAGGAGTACGGAGGGAAAGCGGCTTTTCCTGAGCTCTCCGATGGACGTGCTCGTTTCGCTGCGCACAAGCTGCTCGATCGGATAAATTTCCCGGAGCTCCTCGACAAAAAGCTCTGCCGCCCGCGCGCCGCCGCTGCTCGTCGGATAGTAGAAGGCGATCACGCCGCGGTTTTCGCCGTAGCGTCCCTCCGGCGACGCATTTGAGTGCAGCGCCAAATAAAAATCATATTCCTCCGCATTCGCCTGCGCGATCGAGCTTGCCGCCGTCATTTCCGGCGCGTTGCGCGTAAAGCGGATGCCGCTTGCGATCAGATAAGGCTCCATGGCGTCGGCTAGCAGATTCATAAAGTATTCTTCGCTTCCGTGGCCGGTGACGTACAGATTCCAGTCCTGCGTCGAAGGACTCAGATACAGTCTGGGCATAGCTCTCTCCCCCTCTTTTTTCTGCTTTTATCTATATATGGCGACTTCCCTTCGCTTATTCGCAAACATATGCAGCTGCCAAAAACAAAAAACGCCAAGCGGTAATTTTTTCGCTTTGGCGTTTGCAAAGAGCCGTTCTCACCCGCGCCTGCTTTTTTGCGCCCTCAATGCGCTTTTTCGTTAATGTAGGTGGTCTCCAGCTTGGAATAGATGAAGCGCTGCGCGCTATACAGGCTGAAGCGGCCGCTGAGCATGTAGCTGATGGCGCAGGCGGGCGCAAAATAGATGAGATACGCACCCCCGAAAAGCTCTACGCTCAAAAGCATACAGCTTAGCGGGCAGTTGACGACGCCGCAGAGCACCGCGATCAAGCCGACCGCCGCGCCAAAGCCCGCGTCAAGCCCTAAAAGCGGTGCAAAGGCGCAGCCGAAGGTCGCGCCGATAAACATGGTCGGCACGATTTCGCCGCCCTTAAAGCCCGCGCCGAGCGTCACAGCGGTAAGCAGCAGCTTGAGCGCAAAGGCGCAGGGAATGGCTTTGCCCCCGATCGCCTCCGTTATGATCGCCATGCCCGCGCCGTTATAATCTCGCGAGGAAAAAAGCAGCGTAAGAAGCACGACAAGCGCGCCGCCCGCGGCGATGCGCAAATACGGGTTTGGAAAAGCCCTTTTATAGAGCTTGCCCGCGTTGTGCAGACTCACGCAGATGAGTATACTGAGCATAGCGCAGAGGATGGCAAGCGGGATCACCTTGATCAGCGTACTAAGCTCCGCCGAGTCCGGCGCAAAGGAAAGCGTAAAGCGCAGCGGCGGTACGCCCGCGCTCTTGGCAAAAAAGTATGCCGTAAGCGAGGATAGCAGGCAGGGAATGAGCGCGCTATGATAAAAGACGCCGATGCTGATGACCTCCAGACAAAAGACAGCCGCCGTGATGGGCGTACCGAAAAGCGCCGAAAACACGGCGCTCATACCGCAAAGCGTCATCACGCGCATGTCTTTATCGTCCATATGCATGATACGGCCAAAAAAGCTGCCCAGACCGCCCCCGATCTGCAGCGCCGCGCCCTCGCGTCCCGAGGAGCCGCCGCAAAGATGCGTAAGCACCGTACCGAAAAAGATACCCATCACCATGCGCAGAGGAACCGGCTCGCCGCTTCGCACGGCCTCAAAAATAAAATTTGTTCCGCTGTCGTTTTCAAAATGCAGTCTTTTATAAAGCACCACAATCAGTACGCCCGCAAGCGGCAGAAAAAAGAGCAGATAGCCATACTTTGCAAACAGCTCGCCGCTTATATCGACCATTCGGTGAAAGAGCAGTCCCACAAGGCCGCAGGCAAAGCCGACCATCACAGCGCAAAACAGCCATTTGAAAAAAGTCTTGTAGTAGAGACTCAGTCTTGAAAGAAAGTGCTTAAATGCCAAAGTAATCGCCGCTTTTCATTTTAGTTTCGCCGTTTTTAACGTGTGCAGTATAACAAAAAGCAGGCGCCAATGCAAGACGCCTGAACCCTTTTCCCTTGCGTCGCTATGCTATCGCCTTATACACAATAGGAAGAAGCCGCCGTAGCGCCGCCCTCTCCCGTCCAGTTGGTATGAAAAAAGCTTCCGCGTGCTTCGTCAAGCCGCTCGTAGCCATGCGCGCCAAAATAGTCGCGCTGCGCCTGCAAGAGATTTGCGGGCAAAACCGCGCAGGTATAGCCGTCAAAGTAGCACAGCGACGCGCTCATTGCGCTTAAGGGCATGCCTAGGAGCAAGCCGTTTGCGCAGACCCTTCGCCACGCGGGCAGCGAAAGCTCAAGCTGCTCCTTAAAATACGGATCAAGCATCAGATTCTCCAATTCTCCGTTGCGTTCATACGCATCTTTGATTCTTCCGAGAAAGGCGGATCGAATGATGCAGCCGCCCCGCCATATCAGCGCGATGTCACCATAATTGAGCTGCCAGCCGTGGCTTTTTGCGGCGGCGCGCAAAAGCGCGAAGCCCTGCGCATAGGATATAAGCTTAGAAGCGTAGAGCGCTTGGCGTATGTCTTCTAAAAAAGCAGCCTTGTCGCCTTCAAAGATCTTGCTTTCTTTTTGAAACGCACGCGCCGCAGCGACGCGCTCCTCCTTCATGGCGCTTAGGCAGCGGGAAAAGACCGCCTCAGAGATCAGGGTAAGCGGCACACCCTCGTCAAGCGCGGCCTCCGCCGTCCACCTGCCCGTCCCCTTTTGCCCCGCGCAGTCTAAAATTCGCTCCACCTCGGCGCGCCCGTTCTCATCCTTAAAGGAAAGGATGTCCCCCGTAATTTTAATTAAATAGCTGTCCAGCTCCGTTTTGTTCCATGCTCGAAACGCGCCTGCCGCTTCCTCCGCGCTCATTTTCAAGGCGTCGCGCATAAGCTGATACGCCTCGCAGATGAGCTGCATATCGCCGTATTCTATGCCGTTATGCACCATCTTCACAAAATGCCCCGCGCCGTTTTCTCCTACATACGCGCAGCAGGGCGCGCCATCCTCGGTCTTGGCGCAAATGCTTTGGAAAATAGGCTTGATAAGCGGCCACGCCTCCTTTGATCCCCCCGGCATCAGCGAAGGGCCTTTGAGCGCACCCTCCTCGCCCCCCGATACGCCCATTCCGATGTAATAGACGCCCCGGCTTTCCGCCTCTGCCGCACGCCGTATCGTATCGGTAAAGCGGCTATTTCCGCCATCGATGATCACATCGCCTTTTTCAAGGAGCAGAAGCAGCTTTTCCAAATAATCGTCCACCGCCTGCCCCGCTTTGACCATGAGCATCACCTTGCGCGGCGCTTCAAGGCACGCGATCAGCTCCTCCAAGCTTTTGCAGCCGATCACCTTTTTCCCCGCGGCGCGCCCGCCTATGAGCCGCTCCGTTTTTTCTTTGCTGCGGTTGTAAACCGCTACCGTAAAGCCCTTCTCTTCCATATTCATAACCAGGTTTTCACCCATTACGGCAAGACCGATCAGGGCAATATCCGCTTTGCGGGACAGTACTTTACGAGGTAGCCGCCGTCCACAGGGATGATCGCCCCATCGAGGTAGTCTGAGGCTGCCGAGGCCAGAAAGACGATCACACCCTTGAGGTCGGTCCCGTTGGCGAGGCGGCCGAGCATCGTGTTGCCGCTGTAGTTCCGCACAAACGCCTCCGGCTGGTTGTTGAAGAAACCGCCCGGATGGATCGCGTTGACG
>CAZNJN010000120.1:0-6368 GCA_964573365.1 uncultured Oscillospiraceae bacterium
TGAATACACAGAAAATCCAATATCACGCACGGTATAAGCAGTAGCTGATTGATGTTAGCGTCGTTTCTTGCATCCATGTATGCAAGCTCAAGCTGTTCCATTGCCTTCGCGGTTTCTGATGCCGGTGTCGGGCGAAAGCGCACCTTACGGTTTCCGTCCGCGTCAATCTCCATGATAACATTGTCGTCTGTCTTATAGTGCCCGCCGAACTCATAACCGGTTAGTGACAGCATCATTTCGTGAAGCCGCAGAATATCGCTCTCACGCAAATCAAGATGCTCATAGCCCGTGTGAATGGCATTCAGCGCATCTCTGTATCCGGCAATTTCAGCCTCATTGTGATTGAGCGGTGCGCTGCGCTGATTGACGATTGCAGCAATTCGGCCGTCGCTTGTTACGATACCCTCAATGGCATTGGAGCTTTTAACCGACTGCACCCTTGCGATTGCTTCAAGTTCGGTGAATACCTTGGCATATTCTTCTTTGCGCGTTCCCGCCATTGTTCGCAGCGAATATATGCCGGAAGTAAGATTCAGAAGCCTTGCCGGGAGCAGACCGTTATTCAAAAACGAGTAATCAAATTTTTTCATGGTATCCCTCCGTATCTGCATATATTGTATCGTTTTATATGCAGATACTCAAGAGGACAGGCCGAGTATCTGCATATAATTTTTAATAATATGCGCAGATACTCGCTGAATATGCAGAGAAACAGCTAAAAAATGAGCAAGCCGCGCTTGTCGTGAATGCTCTCGCCTGTATCATCGCTCATCATGGCATGGGTGGGTAAATACGTGTCCGCTTACGCATAAAGCGCCGAATTTCCTTGAAAAATAGCGCTTTTTGTAGTAGAATACTTCTTAGAGAAGAAACTAAAACGTGTGGCGCTCCCTCTGAAAATCCTACTAAGGATGGAAGGAGGAGGATGCAAATGGCAAACTACGAATCTGTGATGCTTTTGCTCACGATAGCCGGTTTACTCATTGCAACCATCTCTTTCACAAAAAAGAGATAGCTTAAAGGCAAAAAGAATGCCGCCACATAGTTTAGCCCCTATGTGGCGGCAGCATCGTTGGGAGTAATCCCACACGTACTAGCTAGTTTCTGTCTCTATTATATGCAAAATAACTGAAAACGTCAAGCAATCACGGCTTTTATGGTCGTGATTTTTGTTTGTACAAGGAAGAAAAGAGGGCTAGCTCGCGTAAATTACGAGAAATCACATGAAGGGGGTACATAACATGAAACCACGTATGTTTATTATTGCAGCGGCGGTGTCGGAGGCTGCGCTTACATCTACGGCACCTATGGAACCGGAGGCACGGGGCGAATATCATCGACCGTGCCGAGGGAGCCGGCGCGGCAGAGACTCAGGGCATAGCCGACGCATTGTGTGAAGCACGCAAAAAGCAAACAGAAGCTGTCGCATAAAGGAAAGGGCTGGTGCTAAGCGCCAGCCCATTTTTATTAAGCAACTATATTTTAGTTGCAAAATGAAAAAAATTGCTTATAATAATCATAGAGATGAATAGAGATGAACGGAGAAATCGTGGTGAGTCAAAAAGATAAATTACTTGATCGGCTTTGCTCATTGCCGAAGGATTTTACAGTCGATGAAATGACTGCGCTCCTTTGCCATTGTGGATACAAACAGAACAATGCCGGAAAAACGAGTGGATCACGGATAACGTTTATTAGTTCGACGGACATAATAAAGCTACATAAGCCGCATCCAGAAAACGTTTTCAAGCGTTACATGCTTGAACAGGTAATTGAAAAATTAAAGGATGGAGGACATATAAAGTGAGTGATGTATTGCGTTATAAGGACTATTGTGGCAGCGTTGAGTATTCATCGGCTGATAGCTGTTTGTATGGCAAAGTCCTTGGCATTAACGACCTTATCAGTTATGAAGGGCAAACTGTAGAAGACCTACGCCATGACTTCGAGGGCGCTATCGATGATTATCTTGACACTTGTTCTGCTATCGGAAAGCAGCCGGAAAAGGAATATAAAGGTACCTTTAATGTTCGTATTTCTCCTGAGTTGCATAAGCGAGCATCCATTGAAGCTGTTCGAGAGAAGGAATCGCTAAATTGGATTATAGGAAAAGCCGTTGAGCAGTTTCTTGAAAGAGTAGTAAAATAAAATGTTCTAGCATAAAGGGGCGGCATTTCCGCTCCTATTTTTTTTCGCTTAAACTTGCCTATTAAAAAACGCACCGGAATCTTAGCGCCGACCAATCTTTCGATATAGGCGCTAATCATAAAGCTGCGGCAGCATCTTTGCGCGTCGCAGCTTTTTCTTGCTGCTATACCGATTGATAGGCTATAAGCCTACCGGACAAGCGAATATGGGGTTGACCGAATACCGTTTTTGTCTTTTCATATCACTGAATACTTCAACCCAAATAGGGCATACTTTTCAATATAAAGCTTGACGCTTTTCGATATGGACTATATCATATTGAATAATAGGGTCGTTTAGGGCAAGACCGTTCAATGGAGGTGCGGATATGCAAATACCACGAAATAAATATCTGAAGCAGCTGATCGATTATCAATGGGATGGACAGGTAAAGGTGATAACGGGTATCCGGCGTTGCGGTAAATCATATTTACTGCGCACGTTATTTCAAAGCTATCTTCTCGAACAGGGCGTTAAAGAGGATCATATTATTTCGATAGAGCTAGATCTCGCAAGAGATATTCGCTATCGCGATCCTTTAGAGATGGCGTCTTATGTCAGAGGCATCGCACAAGGAAGCTCCGAGCGGTATTACCTGTTTGTGGATGAGATCCAAATGTCTGACGAAGTGCCTAACCCATATAATCCCCATGGCAAGCCCATCACGTTCTACGATACTTTGAACGATCTGCGCTCATTTCCCAATCTGGACGTTTATGTGACCGGCAGCAATTCCAAGATGCTTTCAAAAGATATTCTAAGTGAATTTCGCGGACGAAGCGACGAGATCCGGATGCATCCGCTGAGCTTTTCGGAATACTACTCGGCAGTCGGCGGGGATAAAAACGAAGCGTTTGACGCCTATGCTTTTTTCGGGGGTATGCCGCTGATCCTTTCCAGACCAAGCGATACGACAAAGATGAATTATTTGCAATCGCTGTTTGCCGAGGTCTATCTCAAGGACATCGTAGAGCGCAAGAAGATTGAGCGTGAGGACATTCTTGCGCAAATCATTGATCTGCTCTGCTCATCGATCGGATCGCTCACGAATCCGGCAAATATTGCCAACACACTAAAGTCAAAAAAGCAGGGTGACATCTCCCAGAATACCGTAAGGGCTTATATCGATCATCTGGAAGACGCATACTTGTTTTCCGAAAGCAAGCGATATGATGTAAAGGGCAAATCCTATTTTGAATTTCCGTACAAGTACTACTGCGAGGATATCGGCCTGCGCAACGCAAGGATAGGCTTTCGGCAGCAGGAAATGACGCACATCATGGAAAACATACTTTATAACGAGTTGAATGTCAGGGGCTTCTCTGTCGATGTGGGCGTTGTTTATGCCCGCGAAAGCAATCATAACGGCCATTCAGTCAAGGTCGCCAAAGAGATCGATTTTATTGCGACCATGGGGGATAAGAAAGCCTACATTCAGTCCGCCTATGCCATGCCGACCGAGGAGAAGATAGAGAGTGAATTGAGGCCGTTCGCCCTTGTCGGCAACTCCTTCCCCAAAATCGTCGTCCGAAAGGATATCGGAAAGCGTTGGTATAACGACGACGGTGTGCTAAACATTAGCCTAATCGATTTCCTGTTGGATATGAGCGTAGTATAAAGCGACAACCGAACTCATCAGAGCGGGGACATGATCTCTCGCTGGGACAGCGGCGACATGTGTAACAGCGCCACATGTCCGGCAAGCGACTCCTGCACGCCCTGCATCAGACGGAAAATCTAAGAGCTGGTGAGCCAGAAATCACTGGGGTTGTGGTGCTCGTCCACATGGATTTTCTTATAGATAATAGGAAATGCGGCAATTCTAGAAGTGACATACTCTCACCACCTACGCTAACGCTTAGAGGTGGGAGCTTCTCGCTCAAGGGCGGCAATCCGCCCAGTATCAACGAGCTATCCCCGTGTGTCCCACGGTTCTAATTCTTTGGGCTACGCCAAGCACAACCAATCCGAACATCTTCTATGCAAGAGGGTGTGTCGGGTTGGTTGTTTGTATATAAAAGTGTACCCGAATAGCAATTCACCGTACTGCAAGCGATCAACCTTAATGCTCAGCATAAGGACGACGTGATTTATCCATATTGGCGCGTATATCGACACTGCAAGCCACCACGCTGATTGGTAGTTGATGATAGCCACCTGCAGCGCATCGCCGATCATGTGCCGGAGTGTATCTGCTTTCTTTTCACCACTGTCCTTGATTGTTGCGACGGTAAAACTTGCCGTACTCCCTGTTCCATACGCCGACGATTGACAACGGCGCCACTACCATTTTTTTGATGCGCCCGGCGTTACTTGGCGCACCTGGTGCGGCGATGGTCACCAGCGTGTTAGCTTACCTATGCCAGCCCATTTCTACAAGGAGAGCAATGCTCTAATCCCTCGAAAATTTCTATCTCCTTCCTTTCTGCTGCTTACCCCTATTGAATGACCCGGAGACAAGGAGCTTACAGCCCCTTTGGATACACCACCCGTTTTATAAGCCGCTTTGCAGCTAAGAATGAATAAAACAGCTGAATAGTACTACCAAATCTTAGTGAATACAATTGTGGAATTGCGATGAATATAGTACAATGTATTTGAGGTGAGGCACATGATAAAAAGCAATTATCGCCCGCGCGTGATTGACAGGCGTGTTGATGAATACCTCTCTGCGTTCGGCGCGGTCTGCATAGAAGGCCCTAAGTGGTGCGGAAAGACATGGACTTCTTCCTACCATTGCAAAAGTGAAGTTCTGCTTGGCGACCCTGCCGGTAATTTTCAAAACAGAAAGTTGGCGGAGCTTCAGCCTTCTCTTGTTCTGGAAGGTGAGACTCCACGATTAATCGACGAGTGGCAGGAGGTTCCGCCACTCTGGGACGCTGTCCGTTATCTGGTAGATGAGCGAGCCGCAAAGGGGCAATTCATCCTGACCGGTTCGGCAACGCCAAACCATAAAGGAATTCTGCACAGCGGAGCCGGACGCATTGCGAAGCTGCGGATGCGCCCCATGTCCCTGTATGAATCTGGTGATTCAAGTGGAAAAGTATCGCTCCAATCTCTTTGCCGCAGGGAACTGACGCCGACCATGACCGGCGAGGTCGATCTAAAAAAGCTCATTGACCTTATCATTCGCGGCGGTTGGCCGGGGAGCCTCGGCCTCACCACAAAGCAGGCGGCGCTGCTGCCCGTTGAGTACCTCAACGCCGTTGTGGATGATGACATATACCGCATTGATGGCATCAAACGCGATACCTCAAAGATACGTTTGCTGTTGCGCTCTCTCGCCAGAAATGAGAGCACAACAGTGACCAACAAAACATTGCGGAGTGACATAAAGGCCATTGACGACGAGGATATCGATGCCAACACTGTAGCGTCTTATCTCGACATTTTCAAACGCCTGTTCATCACGGATAATCAGCCGCCGTTCGCTGAAAAGATTCGCTCTTCTGTCCGTGTAAAGCAGGCAGAAAAGCGTCATTTTGCCGATCCGTCCCTTGCCTGCGCACTGCTTAAGGCAACGCCGGAAGAACTATTGGGCGACCTTGAAACGCTCGGCTTTTTGTTCGAGGCGCTGTGCGAGCGAGATTTGAAAATCTACGCAGAGAGCTTCGGCGCAAACCTCTACCATTATCAGGACTACGCCGGTCGGGAGCTCGATGCGGTCATAGAGCTGTCAGACGGTAAATGGTGCGCGTTCGAAATTAAGCTGGGCGCAAACCAAATCGACGCCGCGGCTGCAAATCTAATCAAAATCCGCGATGAGATCGCCCGCGACGACAACGGAAAGCCTCCCGTTGTCCTCTGCGTTCTGTGTGGTCTTTCCAATGCGGCCTACCGCCGAGCGGACGGAGTATTTGTGGTGCCTGTCACGGCGTTGAAAAACTAAACTTGTTGCGATGACTGATGTTATGTGAAGAATGGATGCGAGCATATTAGAGCAAAAACCAAAAGCGCGCATCAAAATACAGAAGCTCTTCATTGTTAGAAATTCAAGAAGACTAGCGATGAGCAAAACGGAGCTTGACAGCAGGATAAGCAAGGTGCCGCAAGAAAAGTGGCGGAGAGGGAAGCGCGAGAGGGGAAAACGGGCGCAGGAAAGTAAGCGCAATGCACTAAAGGAGCAAATATGCGATTGTCGAACGGTCAGGCGATGCGCTTAACGGACTTGAGGCAGCGGT
>CAZNJN010000121.1:0-2449 GCA_964573365.1 uncultured Oscillospiraceae bacterium
GCGCTGCTGTGTTTAGCGGTGATTGCGGGTTTTGTTGTGTTTTTCTTTTCCGGCGGGCGCGGCGAGCTCAAAGAGGGAACGATGCAGCTCGAAGAACGCATTACGGGCGTGGTAATACGCGATGAAAGAAGTATTTCTACCGAGAAGTATCAGCGCGTGAGCTACGCGGTCGAGGAGGGCGCGAGGGTTTTCCCCGATACGCCGGTGGCGACGGTCTATAAATGGGGCTATAACGACGAGATGGCGCAGACCTTAGCGGCAACGCGCACGGATATTTATACCAAGCAGATGGAAATTCTGGACGGTATTGAGTATCCTGAGCTGACCGTGATGGAGCTTTCCATCAAACAGAAGGAGGACGCCATACGCGAATGCGCCATGAATGGCACGGGCTCCATGCTGCAGCTTGAGACGGAGCTGAACACGCTCCTTAATGAGCGCGCTACCTATCTTAGGTCGGCGGTGCAGCCTACCGAGGAACTGACCGCGCTCTACGCGCAGGAAGAAACGAAGCTTTCGCAGATTTCCGCTTATGCTACGGATGTAAGCGCGACCGAAGAAGGCGTCGTCAGTTTTTATTTTGACGGATATGAAGAAGCGCTCAATGCCGATAATCTTGATACCGTGACGGCTGAATTGATTAACGCCGCCGCTAAGGGCGGTACCGGCGAAGCCACGACAACGGATGAAACGAGACTTTACAGGCTGATCAATGATACGCAATGGTATATCGCCTTTGTAACTCCCGCGTCCGATCCGCTCCGCGTGGTCAAGGGCGAGCAGTATACGCTTGTATTCGATGGATATGAGGACAACCTGTATGTCGGCACGGCGCTTGAACCGATTTATGGAGATTCGGGCGTACTGAACATGATTCAGTTTAACATTTCGATCGACGCCCTGATCAATGTGCGTTCGGCAAAGGCGACGCTTACAAAGGACGCGCAGGGCTTGGAAATACCCTGCAAGGCGCTGAGCATCAAGGACGGGATGGCGGGCTTAAACATTCACGAAAACGGCGAGAGCTATCGTGTAGAGGTGGATGTGCTCGCAAGCGACGGAGAAACGGCGATCATTCGCTCTCATGACGGTACAACGCTCTACGAGGGCATGAAGTATAAAGCATAACGGGGTGATGAAAGTGTCGGTTCGGGATAACTACGGCCTGATTCGGGAAAACATGGAAAAGGCCTGCGCACGCGCCTCAAGAAGCATCAAGGACGTAAGGCTTGTCGCGGTCACAAAGTTTGTGGATGAAACTCGCATCGCCGAGGCGGTAGCCTGCGGCGCGACGGACGTGGGGGAAAACCGGGTACAGGAATGGCAAAAGAAATACAGCTTCTTCACAGAGCACGGACTTAACATGCATTTGATTGGACAATTACAGTCAAATAAGGTAAAATATACCATCGGACAGGGCGTAGAATTGATTCAATCCGTAGACAGGCTGCCCTTGGCGCAGGAAATCGAGAAACAGTGCGCGTTGCACGCCTGCACGCAGGACGTCCTGCTTGAAGTCAACATCGGAGACGAAAAGCAAAAGGGCGGGATCGAAACGGATGAACTGAACTGTCTTTTAGATGAAATCTCCGCGCTAACCCATATAAAAGTGAAAGGGCTCATGTGCATTCCTCCTGCTGTGGGGGCTGAGGAGGCACGGCGCTATTTCGCCAAGATGCGCGTCATTTTTGATAAGCTGAGCGACCGTAAGGCGCAGAATATCGAGATGCGCGTTTTGTCTATGGGAATGAGCGGTGATTATACGGCTGCCATCGAGGAGGGCGCCACAATGATCCGTGTCGGTACGGCTCTTTTTGGCTCCAGAATCTAAGAAAACAGCCGGCGCATGGCGTAGAGAGAGATTGCCTCGCGCGAAGGAGACCTATATTCTTCCAAGCACCAACACAATCATGTTGAATGGAGGAATATAACGAAGTGGCAAGTATTTTGAACAAATTCATGGATTTCATCGGTATCGAGGACACCGGCCTTGAGGAAGATGAATATGATGAGAACCTCTACGAGGAAGAAGATTCGCGTGATACCGATAACGTGCTTCCTCTCGGAAACCGCAGCAAAAAACGCGCGGCAAACAATAATGTGGTGAGTCTTCCCTCATCCGCGCAGATGAAGATGATTGTGTATCATCCCGTGAGCTACGAGGATACACAAAATATTATCGATAATCTGAAGAGCCGCAAACCGGTTATCGTAAACATGGAAGAACTTGAGATCGATTGTGCGCAGCGCATCCTGGACTTTATGGCGGGTGCAATCTATGCGCTCAACGGGACGATAACCAAGATCGCCCGCGGGATTTTCGTAGTTGCCCCCAACAATTACGATGTGATCGGCAGCGACGACGACTATAGGAATGCGGAATACATGTAAGAGGTAAGACGGCGCCGACAGGATTCCTGTCGGCGCAGCCACAAACAGGAGAGAATAT
>CAZNJN010000121.1:2459-6146 GCA_964573365.1 uncultured Oscillospiraceae bacterium
ATGCCTTTGAAGGCTATGATGTGGCGGAAGTCGATTTTTTTTTAGACGAGCTTTACCGTGAATTTACCTTGATGGAACATGAAATTGACGAACTGCACGCGAAGCTTTCAGCTATGCAGCCGCAGCTCGATGCTCTGCCGGAGGCAGAAACGCCCAAGTGCGCCTTTGACGATGCGGGTGCAGAGACGGCAGATGATGACGAGCAATGCTTTATTCAAGAGGATGAAGCTGCGTTTATCAGCGAGTCCGATGGTGAATGAGTCGGCATTCTGAAGAAAACGTCAGGAGGGAAGCACGATGAAAAAATGCCTTGTCTGGATAGTATGTTTATCGCTAGCATTGAGCTTGACGGGCTGTGCGGAGTACGAGCAGCTTGCACAAAGCATACAAGATGCCACGCAGGCGGTAAACGAGGCGCAAAAAGAGACGCAAGCGGATCAAGCGGCGCAGCTTACGCCCAGCGTGACGCCGGAGGAAGCGATCTCCTCCGACGCGCAAAGCGCGCGCAGCACGGCGGCGCCGGAGAGTACGCCACAGACGCAGCAGACACAGTCGGTACCGAGCGAGGCTCCGACGCCGCAGGCGACGGCGCAGGCGAGCGGAAAAACGGAAACCATACAAAAACTCACGCCGCTAGAAACGGTGGTCGCGGAGTTTACAGAGCTCACAAAAATACCGCGCGGCTCTCATAATGAAGAAAAGGTCAGCGAATACCTCTATCAGTGGGGTCTTTCGCATTCGCTGCAAAGCACGAAGGATGAAAGCGGCAACGTGATCCTTGAGCTTCCCGCATCGACAGGCTGTGAAGATGCGCCGTTAATCGTATTGCAGGCGCATATGGATATGGTCGTAGCCTGCGAGGACGGCAAAACAACAGACGCGCTGCAAAAAGGCGTTACGCTGATCAATAACGGAACCACGCTTAGTGCAACGGGAACGAGCTTGGGCGCGGACGACGGTATAGGCGTTGCAACGGCCTTATATATTCTTTCTGCGGAAGAACCTGTGCACGGTCCTGTGCGCGCGATCTTCACCGTGAACGAGGAGGACGGCATGACGGGCGCGGAAAATCTGTCCGCGCAGTATCTTTCCGACGCCGCCTATCTACTGAATCTGGACTGGAAAAACGAAGGTTCGGTCAACAATGCCTGTGCGGGCAGCACGGTCTATCGCTTTTCCACGACGCCCGCATGGAAAGCGCCCGAGGGCAACACTGCCTATGAAATTTCTTTGAGTGGACTCATTGGCGGCCATTCCGGTCTATGCATAGGCGAAGGACGCGCAAACGCGATTAAGGTGCTTGCAAATCTCATGGAAGCCGCATATAAAGAAGGGCTTATGCCCGAGATCGCGGCATTTTCAGGCGGATGCGCGAAAAACGCGATCCCCGATCAAGCGTCTCTTACCCTTGCGATCCATGATGCGGACGCGGAAGCCTTTGAAAACGTGGTTTCCGATCAAGCGGAAGCCTTTGATGCGCGCTATGCAAAGGTTGAAACACAGGCGAGTTTCACCTGCACGAAGCTTGGCACGCTGCCCGCGCAGGTTTTGTACGCACCCATATCAAAGGCGTTTTGTGACCTGCTCTACCTCTGCCCTGACGGCGTGAATACCACGAGTCTTGATGGAAGCGGCGCTGTGGAAAGCTCATCCAATATCGGCCTTGTTACACTAAACGAAACGGAGCTGTGGTTTGAAGCCTATACCCGCAGCGCAAAAGCCGAGATTACGAGAGAACAGCAGGAGCATTTGCAGCTTTTGAGCGCGCTTTGCGGCTGCACAATGCGGCAGATGTATGCAAGTCCTGCATGGGCGGCGGATGAAAACAATAAGCTGGTTTCCTTGCTACAAGACGCCTATCGACAGCTAAACGGCGAGGAGATGCGGGTTGAATCCGTGCATGAGGATCTTGAATGCGGGTATTTTATGGCGAAAAATCCCAAGCTGTACTGTGCCGCAATCGGACCTGCGATCGAAAACGCGCATACGGTAAACGAAACGGTGAAGCTCGATTCGATCGATGCCAATATTAAGCTGATCGAAACGCTGCTCAAAACGATTTCCACGCAGCGTGCATAGCGCTCCTTATCGTGGAGACTGTCAAAAAAGTTGGCGAAGCGACATAAGCTGTTTTACGCACAAACTAAAGGCGAAAACCGGAAGGGTTTTCGCCTTTTTTGCGCATACTAGCAGCATGAAACATACACTTAATACCTATGCCGTTTTATCCGATCATAAAACGGACGCGCAAAGCGCGCTGCATTTGAAAAGACTTGCGGCTATGCCGGTAAGAAAATGGAAGACGCGGGAACGTCAAGCCTTTCTTGCTCAGTTTTATGCCGATCGACGGGCGCTTTCAAGCGTCTATAAGCAGCTATCCTCGGACAGACTATTAAGCGCCGACTTCTACATGGTGGAAAAGGCGCTTACGATGAGCGACGAGCTAAAGGAAAGCTGCGGCGCAGACCTGAGTGCGGACGCCTATGGGGAAGGCATGGGAATGCCTCGCATCTATCATGTGGCGGCGCTTATGAGCGCGCAGCCGCTGCATGACGCTGCGATCAGCGAGCTGCTGCAAGCGTACCAAAGCGTATGCCCGCTTACCATGCGTGAGCTTTGGTGTTTGAACGATATGCTGCGCGTCGCGCTGCTCAAGCGCATTCGTATTCTGCTTGAAAAAATGCTCTGCAAGCGGGAATCTCATACCTATCACGCTTTGCAGCGCTGCATTACCGATCTGCGTTATCTGGAGCTTTGGGACGCCGAATCCAGCTTTGAAGCATATTCGGTGGTCGAGCAACTTTTGACAAGGGACGCGGTTTACGCCGATATGGACGCGCCGTCCCGATCCTTTTATCGCGGGCGCGTCGCTATGCTTGCGAAAAAGCTGAATATAGCCGAGCCTGTCGTCGCGGAAAACGCCCTGTATTTGTGCGAGGGAAGGTCAAGCTATCAAGCGCATGTCGGCTATTATTTGGTGGACGCGGGAGAGAAAGAGCTGTGCCGGCAGCTTCGTCCCGATAAAACGATCAGGGAAACGAACAACGCGGAAAAGCTTGGACTGCTGATCGCCGGACAGCTTATTTTAAGCGCGGGCTTGCTTTGGCTCATGTGGGAAAATGCGTGGTCGCTCCTGCTGCTTTTCCCCGCATGGGCTGTCGCAAATACCTTGATCCTACGCTTATTTATGCGTTTTTCCAGACAGCGTTTTTTGCCCCGACTTCGCGCGCAGGAGGCTGCCGGCGTATTGGTCGTGATCCCCAGTCTGCTCGCGCGTGAAGGAAATTTGGAAAACGCGATCCGGCAAATGGAAACGCACTATCTGGCAAATCCGCTCCCACATGCCACCTTCGCCGTGCTGGGCGACTTCTGCGACGCGAAAAGCGCAGAGCTTAACGAAAAGGAAGCGGAGATCGTGCGTCAGGCGATACGCGAAACGAAAAGACTGAATCAAAAATATGCACAGGAGGAACCGATTTTTTTCTTTCTCATTCGTAAAAGAAGTTATCATGCGCCCGACGACTTGTATATGGGACGGGAGAGAAAGCGCGGCGCGCTGGAGGATCTTATGAAGCTGCTTGCAAAGGGCGAGAGGGAGCCTTTCTTGCTGCAAAGCGGTGAAATGCCGCCCATCGAATATGTGCTTACGATGGACGAGGATACTATACTGCCGCGTGAAACGCTCCA
>CAZNJN010000122.1:0-6047 GCA_964573365.1 uncultured Oscillospiraceae bacterium
CGCAAATCAAACATAAAGGATTCTGCCGCAGTTTTCGCATTCCACGATCTCGTCAGAGGATGCGACCCTCTTGACTACGGACGTTGGCAAAGACATATTGCAGCCTCCGCATTGGCTGTTTTCAACCTTTGCCATAGGCACGGCATGATGGGTCTTGACCGTATCGTATTTTTTCAAAAGAGCGGGATCGACAAGCGCACGGAGCTTTTTAATTTCGTTGCTTAGCGCGTCTACCTCCGGTTGAGACTCTTCCGCCTCCTTTTCACATTCAACGCGCACGGTGTCATATTCCTTTTTTGCCTTGTTGGCCTTTGCGTTGATATTTTTATAATTCGTCATCGTCTTTTCAATCCAGTTGATCGTATCATACAGCTCTCTGCGCACACCGGTCACTTTATCGCAGAGTCCCTCGATAGCGATGCGGGATTCCTGCATTTCCGCCGCCGTGCACTCGCTGTCCTTTTCCATGATCTCAAATTCGCCGACTTCCAATTCGTACTGATGCTGCAAGCTCTCAAAAAGGGAGGAAAGCTTTTCCACCGTCGCCTTGCGCGATTCCATCTGTGTTTGGGTACTCTTGATCTGGGTCTGCTGCTCGGTTAAAAATCCGTGCAGTTGATTGAGACGCTGACGCTTCGGCGTGGCCTTGATGCGGTTCTCAAGTTGATCCAGCTTTTGGGCAGCCTCATGGTACTGCCATAGCGTGTCGAGTTTTGTCATAAATATCGATCTCCTTTTTTAGGATCGGAGCAGGAACAAAACCGCCCCTTTTCAAGTGCCCAAGGGGGCTGCAAGCTCCCGTAAGCACGAAGTTTCAAAACGAGTTACATTATATTGTACATCATCTGTCAAGCTCTGTAAATGATTTAACAGAGGATAAAGTACAATACGTTCTGTTTCATAGTGGCCTGCCTGCAATACTTGAAGTCCGGCCTCCTGCGCCCAAAGCGCCTGATCGTGCTTGATCTCTCCGGTCACAAGCGTATCCGCGCCGGATGCAAGCACAGCGTCAAGCTCGCCGCCGCCCGCCCCGCCGATAAACGCAACGCGCGAGACGAGGCTCTCTGCATCGCCGCAGCAGCGAATGCCTCCTTGCAGAACACGCTCCGCCTGTTGCGCGAACGCGCAGAGCGAAAGCGGCTTGGGCAGCGTTCCGACGCGCCCCAGTCCTTCCGGCAAAAGAGGCTCGGCATCAGAAACACCGAAAAGAGCGGCCAACTGGTCATTTACGCCGCCTTGCGCCGCATCCAGGTTGGTATGCGCCGAAAAAAGGGCTATGCCGTTTCGCAGCAGCAGGTAGGCGGAGGCGGTTTGCGGATCGTCGGGCAGAATACGGCGAACCGGCGTCCAAAAAAGCGGATGATGCGTAAGCATCAGATCGGCGCCCAAATCGATCGCCTCTTTGGCTGTGACACTGGTGCAGTCCAGGGCTAAAAAGACTTTTTTGATCTCTACTCGGTCGGTGCCGATCAGCAGACCCGGGTTATCCTTTTCCCATGCGAGCGCCTTAGGCGCTATCATTTCCATTATATCCAAAAAGGCGGATAATTTCACAGCGGCAGTTCTCCTTTGGCAATTTTTATCAATACATCCGTATTCGCTAGTATTGCGAGAAGAGCTTCGGGATTCCTTCCCTTGCTTTGCGCCTTCTCCAAGCGCCTTTGATGCGACGCGCGGTAAGCTAATAGCAGCGGTAGCAAAAGCGGATCTTTCTTTTGAAAAAGCATAATCCCAAAAGTAAAGCAATCAGCGGGGAACTCTTTTGGCCACGCCGCGCACTCGCCCGCAGAGGCGGCAATCAACTGATAGATGCGCCCGGCATCCTGCACAAGGCGCTCATCAAGTATGCGATACCCGTGGGTATACAAGTATTTTCGCAATTCCTCCGCGCCGCCCATAGGCTGCATGACAATTCGCTTTACGGCCTTAGCGATTGCCGGACGCTCATCAAGCAACTGGGCGATCAGTTCTCCGCCCATGCCGCAAAAGCTGAGCTGCTCGGCTTCGCCCTCAAAAAGCGGCATAAGTCCGCTTCCTGCTTTCAGCGTCCAATGTGCTTCCAAGGCACATGCCGAACACAGAAGTCTTGCTTTTTGCAAGGAAGCTTCGCTTATGTCAACACCGATGGCACGGGGAACTTTTCCGCTTAACAAAACATGAGCGCAAAGCTTACCATGGTCACAGCCGATATCCGCAAGGGGAAGCCCGCAGAGCATATCCGCCGCGGCGGAGAGTCTGGGACGAAGATGAATCCGCTTCATATTAAACAGTATAAAGGAATTTTTCCGTGATGGCAAATGAATTGCATTCTTCAGGATGCAGCCATGACAAGAAAGGTAAAATATAGTATAATAAATTTGATTATTGGCCTATAGAATTGTTACATAAACATATCATCATAACGAGGTTAATCATGAAGACGATTTGGGGCGAAAACCTTGACCGACAACATGTGCTGGAGGAATATCCGCGACCGCAAATGGAACGCGAAAGCTACATGAATCTCAATGGCCTGTGGGACTATGCGATCGTAGATTCTTCAAATGAAGCGCCGCAGGCTTGGCAGGGGACGATACTGGTTCCGTTTTCCCCTGAAAGCGAGCTTTCGGGCGTACAGAAGCAGCTTAAAAAAAACCAGACGCTTTGGTATAAACGGCAGGTAAGCGTACCTGTGGACTTTTGCGCGGGCAGGCTGCTTTTGCACTTTGGAGCGGTAGATCAAGAAGCGGAGGTTTTTATCGACGGGAACAAAGCCGCGTCGCATATGGGCGGGTATCTTCCCTTTGAAGTGGATATTACGAAGCTTCTGCCCAAAGCGGAGCATGACGATAAAGGAGTGCTGTGCTACACCTTTACGCTCACCGTATCGGTAAAAGATGATACGGACGCGTCTTATCATGCACGCGGAAAGCAAAAAAACAAAAGGGGCGGTATCTGGTATACGCCTCAAAGCGGGATATGGCAAACGGTCTGGCTTGAAAGTGTGCCGCTGGAATATGTGAAAATGCTGCGTATTACGCCAAAGTATGATGAAAGCTCGGTTGAGATTACGATCTGCTCGGATGCGGAGCTGCTCTGCACAGTTCGCGTAGGCGATATCGTAGCGCAAATGAGAACAAACGAAAAAAGCTCGATTTCGCTGCTGGGCTTTACGCCTTGGAGCCCCGAACGCCCGCATTTGTACGAAATGAAGATACAGATGGGAGAGGATCGGGTCAAGAGCTACTTTGCCATGCGCAAGTTTGAGATCAAAGCGGATGAGCAGGGCATAAAGCGCATGTATTTGAACGGTAAGCCGTATTTTCATAATGGTGTACTGGATCAAGGCTACTGGCCGGACGGATTGTATACGGCGCCCTCTGACGAGGCGATGATCTTTGATATACAGACGATGAAGCGCATGGGCTTTACGATGCTGCGCAAACACATAAAAATCGAGCCGCTGCGCTGGTATTATCACTGCGACCGTTTGGGGATGCTGGTTTGGCAGGACGCCGTAAACGGCGGCGGGAAATATAAGCTTTCAACGATCACACTGCCGCTCTTTACGAGGAAACACCACAAGGACGATGACTATGCCCGTTTTGCCAGAGAAAATGGCGAAGGGCGACTGGAGTTTTTGCGTGAGCTGGAGGATATGACGAGCCTGCTTTATAATTGTCCCTGTATCGCGCTTTGGACGATCTTCAATGAAGGTTGGGGACAGTTTGACGCGGTAAAGGCTATGGATTTTTTGCTTTCGCTCGACTCTACCCGCATGATCGACCACGCAAGCGGCTGGCACGATCAAGGCGCGGGTGAGCTATGCAGCAGACACGTTTATTTTAAGCCGTATCTGCCTGAGAAGGATGCAAAGGGACGCGTTCTGGTGCTTTCCGAGTTTGGCGGTTATCGCTTAAGCATTGCCGAGCACAGGACAAAGGATCGAAGCTTCGGCTATAAAAGCTGCAAAACGAGGGAGGAGCTGATTGAAGCCTATACAAGGCTGTATGAAAAGCAGATCCTTCCAGCAAAAGAAAAAGGCCTTGCGGCCGCAGTCTATACGCAGCTAAGCGACGTAGAGGGCGAGTGCAACGGTCTTCTCAGCTATGACCGAAAAGTCATCAAGCTTCCGGTGGAGGCGCTTTTCGCGCTCAACCGGAAGCTCAACGACTGATCAGCCGTTCAAAAGGTCAAAACCAAGAAAATCAAGCGTAGTAAAGTAGTCCTTGGGCGTTTCGGCTCGGCGGATCAGCTTTACATCGCCGTTTTCAAGCAGCAGTAATTCGGCGCTTCTCAGCTTTCCGTTATAGTTGTAGCCCATGGAATGACCATGCGCGCCCGTATCGTGAATGACAAGCAGATCGCCCGGTACGATCTCGGGTAGCATACGGTTGATGGCAAATTTATCATTGTTTTCGCACAGCGCGCCGGTGACGTCGTAGAGATGATCGCAGGGCGCTGTTTCTTTGCCAAGCACGGTGATATGGTGATACGCGCCGTACATCGCGGGCCGCATCAGATTGACGGCGCAAGCGTCCAGCCCGATAAAGTGCTTGTAGATTCTCTTTTCGTGCAGAACCGTAGAAACCAGATACCCGATAGGGCCAGTGATGTAGCGTCCCAGCTCGGTAAAGATCGCGGGCCGCAGGGAGCTGCCGTCAAAGGCTTCGTGATAAGCTTTTTCAACGTTTTTGCCAATTGCTGCAATATCCGCGGCGCTTTGGTCGGGATAGTAGGGGATGCCGATACCGCCGGAAAGGTTGACAAACGAAAAATCAGCGCCGGTCTCCTCGTGCAGCTCGCGCACGGTCTGAAAAAGCAGCGCGGCGAGGGCGGGGTAATAGTTTGCGTCCAGCGCGGAGGAAACAAGGAAGGCGTGCAGCGCAAAATGCTTTACGCCAAGCGATTGCAGACGCTTGATGCCTTCGAAGAGCTGCTTGCGGGTAAAGCCGTACTTCGCGTCCTTTGGGTCGTCCATGATGGAATTTGAAAACGACCAGTCGCCGCCGGGATTGAAACGGCAGCATACGGTCTTAGGCAAACCGCCGTTTGCGGCAAGAAAGTCAATATGGCTGACATCGTCAAGGTTAATATAGGCATCCAGCTTTCGCGCATAGGTAAATTCCTCTGCAGGCGTATCGTTGGAGGAAAACATAATGTCTGCGCCATGCGCGCCGATCGCCTCGGCAAGCATCAGCTCCGTATAGGAGGAGCAGTCAAGCCCGCAGCCCTCCTCTTTTAGAATGGAGAGCAGTACCGGATTGGGGCAGGCCTTGACGGCGTAGTATTCTTTGTAGCCATCGTTCCATGAAAAAGCCGCCTTTAGCGCACGGACACGCGCGCGAAGCGCCTTTTCATCGTAAATATGAAAGGGCGTAGGGTATTGCTTAGCAATGCGCTGGATATCTTCTTTGCTGAAAGGTAATGTTTTCATGGCAGCTCCTCTTTACGAAAGTATAACTTTTAGAATTATATCATAAGAGAAGCTTTTTGCATATCATTCATTCAAGGCGAAAGCTTACCGTCGCTGCTTACCTTTTGCTGCGCAATGCCGCCGATGGCCTGAGCAAGATAGTCGATCGAGTTAAGCGCCTGTTCGAGCGTGTTCATGTTATGCCCCACTTCCACCAGCAGGCATTGGTTGCTGATATGCTGATTATAGCGTCCTGTTTTTACGCGAATGTCACGCGCAAGAGTCGGATTAAACTGACGGAGCCGCGTAGAAATCGCCGCGGCAAGCGCATAGTTGGATTTGAAGTCCGGCATTTCGCCAAAACCGCTTCCCGTGGCGCCCTCGCCCGTGCCTACGACAAACATGAGCTTTGCACATTCTTTTCCGTTTATAACCACATAATCCTGTTTTCCGTTCTCCGTGCCATATGCGTCGCGGTGAACGTCGATAAACATGGTGATGCTCGGATATTTTTCCTTATAGGCCTGCATTGTTTTGACGGAGCGGGAGTAAGAGGTGGAAAGCTTGGGCGGCTCATGATCGGTTATATCGTGGAGCACGTTAAGCCCGTATTGCTCTTTGAGGAGCGTAGCCAGCTTTTCCCCTACCGCAA
>CAZNJN010000123.1:0-5979 GCA_964573365.1 uncultured Oscillospiraceae bacterium
CTTGACGCAAACGGCGATGTAATGTATTACTTCACCATTGCCACGTTGGTTCTGGATGAAGGCGGCAGCGCAGCAGAGCCGAACGAACTGCCAACGATCGAGGCTACGGGAATCATCCATATCCCTGTTTTTATTCTCCAGAGCATAACAGGCGGAATGTCGTTTGATGTGCCTTACAAAGTAACGGCAACAACACAGAGAAATATGATGACATGTTATCTACAAAAGACCTTGCAAATTATCTCGGAATCAGTTATAACACAGCTTGTAGACTGATGAAACAAAGAGATATTCGAGGAAAACGAGTTGGCCGAGAATGGAGAATTCCTCGCCACAACATCGTAAAATACTTAGAAAATGCCAAGTAATAAGGTACATTATAGAATTGTAAAGCGTGAACATGGCTAAATATAAGCATTATTATTCATTGTATGACGGTCTACTAGGCCGCCGCCTTCAAATACAAAGGGCGTCTGCAAGTCAACTCTTGCAGACGCCTTATTTTCTTCTCTCCGTTTTTTCCGTGTGCGCCGCGCGAACCGTCAAGCTTCAGCCGTAATCAGATAGGGTCTTAGCTTGCCGTAGTCGGAAGGATCGCTCAGTACAAGCTCTACGCTATCCACGCGGGGATCCTGAAACATCTGCGTAATGGCGATATACTGGCAAAGCGTGGAGCGCAGATTCAGCCTGTCGCCCTCGCCCGTTACCAGCTCGATATGCCCCTTGCACTCGTTGACCGCCGCAAAAAACTGCTGCGGTTCAACGATATTTTTGATCTTCATGCTTATCCCCTCATTCCTCGGCGCTTTCCTTATAGTTTAGCACGATAATGCGATCCTGTCCAAGCGATTCGGGCGTAAGCGTAAGCTCCGCCTGCCGCATATGGTGGATCGCGCAGTCGCGCGCGCCCTGCAGCAGCGGCGTAAGTTCTTCAAGCTCCATCAAGCAGCCGCTCGTCTTATAGTGCATCGGAATCATTACGTTGATGCGCAAAAGGTTCGCAAGCTCGCGCGCGCCCTTCGCGTCGAGCGTATAAATGCCGCCGATGGGAACCATCAGTACGTCCACCTTGCCGATTTTTTTGACCGTATCCTCATCGGGCAGTACCCCGATGTCGCCCGCGTGCAAAATGCGAAGACCGTCCATGGTGATTTTGTAGAGAATGTTGCTCCCGCGCTTTTTGCCGCCCACATTGTCGTGGCAGGACGCGAAGCCCTCGATCTCCACGTTGCCGACCTTTGTTTTGCCAAGCTCGGTGATGCGCCTTGCGCCCGGCGCAAGCGCAAAGTTGCTGTGATCGGTATGCGCGTGGCTCGAGGTCACGGCGTCAACCCTTTGCGGCGCAATCATGTAGCCGGTTCCGGCGTCCGGCGGATCGGTCATAATGCGTGTCCCATCCTCGCCTTCAAGAATAAAGCAGGAATGCCCCAGCCATGTTATTTCCATATCGTTGTCCTTTCCGTATCAACACTTGTATCTTCACCCGTTGTAAGCAGTCTGGCTATGCAGCCTGCCGCCAAGCCGCAGCGTGAGCGAAAAGCCCATCGTTCGCGCGGCGTTTCATCCTTGTTCACAAAGAGCGCCAAGCGCGCCGCCATTTCCCGCTTTCGCGCGGCGGCTTTGGGCGATAAGCCCTCCTCCCGCGCAAATAAAGCAAAACAGAAAGCGCTTTTCAGGCTTTCATCAAATAGCTCCCCGCCCTTTCGCGCAAGCATACACATCCTTGCGCGGGCATAAGGAACCTCTCCTTCGATTGTCGGCGGCAGGTCAGAAAGCTTTTCTTTGAGAATATGCGAGGACGCTTCGCGATAGAACGCATCGCTTAGGAAAAAAAGAATGCGGTTTTGCCTGATTTCGGTTCTTTCGATCCATGGATGCAGACAAGGCGGTGCTTCCTTAGGGATGTTGCGCTCGTGGAGCGCGTAAGCAAGCGCACACTCGTCACAGCCAAGAAGCACGCGGGAAGGCTCTGCTTGTATATCCGCTTTCTTCAAGCTTTCGCAGACAAGCCGCCGCAGTTCACCGCAAAAATTGCGCATAGCTGCTCCCGTTTCGGGTTTATTGAAGTGATAATAATATAATTCCAAGCGATTGTCAACAAAAAAACAGGGCGCGGGGTCTATTTGACCCCGTTTGCCCGTTTGTAGACTTTTTTCCGCCTAAAGCACCAGCTCGCCGTCCTCGCTGTCGATAATGCGGTAGATCTTTTCCTCCTCGCCGCTCTCAGCGTTGATATAGAGAATGTAGGAGTCCTCGTCGAGCTTGCACTTAAACTCATAGCAGAGGCATTCCGATTCCGGCGTAAGCGGGATCAGCGCGAGCGCGCGGTTTTCCACCTTCAAGCGCCCGGAGAGCATACCCTCCGCCTCCGCCTCGCTGATCGCGGGCGCTTTGAGCGTGCGCTTGGTGTGGCTGAAGAGGTAATTGCGCGCGTCCATCCCCACGATATGCAGATCCTCCCGATCTACCCACACCTTGATCAAATCGTTATAGAGGATCACGCCGTTTTGCGTTGCGGCGCAGTTGATCAGGGCGCAGCCGCCGTAATACTGGGCATAGGTCGCCTGCATGTTCGCGTAGCCCATATCCCGCAAATAATGCAGCGCCGTATCGCGGTAGCGTTCGGTTTCGCTCTTTGGCGGCACGCCTTCAAGCTCGCTTGTCGCGCTGCCCATGATCGATAAAATCGCTCCGCCCTGTGCCGTTATCGATACGTCTACGCTCTGCTTGCCCTCGCCGCCCGTAAACTCATAGCTTTTGATCTTGCCGTTTGAAAGTCCCTGGCTCGTCATTTCTAAGCCCGTCGCCCTTTGCGCGATCTCTTTTGCCCGCTCCTCGCTCACCGCGCCCCCGCTAAGACCCTTTGGCGTCATTTTCTCCGTACTCTCTGAAAACGGCCCGTCATAGATCAGCGTCGGAAAAGCTTCGATGCCCTCCTGCTCCTTATAATCCTTTTCCTCCTGCGGCGCGTCTTGTCCTGCGCTCGCGCCGTCCGAAGCCGTCGCCATTTGGCTTATGCCGCTGCCGTTATAATACTCGTCAAAGCTTAACTCCGCCTTGGGAATATCTCCGCTTAAAAGCCGCGCGTTCATGTCCGCGGCAATGCCCTTGGAGATCGCATAGAGCGCGTCAAGCTGCTCGCGATCCTCCTCGCTTGCGCTCACGCCCCGCAGCGCCTTGTTCGTGAGCGAATGCGCATAGTCTCCGAGCTGCACCACAAGGCGGTTGAGCGCCTCGCTGTCCATATGGCTTTGCGGGATCTGCGACATCAAGCTGACCGCCGAGCCCGAAAGCCGCCATACCTCGTCTAAAAGCAGCACGGTCTGGTTCGGCGCGTTGACCGCCTGAAGCTTGCCAAGCGTCACAGACATTTCCTCCATCGTACCCGCAAGCTCGTTATAGGCGCGCGTATAGCCGTTTTGCACCACGATCTCATAGTCGTCCGCTTCTTTGGCGCGCGCCGCCGCCCATATGCTGGTCACGAGCAGCGCCAGGGAGAGCGCAACGGGAATACCCCAGCGTATGAGATTGTTCATCGTCCTTTGCGACATGTTTTCCTCCTTCTCTCTCATCTCTCACGCTCTAAAAGAATGCGTGAGAGCCGATCGTCACGGTGATGGGCTGCGAGAGCATCCACTTGTTTGTGGATTTTGCGGGGTTATGGTAATACAAGCAGCCGTTTGTGGGGTCTGAGCCGTTCATAGCGTCACGCGCCGCTTTGATCGCCTCCTCGTCGGGCGCGAGATTGATCTGCCCGTCCTTCACGACGTCAAAGGCTCCGTTTTGATAGACGACTCCCGAAACCGAATTGGGAAAGGAGGAGCTCTTTACGCGGTTTAGCACCACCGCCGCGACCGCTACCTTTCCCTTATACGGTTCTCCCCGCGCCTCGCCGTAGACAAGCCGCGCGAGCAGATAAAGATCGCCGTCGCCGTTGCTCTCCTGCTTTTTATCTTCCTCCTTGGACGCGCTTTGATTTGAAGATGCGCCATAGACCGCTTTCAAGCCCAGCGCCTTTGCCGTGCTTGCGCCTACGACGCCGTCGGCGTTTAATCCGTTTTTCCTCTGAAACGCGATCACCGCCTCCTTCGTCCCCGCGCCAAAACGTCCGTCCACCTCGCCGTAGTAGTAACCCCAGCGTTTGAGCTTGGTCTGCACTTCCTTCACCTCATCCCCGCTGCTTCCCTCACGGATCGCCGCCGCCTGCACGCCCGTTTGTACGCACAAGAGCAGCAGAAGCAGCATCGAAAGCAGCCGGGGAAGATTGCCTACTTTGTATTTCATCCTTTTTCTCTCCTTTTTCCGCCCATTCAGCTAAGAGGCTTTTCCACTTTACGCTTCCGTCCTCCGCATACTCAATTTCCCCGTTTTCACCCTCCGCTATGCACAAAGGCGGAAAAAGAACGCACCACCAGTTATGCCCGCCGCCTTCGCCCAGCACGATACGAAGCGCCGCATACTCGCCCGCCGGATATTCCTTTTCTGCGTATACCCGGTCGGGAAACGTATAAACGCCCATACACAGCCGCGCGCCGTAGCCGCAGCCGTTTTCGCGCAGCACCGCGTCCGCCGCGCGCAAAATATGCGCCGCGTCCGCCATCACGTTTTGCTCCGCTTCGGTTCTGTCCTTCGCGCCGCTCAAGCGCTCCCTTTCGCACGCGAGCACCGCGTTTCTCACCTTCAGCTTGACGTTTTGATCTCTCGCGCTGTCCGAATTGGCAAGAATATGCAGCCGCAGCACGCTTCGATACGGCTTTTGCCTGTAGGTGAGCGCGCAAAAAAGAAGCGCGAAGCTCAGCGTAAAAATGGATACGTTAAAAATGAATCTGTTCATACCTGTGAGTATGTACAAAAGCACAAAAAATAAACTATAATAGACGAATGAATATGAAGGCATACGCAAAAATCAACTTATCCCTAGACGTGCTCTATAAAAGGACGGACGGCTATCATGAGCTTTCCACCGTGATGGCGCAGACCGGACTGTATGACGAAGTGCAAGTGGAGCGCGCAAGCGAGGTGCGCGTTGAAGCGGACATGCTTTTGCCGCATGACAACACGGCTTTTCGCGCGGCGACCCTGTTTCAAAAGAAATACGGCTGCGGCGGCGCGCATATCTATATAAAAAAAAGAATTCCCAGCGAAGCGGGGCTGGGCGGCGCGAGCGCGGACGGCGCGGCGGTGCTCAAGGCGATGCAGGCGCTTTATGCTTCGCCCGCAAGCGAAAAGGAGCTTTACGCGCTTGCGCGGGAGATCGGCGCGGACGTACCCTTTTGTCTGCATGGCGGAATCGCGCTTTGCGAGGGGATCGGTGAAATCCTCACGCCTGTGCTTACGCCGCTTCACGCGCCGGTGCTGCTCGTTAAGGGAAACGCGGGCGTATCGACCGCGGCGCTTTTTTCCTCGCTTGCCTTGCCGCTTACGCATCCCGCTACAGGCGCGCTGCTTTCCGCTTTGCAAAAAGGCTCTTTGCACTCGCTTTGCAAAAGCGTAGATAACGCGCTGGAGCCGCCTGCCGCCGCGCTCGCGCCGGATATCGCTCTTTATAAGGAGCGTCTGCTCAAAAGCGGCGCGCTTTGCGCCTCCATGAGCGGCTCGGGAGCGGCGCTATTCGGCCTGTTTAGTGACCAAGACAGCGCGCGGCGTGCGCTTTTGTCCTTTTCGGACGCGCCGTTTGCATATTTGACCTACATTTGATAAAATAAAGTTGTATATTTTTGCAGGGGAAGTGGAAAACGTGGCACATATTTCGGAACATAAAAGGATCCATCTCATCGGCATCGGCGGCTGCTCCATGAACGGCCTCGCGATGATCCTGCGCTCGCGCGGCTATGAGGTGCAGGGCTCTGACAAAGCGGAGTCACCCTTTACGCGCCGCTTAACGGAAATGGGCGTACCCGTGATGCTCTCGCAAAGGGCGGAAAACTTGGGTGACTGCGACCTTGTGATCTATTCCGCCGCCATCAAAAGCGATAACAT
>CAZNJN010000124.1:0-5955 GCA_964573365.1 uncultured Oscillospiraceae bacterium
GTTCCGCAGGGCGCGTCTATTCCCAAAAGCTTATACATATTGAGATAGGCTTCACGATCCTCACTTTGTGAAAGCAGCATATAGATAAAGCTGTTTTCAAGCAGGGGCAGCATATTTTCGATACGCTCCCGTGTTTGCAGCGCCGAATTGCGCGCGCTTTTTTCCGCGTTGCATTTTTCCATTGCCTTTTGCAGCGTGGAAACAAAGACGTTTCGATTTACGGGCTTGGTCAAAAATTCAAAGGCGGAAAGATTGATGGCTTCCTTTGCATATTCAAATCTATCATAGGCGGTCAATACGATAAACACAACATTCGGCAGAAGCGACTGAATCTCCCGCATGGCCTCCATACCGTTGATCCCCGGCATCCGAATATCCATGACGGCAATATCGGGACGAAAGCTTTCGGCTAATTCGATCGCTTCACGGCCTGTTTTCGCGTTTTTTACGCTGCATTGACCGCTGAAATTTTTGTCGATGATAAAATTCAGCGCGTCAAGCTCAATCCCTTCGTCGTCTGCAAGCAGAATTTTATACATGTGGCGTATCCTCCATCTTTGGAATACGAATGCTGATTTGAGTACCGCATCCGAGGCCGTCGCTGTGAATGGAAAGCGGCGTATCATCATGGTAAAAGATCTTCAATCTTTCAATTACGTTTTTCAAGCCGGTTGGGCGCAGTGCGGCGTCCTCGCTGTTTTTATAAAAGATATCGTAGATTTGATTTTCCGTCATTCCCGCTCCGTTATCGCTGATGCAGACTACAATGCGATGATCTTCCTCTACAGAGCTTAACAAAATGCGTTTTTGACCTTCGATATCCCTAAGACCGTGATTGATCGCATTTTCAACAATCGGCTGAAGAATGACGCCGGGCAGCATGACGCCATAAATCGAGCCTGTGATATGCTTTTCATACGCAATTTCTCCGGAAAAACGCACATTGATGATCCGAAGGTAGGTTTCGACCTGCTGAATCTCATCCTCCAAAGAGGATATTTCACCGGTGCGCTTTACATTGTAACGGAAAAAGTCAGCAAGATTTTCCATAAACAGGCAGGTCTTTTCCGCGCCCTCCATCATGGCGAGCTGCGCTCCGGCGTTGAGCGTATTATAGAGAAAGTGCGGGTTGATCTGCGACTGCAAAAAGATGAGCTGCGACTCGCGCAGGCTGTTTTGCATACGAAGCTGTTCCTCTTTTAAGCGGCTTTCCTTCGCCATTTGCTCGCGGCTTTGCAACAAATAGCGGTTCAAGCTGTCGATCATCCGGCGAAAGGCGTTGGCGAGTGTACCCACCTCATCCTGCGTCTGCGGGTCTATGAAATCCACCTCAAAATCACCCTGCCCGACCTGTTCGGCTTGCCTTGCCAGCTTGATCAAGGGATCGGTGATGGTATTGGAGATCAAAAGAAGCGCCAAAAGATTGCCAATCGTTGCCGTGAGCAAAACAACTATACTGAAAGACTGCATATACTGCATATTCTTTCGCAAAGAGCCGTAGTTTTCAGAATTATATCGAAACTGCCTTTCGTTCAAATTGTTGATATAGGTGTTCAGATACCCATATTCCCGTGATGCGTCCTCATAGAGCTTTTTGTATTTTTCCACGTCGCGTCCGCGTTTTGCTTCTACCGCCTCTTCAACCATTGAAATATAGCTGTCGGAGAGATTTTTAATGTTTTTTTCCGCCAGCTTTTGCTCGTTATCGGTTGAGTGCGTATTGAGCTGCCCGATCTGATCCTGATAGCTTAGGATCAGGCGATAGTATTCAGTTAGCACATCCGAGCTTTTTGTGCTCAAATACTGATATAAGTTGCTATGCAGTGCTTCGAGCGTGGAGAGCATGACGTTAAGACTGACGTTGCTTGCGTAAACCTGATCGAAGGTGGACAGCATCTCATTGATGCTGCTATACATAAATATATTGATGAAGCTCATCAGAGCCATGGTGATGACGAAAACGAGCGCAAGCTTCACGCGGATCGAGCGGTTGATAAACCAGCTTTGTATCCTTTGACGTTTATCCATGCTCCGCCTCCGTTTCCGTGCGTGAAGCAAGATACGCCTCAACATTTTCGGGTGTGACGACAAAAAGATCTACCGCCGAATAATCGCTGGTGCGGCCAAGCGTCTTGCATTCAAGCAGGGCGGCGGCGCCGGCGACGCCGATTTTATCCGAATCGATGGCGATGGTCGCCTGAATCACGTCTTTTTGAATAGCCGAGAGAATTTGATCCGTTACATTGTTGCCGAATATCGCAACTTTGCCTACGCTGTTGTAATCGACCACCGCTTGGTTGGCGCAGACGGTCGTAATCGGGTCAAGGCATATGAGAATATCCGCCGCCGCTTCCTCCTGTGTGACAAGCTCGCGTATCGCTTCTTCAACGCTGAAAATATTGGCATTGTCAAAGGTGACGACTTCGAGCGAAACGCTGTTATTGCCCAGGGTTTCGATGATGCTGGAGTAGACGATATTCCATCCGCTGTCTGCGCTTTCGTCATTGAGCAGCAGCAGGGCTTTGATCGGGTGGCGATCCTCGGGAATATGCTCCAGAATCAGATCGCCGTATAGTTGGCCTAGCTCGTAGCTATTATAGCCGACATATCCTTGACGATTGCTTTCGATTGCGTCCATCATCAATGTGATCACGGGAATTCCGGCGTCCACCGCTTGACGGATATGCTCAACGACCTCCGGAGAACCGTCGGAGCGCACAAGAATGCCGTCAACTTTTGCGCTGATCGCAATTTCAAGCAGTTCGGCAATGGAATAATCTGCGGAAAGATCCTGCCCCAACCATTCTACATAGGCATCGTTTTGCGTAGCCTGCAAATTGGCGGCCTTCCACACGGCATTCCAGAACGGATCGTCATAGGTGTCGGCAACCAACGCAAAATGATAGGTATACAGCTCGTTCTTTGAAGGCGTAGTCTTTACCAGATCGCGGATTAAGGCGCGATAGGTAAATATGCTTGCGATAAACAGGATGACCGCAAGGGAGATTACGATTAGCGAAATCGTTGAAAAGGTATCGCGCGGCTTCTTTGTCAAGAGAGACTCCTTTTGACGCGGGGGTGACTGTCCTCAGGCGTATGGCTTATTTGAGGCGGGCGTACATACAGGAATCATGAAATACACCGTTTTTATAGACGCTGTTTTTCATAACGCCTTCAAGCGCAAAGCCCGCTTTTTCCAATACACCGCGTGAACCGAGATTATCTGCATAGGGCTCGGCAAAAATGCGCACGATGTCAAAGCGCGAGAAGGCTTCGGTACAGAGCTGTTTGAGCGCAGCGCTCATCACGCCCTTGCGCCAATAATCCTCCGCAAGCCAATAACCGGTTTCGGCGCTTTTTCTGTATACGTCCGAGCCGCAGAAAACGCCTATACTGCCGGCGGCGCGGCCATCGATCTCGATGGCGCGGCAGATTTGCGTACCGCCCTCGTTTTCGATACAGCTCTTGATATAACTGCGCGCGTCCTCCAACGTATACGGATTACAAAAAGCGTCGCGCAGGTTTTGCGCAATTTTGGGATTATCCGCAAAATCAGCAAGGTCAAATGCGTCGTCTTCCTTCCAGGGACGTAAGGTGAAAAACATAGATTTTCTCCTTTATATTTAGCTTTCGTAGGTCTCGACTTCAAGGTTCAGCTTGCCTTTTTTTGAGTATCCGACAATACCTTTGTAGCAAAAGCGCCCATAGCCGCGCACCGAGATGATGTCGTTTTCTGCCGCCGCCTTGCTACAGCGGGCGGTAGAAACGGAGTTGACGAATACTTTTTCGTGGAGAAAAAGCGACTGACTTTCCTCGCGGGAAAGATGAAATACCTTTGCGATCACAGTGTCTAAGCGTTCGCTCTCCGCTTGGATCAAGACGGTTTTTTTCACGCAAAGCAAATCGGCAGGGACGGAGGAAAGGGGGACGAGGGAGCAGCTTATGCTGGTATGCTTGGCTCTGCACAGATTTTCTGCGACATAGGGAGCCATGGCGCGCGTCATAAAGAGATAGGCGCTCTGCTCAAACACAAAGATGTCTCCGATCATATTCCGCTCTATGCCAAGATTCATTAGTGCGCCCAGAAAATCGCGGTGCGTGAGTGCATCGGAAAACTTTTTGTTTAGCGGGCGCATGAGTAGACATGCAATCGGAAAGACGTCATCGGGCGGCGGGACGCCGCCGCCGCGGAAGCCCACCATTTTTCTTTCACAATTCTCCGTACCGCCAAAAAGCGAAACGCTGCTTTCTTCTAGGTTTGGTATTACGCTTTGCAGTAACGCCTGCTCGTGCATGGAAAGAAAACCGGAAAAGGCGTCGATTCCCTGTCGGTACGCACGACGGGAGAGATCCTCAAAATGCCTTTTGATCAGGCTGTCATCCGTATTCATCGTGCGTTTCGGTCTTTGATCAACATGTTTAAGCTGCGATCGTAGGTTTTTTCGGCAGCCGCGCTGAACAGGCAGGCCGGAAATTCTTCCAAGGATTGATGATAAGCGATACATTCGCAGCATTTTCCGTGATTTGCACAAGCGTAGGTGCAAGGACATTTTTTAACGTTGATGCAAGAAGCCATGGAGGTTCCCCCTAAACTTAGCATATTGCTCATATTATAGCATAACGAGGACTACGTACAAGTGAACAATCGCACAGTCGAAAATGAGCATTCTACAACGAGTTATTGACAAATAGAAAGCTCGAGAATAGAATAAAAGCAGTTACGAAACAGAGTTTACAAACAAATTATACAATAATGACTGCGCTTTGAAAAGACTAAAGTAAAAATATAGAAAAACAAGTATGATTTCCGATATCCAATCAATAAAACGACCCTTGCGGCAAATGCGAGCCGCTCAAGCTTGCACATATGCGCCTGTAGCAGACGCTTTATCTCACACTGAACCAATGACTGGAGAATGAAGGGAGAAAGGGAATGTATTACATCGGAATCGATCTGGGAACCTCAGCCGTTAAGCTTTTGCTGATGGATACGGAGGGTAAAATCATCAACGTCGTATCGAAGGATTATCCGATCAGCTTTCCGCACAATGGCTGGTCTGAGCAGGAGCCTGCGGATTGGCTGCGGCAAACAAAGACCGGAATAGCGGAGTTGATCCGGGATATTGACAAAAGCAAGGTGGCAGGCATCGGCATCGGCGGGCAGATGCACGGATTGGTGGTGCTCGATGAGAACGACGAGGTGATACGTCCGGCAATCCTTTGGAACGACGGAAGAACCGCTAAAGAAACGGAATACTTGAATCAGGTGATCGGCAAAAAAAAGCTTTCCGCTTTAACGGCAAATATTGCGTTTGCGGGCTTTACGGCTCCTAAGCTGCTATGGATGGGAGAAAACGAGCCTGAAAAGTTTGCCGCCATCAAGAAAATCATGCTGCCAAAGGATTATATCGTTTATATGCTTTCGGGGGTTCATGCAACGGATGTGAGCGATGCTTCGGGTATGCTGCTCTTTGATGTAAAGAACCGCTGCTGGTCGAAGGAAATGCTTGAGCTCTGCTCTCTTAAAGAAGAACAGATGGCACATGTGTATGAAAGCTACGAGGCGGTTGGCACGATGAAAGACGATATAGCCGTCGAGCTTGGACTTCCACACTCGGTAAAGCTGGCAGCCGGAGCAGGCGACAACGCGGCTGCGGCCGTGGGCACGGCTACGGTCGGCGACGGGGCGTGCAATATTTCGCTAGGTACATCGGGAACGATTTTTATTTCGAGCAATAAATTTGTAGCGGACCCGAACAATGCGCTTCACGCCTTTGCCCATGCCGATGGCAGCTATCACCTAATGGGCTGCATCCTCTCTGCCGCGTCCTGCAATAAATGGTGGATGGAAGAAATATTGAAAACACATGATTTCGCTCTTGAGCAGCAAGGAATAAGCGACGACAGGCTTGGCAGCAACCGGGTGTTCTTTTTGCCGTATCTTATGGGAGAGCG
>CAZNJN010000125.1:0-5924 GCA_964573365.1 uncultured Oscillospiraceae bacterium
ATGGAAGCGACCTGCGCGATGTCCTGCTTGCTCTTGACGGGAACGGAAATATCTTTAAGACCCGTGACCGCTTCTTCAACCGCGCATTCAATGCCGCGCTTGATGCCCATGGGGTTTGCGCCGGCGGCGACATTCTTCATGCCCTCGCGGATGATCGCCTGCGCCAGAAGGGTAGCTGTGGTTGTGCCGTCGCCCGCGACGTCGTTGGTCTTGGTAGCGACTTCCTTCACAAGCTGCGCGCCCATGTTTTCAAATGGATCGTCCAGCTCGATTTCCTTGGCGATCGTTACGCCGTCATTGGTGATGAGCGGCGCGCCGTATTTTTTATCGAGAACAACGTTGCGGCCTTTAGGCCCCAAGGTGATTTTAACGGTATTTGCAAGCGCATCTACGCCGGCGCCCAGAGCGTGGCGAGCATCTTCGCCGTATTTTAACTGTTTAGCCATGATTTTTAATCTCCTTTATTCTTCAAGCTTTATCTATGGGTGTTATTCAACAACGGCAAGAATGTCATTTTGACGGACGATCACGAATTCGTCACCGTCAAGCTTGACTTCGGTTCCCGCGTACTTGGAAAAGATAACTTTGTCGCCTTTTTTCACGTGCATGACGATGTCCTTGCCGTCTACATTGCCGCCGGGGCCTACCGCGATGACTTCGGAAATGACCGGCTTTTCCTTGGCGCTGCCGGTCAGGATGATACCGCTCTTTGTGGTTTCTTCGGCTTCAACGTTTTTGAGCACGACTCTGTCGGCTAAAGGTTTCAGTTGCATAATATGATGCCTCCTTCATGGTGTTTATATTTAAGATTGATCAGTTATGGGGTTAGCACTCACTCAAAAGGAGTGCTAACAGTGTTTATGATAACGCGCACCCCGTAGAATTGCAATAGCCAACCCAAGGATTTCACATTTGCTTTGCATTTTGTTTCAAAGGCAGCTTTTTTCTGCTATACTATAATGAAAAAAATAGCAAAACAGGGGGCGGTGCATATGGAATGGAGCAAATGGGACAAGCGTTTTATGGAGCTTGCGCACACGATCGGCACATGGTCGAGCTGCTTTCAGGAAAATCGCCATGTCGGCGCGGTGATCGTCAAAAACAAGCGGATTCTCACCACCGGCTATAACGGCGCGCCCGCCGGCGTCAAAAGCTGCGTGGAACGGGGCGAATGCCTGCGCCGCAAGCTTGATATTCCTTCCGGTACGCGCGCGGAGCTTTGCTATGCCATCCATGCCGAGCAAAACGCGATCATACAGGCGGCAAAGCTGGGCGTATCCATTGAGGACGCCACCATGTACTGTACCCATCAGCCCTGCGTGATATGCGCCAAGATGATCGTTAATTCCGGCATCAGCCGCGTGATCTATCAAGAGGGCTATCCGGACGATTTCGCGCAAAAAATATTCGATCTCGCGAAGGTGGAGCTGCTCCGCTTTGAATGAACAGGCGTAGCAGACGCAAAAAAGACCGCCTCGCGGCGGCCTTATGCGTGCGTATTTTAGTAGAGCAGGATCAAAGCCATCAGCACCAGATCGTCAGCGCCGGTGTTTTCGATGCCGTGTCCCGTCCCGTCCGGCGTGAAGGTAACATCGCCGGCTTTGACGGCTCTGTTTTCGCCGTTGTCGTTATAGCTGCCCTCGCCGCTTAAAATGTAATAGGTCTCGCTTTCGTTATGGTGCTCGTGATAGCCGATAGAGCAGCCGCGCTCGAGCGTCACCTTGGCGTACAGCCGCGCTTTGCCGCGGAACTCGTCTTCGCCCAAAAGCTCCTCAATGATAACATGGCCTTTTCCGCCGCGCATACCTTCCACTCGTTTACAGATCGTTTTCATAGCACAGACCCCTTTCCGCTGTTTGATGGCTTTATTATACAGCGTTCGGGCATTATGGGAAAGCACGAAGAGAAAAACTGGCAAAAGACGCTTCATCTTCAAGATAAAGGTATAAAAACTTATATATATAGGCAAAAATTCAAACAAGTGATGAATACGAACGGCAAGCCATTGACTTTTGTTTTGTGGACGTACTATGATGATTCGTACAACTTTGTCGCTCCGTGAGAGAAAGGAGATTATTTTGCGAAAAATCAGAAGGCCGATTCTGTGCTTTCTTTCTATGCTGCTGCTCTTTGGCTGCGTGAATATGCCTGCCTTTGCCGCGTCCTATCACACGGATATCCGTGTGCTGCTTTCCATTGAAAAAAGCCAGAGCTTCGCGTTTACGCCTGTAGGTGAATACACGCTACAGGAGGACCCGGAGCTTGAGATAAACGGCGAGGAACTGACCATCAGCACGGTGGGGAGCAGGGTGTCCCTCACGATAGGGGAAAAAACGGTTGCGGCGGCTTCGCTGACCTTTGTAAGCAAGGATTATAGCGGAACAAGCGCCTATATCAGAATGAAGCACGCAAGCTACGGCACTTGCACTTACCTTGGCAACATGAGCTTTGACGTATCGGGCGGCTATATACGAGCCATCAATACTTTGCCCATCGAGCATTATCTTTATGGCGTCGTGCCGCATGAAATGAGCAATTCCTTCCCTGTAGAGGCGCTTAAAGCGCAGGCAGTCTGCGCGCGCGGCTACGCTATGAGTAAATGCTCAAAAAACAGCGACAGCTCCTATGACATTCGTGATACCTCGCAAGATCAGGTGTACCGCGGCTATGCCAGCAAAAGTCTGCGCGCCATCGCCGCCGTTGACGATACCCGCGGCCAAGTGCTCACCTATGAGGGAGATATTATTGAGGCGTATTATTCTGCCTCCAACGGCGGACAGACCGAACGCACGGGCAACGTGTGGGAAAAGGATTTGCCGTACTATGTAAATGAAGACGATCCCTTCGATCTGCTTAATCCCTCCAGCTTAGAGGATACCTCCTTTATACCGGCGGTTTATACCGACACGACCCGCCTGTTTATGGATGCACAGGTGCTTCTTTCGCTGGAGAGAGCGGCAAACGAAGCGGCGGGCGGCGAAACGGAACTGATCTCGACCGTGAAGGTAGAGGCGGGAGAGGCCGCCTATGACGAACCGAGCCGCAGCTATACCGTGGCGGACGTAACGCTTGTCGTGCGCTTGAAGGACGGGAAGGAAGGCCAGCTTACGGTCAGACTTTCGCTTGACGAGCTGGACTTTGGCTCCTATGATAACCAGCTTGGCAGCTTAAGCGCAAAAAAGACGAAGCTGCGTATGCGGGGTGCGGAGGCGGCCAGCGTGACGGGCTTTGACGGGACGGTCTATCCGGGCTGGAATCTAACGGTGCGCCGCTATGGACACGGCATCGGCCTTTCGCAGCGCAGCGCGCAGCAGCGTGCACGGGAAGGGCAGCTCTATACGGAGATTCTCGCGTTTTATTTTGTGAATACGCAGATCAGCACCATCGGCAGCTACGATAGCGCGCCGAAGCTGAAAAGCGAAAGCTACCGCGTAAAAAAATGGGGCGTGAGCGGGATCGACCCGGGCACGGAGGTAGAGAAATTCCTAAGCAGGCTCGAAGGAGAGGCAAAGCTCAGCCTTGTGAACTCGCGCGGCAAGGAAAAGACGGAGGGAAAGGTCGGCACGGGCGACTTTGTGCGCCTTAGCTACGATGAAGGAAAGAGCTTTTTCGATCTGCCGCTAATTTTGTACGGAGATCTTAACGGCGACGGCGCGATCACGCAGGCCGACGTCGAATCATTGCAGGCGCATCTTTTGCGCAACAGCGTGTTTACCGGCCCGTATTTAGCCGCGGCGGACGTAAACCATGACGATGAGGTGAATTTGAAGGACATGCTTTTACTGATACAATGTGTGCAGGGTGAAGCGAAAATCAAGCAGGAGGGCTGAAGAAAATGAGAAAAGGTTTGAAAAGACAATTCACGCTGGCTCTTTGCGCAGCACTCGTGCTTTTCCTGTGCGTGCCTGTGCTGGCGATTGAATTACAAGCGAGCGCGGGAAGCACGAGCGTTGTGGCCGGCGAAACGGTGGATGTAAACATAACGGTCAAGGGTGAAAAGCTGGCGGCGGTCGAGGGAGTATTTACCTACGATCCTGCGCTCATCAGCTATACCGAAAGCAACGGCGGCGCGGGTGACGGCTTTATCAACATGGCGACGGCGGAAAAGGGCGGCTCGTCCTCCTTGAGCGCACATGCGCGCTTTACCGCGATAGCGGCGGGTGAGGCGAAGATCAGCTTTACGATCGAAAAGGTGCTTGACTATGAGGGCAAAAGCTCAGACGGCGCAAGCGCGGAGGTAACGATCAGCGTGCAGGCGGCGCCGGTCGAGGAAACGCCGAAGATCGACTATTCCAAGGAGGGCGTCAGCGCCCAAAACGTGCAGGGAGCCACGGAAAACCTGTACATTTGGAAAAGCATTGATAATGTAACGATCCCTTCCAAGTATTCCGAGACGGAGATTGACTATCACGGAGAAAAGGTAAAGGGCGTCAGCGTTACGGACAGCGACGCGCCGACTCTGCTGTATCTTTCCAATGCTGCTGGAGAAAACGCCGCGTACTATGTGTACGATGCGGCGCAGGATATGCTTTATCCCTATCAGACAATAAGCTCCGTATCAAAATCCTACATTCTCTTAAAGCCAGATTCCGGCGTACAGATACCCGAGGGCTTTAGCGAGGATAGCTTAACTGTGGACGAAAAACAGATCACCGTTTGGAAAACACAGGATGCAGCCGGCGATGTCTATCTTGTCTATGGCCGCAATCCGGACGGCGAGGTGGGTTTCTTCTATTATAATCCGCAGGACGCGTCTTTGCAGCGTTATGCGGTTCTGCCCGCAAGACCCGTGCAGCCGCAGCTTACGCCTTCACCCGCGCCCGTACCTACAGAGGCGGTTGAAACCGAAGCACCCGTGGAGCAGGCGCCCGCAGAGAAGGAGGGGACTATTACCATGCCGGAGCTTTACGTCTACGCTCTCTGCGGCGCGGTGATTCTTTTGATCGTCATACTGATTATTGTGCTTGCCTGCCACGCGGCGGAGAAGAAACGCCGCAGAGAACGCGCCGAAAAACGCCGCGCGGAGCGGGAACGTGCCGCGAAGGAGCAGGAGAGTATGCGCGGGTAAAAAGATAGAAACGTTTACTGAGCCGTTTTGCGCAGGCAAAGCGGCTCATTTCAAAGAATAACAGAAAAGATACGGCTTGTGCGATGAGAAAAGCAAAGCAGGCGGAAGGAAGCCAAAGATGAAGAAACGGATGAAAAAGAGCATATGGATCGTTCTGCTTGTTACTCTTTGCGCAGCGATGCTCTGGGGTTGTAAAGAACAGACGCCTGTGGATGAGCCGATGATCGAGATCACGCCCGCGCCGAGCGCTTCGCCGCTAAACGCACAGGCGGCGGCTATCGACCCGACTCCGGCGCTTTCCGCCCTTAGCAGCAGAGAAATTTCGGCGGCGGAGGAAATGGTTTCCCTCACAGGTCCTTTTGATCCATCAAAAACCACCAAGGACGATATGCTTTTGAGCCTGCGCCTTTACGCGTCGCGGAGCGGCGAAAACGGAATCAGCGAAGAATACGATCTTTCCCGCGATCCGAACTATCTCTGGCAGGAGGAGGATTTCGGTCGTCTTTGCATGCGTGCCGATACCGCCGCGGCGTTTATTTACGATCTGTATGGTATGGAACTGCCGTATTCGGAGGCGGAGTATTACGATGCGGAGCGCGCGGAATGGAGCTGCATGGATGGCGTCTACCGCCTGTATCCCTGTGACGCCGGATGGAAGATCCGTCAGGATAGCTATACCATTGACAAGCAGAGCGGCGTCTATACCATGCGCTTGATAAAATACGATCCGGCCGATCCGGAGGCGAAGGACGAAAAGATCGTGGCGCGCTTCAAGCGTGCCGATAGCCGCTATAAGCTCAGGCTGCTTTCCGCTGAATTTGAGGAAAGTCAAAGATTGAACGAGCTGCTAAAGCTG
>CAZNJN010000126.1:0-5890 GCA_964573365.1 uncultured Oscillospiraceae bacterium
CGAAAATACTTGGCTGGTGACGGCCCGGAAAGATAGGTAGCTGCCGGATACCAAATGAAAGGCGCTTGCAAATTGCAAGTGCCTTTTCTCTAGACATTTAGCCACTTTCAAGGTTTTTTTATTTGTCATGCCGGATACCAACCCCCTCAATGTGGCAACCTTTTTCAAATCATTGCTTTCCTTAGCAGTAACGGTTACTAGTCAGATGAGTCTTTTGCCTGCTGTTGCGTAATAATTTGCCATTTCTGAATTAAGTGCTCAAGACTGTAGCGCGCACTTGCGGGACTTGTGGAGGGGAGACATGTCGCTACAATGGCTGTTGAAGCTTCGATATACTGCTTATAAAGGCGATTTGCTGTATTGCCATTGGTATAAATGGATGTAATCTTTGCAAAAAAGAGAATCGTTGAAAGATCATTCGGTATCACGTTTTGTATACTGCTGTCTGAAGATGCATCAATATCACATGAGGCGACTACGTCCCATAGAGCGATATGATTATGAAGCAGAAGGGATTTTTTGTCGGCAATGCTTGCCGGAACAGCACAAGAATATAGGGCGGCTAGAACTTTCCAAAATCGATTTTGCGGATGATGATAAAAAAAGCTTCCTTCCCTTGACTTAACGGAAGGGAAGGAGCCGAGAATAAGAATTGTGGAGTTCGCGTCATATACAGGCGCAATGGAATGTACTGCATGCATTAAAGGATATCCTGCGGCAGAAGGGTACGCAGCTTTTTGAGAGAGATGGACTGCAGATAACGCACGTTTGCATAGCTAATGTTTAATTTTTCTGCAACATCCTTCGCCGCCATGCCATGATAAAAACGTAAAATTAAAATATCCCGCTCTCTTTCGGGCAGCTTGTCCAGCGCAGACGATAGTACGCTCAAAGTTTCTCTGTTAAGTAGCTTTTGCTCGACATTCTCATTCAGATCCGCTAAAGGAAGCTCGTCCGGAAGCTCCACATCCTGCTTATTCATGCGGCGCCGATAATAATCGCGCACGGTGTTCTGTGTGATGACGTAAATCCATGTACTGTATGAAGATCTGCTGGCATCATAGGTGTCAAAATGCTCAGAAATTTTCAGAAACACATCGGATGCCAAGTCCTCCGCATCATGCGGATTGGAAATACGGCTATTGATGTAGGATGCTATTTTGCCGCCATACTGCGTATAAAGGCTTTCGATGCTTTCAACTTTGCTATTCATCTTTTGGCCTCTTCAGCTCGAACACATGGGGATCACCGGCGGCATTGAATTCAAGCATATCGTCATGTAAAATATTGGCTTCAAGAAAATGCCGATTCTGCGTGTCGTTAATGGTTCTTTGCAGGTCGGAATTGTGCTCGAAGCGCTGATAATCAAAAAGTGAGCGAAGAAGACGTTCCATCGTAAACCTCCTTTCCCAACATAGTTGTACTTTGATACGATCAAGGCACGAATATGTTAGGAACCTACTCTGGATTATAACATGCAATCTGACTCGCGTGTAGTATTGCAATAAGGAAAAAATGTAAATAATGTGTATTGGTGTGAACGTATTCTGATATTTAGTTGAGGCTCTTGAAAGACATTTGGAAATTTGCGATAATAGGCGCAGAAGAAAGGTGGATCTTATGAAAAAGAAAATTACAGTGATCATTTCAGTCTTGTGCGTTCTTGCTCTAGCTTATGTTTGCGATGGTAAACCGTTGAGCGAGCGACTGGTTCTTGATAATCATGACGTATCCGTGCAGGAACAGGTGGCTAACGGATCGCCAGAGCTTCAAGAAGCTGAGCAGACGAATACTGCGACAGCAAAAAAAGAAGAGCTGGTGACGAATGCAAGCTTTGCGGCTACCCCGCATAAAGATGCATATGTACCCGTTGAGATCAACTTCGATTATAGCGGAATGGACATGCGTGTGAACACAAAGACGCTTGAAGGAGAGGCATTTGAAGGCGAAAGCGCTTTTTCAAAAAACCGTCTGACTGTTCTTACCGTATGGTCTACGACTTGCCCCGCCTGTATCGGTACTATGCCGGTATGGAGCGAGGTCGCGAAGGAGTATGAGGGCAGTGGAGTGGCATTTGTCGGCCTATGCTCTGATGCGGCTATCGGAGGAGGAAAAACAATTGATGTCGCAAGACAAATCTTAGCTGACAATGGCATCTGATTTACGCAACTGTGTACAAACGACGATGCCATTCAAAAAATCCTATCGCAGATGATGTATTTGCCTACGACCTATTTTATTGACAGTACAGGTAAAACGGTTTGTGCGGAGTCCATCGGATACACGGAGAAGGAAGGGCTGATCAATACGATTGAAACGATTATGGCGCATTTGGCGGCATAAGCGGGCATAAATATGTCAAGTCAGGCATCACTGGCGCAGCACAAGGTAAATAAAAAAGGGAAATACCGCTTTTTTGCATGATAATGGTGTACAATAAAAAAGCGGATGAACATGAAAGAACAAGAAATACTAAATAACAGGAGGATCGAAAATGAGTAAGCCACGTTTTTTTATCTGTAAGCATTGCGGTAATCTGGTGGGGATGATCCATGATTCAAATGTCCCGATGATGTGCTGCGGAGAGCGAATGACAGAGTTGGTACCGGGCAGCGTAGATGCAAGCAAGGAAAAGCATGTTCCCGTTGTTACGGTGGACGGTAACAAGGTTAAAGTGGATGTTGGCTCGATCGCGCATCCTATGACAGAGGAGCATTTGATCCAATGGGTGTATCTCGAAAGCGAGCATGGCGGTCAGCGCAAGAGCCTTAGCGCAGGCGAAGCGCCGCAAGCGGTTTTTGCGTTGGAAGGTGATAAGCCCGTAGCAGCCTATGCGTATTGTAACCTGCACGGCCTATGGAAAACCGAGATCTGAGAGGGTAAGGAGAGACACATGAAAAAGTATGTTTGCACAGTATGCGGATATGTCTTTGAAGAAACGCCCGATAATCTGTGGGCGGATCTGCCGGATGACTGGGTATGTCCGCTTTGTGGCGTAGGCAAGGAAGAATTTGAAGAACAGCAGTAAAGGCTGAACTCGTTTTTAGCTCACAGCACATTCCGTTTCCAAACACTGGGCGTAAAAACGATCAGCATCGGGAAAATCTCAAGGCGGCCGAGAAGCATGTTGAACGATAAGAGCATCTTGCAGGCATTGGAAAAATGACCATAGTTGCTCATAGGCCCGACTAAACCGATACCGGGGCCAATGTTATTGAAGCATGCTAACTCAGCCGCCATATTTGTGGCAAAATCAAAGCCGTCAAGTGATAGCAGAAGCACAGATACACAGACGATCAAGATATAAATGGCGAAATAGACACGAACGCTGGAAAGCATTTCGGCGTCAACCGCATGTCCGTCTAAGCGAACGACATTGACTGAACGGGGATGAATGAGACGCCTAATCTCCAAAACGGAGGATTTGACTAGCAGAATGCATCGGCTGACCTTTAAGCCGCCCCCGGTAGAACCGGCGCAGGCGCCGATGACCATTAAGAGCACCAGCAGGTGTTGTGAATACTGCGGCCAAACTCCGGCGAAATCGACCGTGGCATAGCCGGTCGTTGTAATGATGGAGCTGACCTGAAAGAACGCATGCCGCATAGAAGTACCCATACTTTGATAAATACCGAATATATTGAGCGCGATCGTTACCGTTGCAAAGGTAACGATGATGACGTACCAGCGCATCTCCTCACTTTTGAAGAATTCTTTTATTTTTCCGAGCAAGAGTATAAAGTACAAATTAAAATTCAAACCGAAAAGCAGCATAAATATACCAAGAACGATTTCAATATAAGCGCTCTGGTAATAGGCAATTCCGATGTTTCTTACGGAAAAACCGCCGGTTCCGGCTGCGCCGAAGGAATGGCATAAAGAATCAAAGAGAGGCATTCCGCCTAAAAGTAACAAAACGACAAGGATAAGTGTAAGCACAAAATATACAGCATAAAGGATCAGAGCGGTGCTGCGCATACGCGGAAGGAGTTTGCCCACAACAGGGCCGGGAACTTCAGCGCGCATGAGGTGCAGCGAATTATTCTTGCTTAAAGGAATGATTGCCAATACGAAAACAAGCACACCCATTCCGCCGATCCAATGAGAAAAGCTCCGCCAAAACAGAATGCACTTGGGCAGAGATTCGGGAGCGCTCAGAATTGATGCGCCTGTGGTCGTGAAGCCCGAAACAATCTCAAAAAAGCAATCCCAAATGGATGCAAAGCTGCCGCACAGATAAAAAGGTAGAGCGCCGACCACGGACATCATAATCCAAGAGAGCGCCACGACAAAAAAACCATCTTTAGCGAAGATTTCAGTTTTTTCGGGCTGCTTGATCCCGAATATCAAGCCAACGGCCACTAAAATAAGAATAGGCGGCAAAAAATAGCGCAGAGCCGCTTCATGATACAAAAAACCCACCAGCACGCTTGGAAGCATGAGCAAAGCCTCAACAAGAAGTACACGGCCAAGTATGTATTCGATCATTTTACGGTTCATGAGCGGTATTCTCCAATGATGTCGTCGAGTTCACTCACGCGGCGGCCACCTGTTACGACCAATACGCTATCGCCGATTTCGATATGATCGTTGCCGCCCGGGATAATTGCCCGGCCTTTTCTTACAAAGCAGGCAATCAAAATATTTTTCATATTCGGCAAATCACGCAGAGGGATCCCGATCAGTTTACTCTCGGCGCCTGCGATAAACTCAACGACTTCTACGCGCCCGCCGACGATCTTATAGAGGGAAGAAATACGCTCGCTGGCATTTCCTGCATCCAGTGCTCGTGTATAGCGTAAAATCTGGTTTGCTGTGATCTGCTTGGGAGAAATGATGCTTTGTAAGCCGCTGTTTTTTACCAGCGATGTCAGGTTGGAACGATTCACCTTCGCGATCACCTTCCCAACATTGCACTTATGTGCATACAAAGCGGAAAGGATGTTTGCTTCATCCAAGCCCGTCAGCGCAACAAAGGCATCCTGCTTTTCTAGGCCTTCTTCTTCCAAAAGCTGATAATCCGAGGCATCGCCGCAAAAAACCACTGCCTTTGGCAGCAGCTCAGCAAGCTCCTTGGCACGAGCGGGGTTTTGTTCAATGATCTTGACCTTAGCGTCTTCCATGCCAAGCTCTATGGCAAGATAATATGCGATGCGGCTACCGCCGATAATCAAGACGTTGCGCGCTCTGTCAAGCAGAATCTCCAGCTTGCGGAAGGCTCGCGTAATCTCGGATGGCGCGCCGATCAGGTAGAGCGTATCTCCGGCCTGTGTCACAAAATCGCCACCGGGAATATATACCTCGTCGTTACGCTCTACGGCGCATATCAGCACCTTCAAATCTATCTTTTGCCGCCATTCGCTAAGCCGACTCCCGTCAAGCACGCTGCCTTGCCTCACCTGAAACGAAACCAGCTCCACGCGGCCGTTTGCAAAAGGTTCCACCTTTGTGGCGGAAGGGAAACGCAGAATGCGGGCGATCTCATCCGCCGCCGCCTGCTCCGGGTTTATCGTCATAGATAGGCCTAAATCATCCTTCATAACATATAGCTGTCCGTGATACTCCGGATTGCGTACACGGGCAACCGTGTGCTTTGCACCCAGCTTATGCGCCGCCAGACAACAGAGCATATTTACTTCATCCGACTCAGTTACCGCAATCAAAAGATCGCAGTTTTTAATACCGGCGGATTCCAGAGAAAAATATGATGCGCCGTTTCCGACGAAGGCAATGACGTCTAGCTGTGTATTGATTTGTTCAATGACATGAGCGTTTTGATCGATAATGGTAATGTCATGTCCTTCTTCTTGAAGCTGTGAAGCCAACGAAGCGCCTAGCTTGCCGGCGCCGACGATCGCAATCAGCATAATATTACCTTTCAACGAACGAG
>CAZNJN010000127.1:0-4041 GCA_964573365.1 uncultured Oscillospiraceae bacterium
TATATTTCAACGATCCGCAGCTATCTCAACGGCAGTCTGAACGCGCTTTTGAGCGCCGACCGGGAGGAATCGCCGGTGAAAAGCTTTTGGTGGGGAATCGGTGCGGGCATATTGGATGTTGAGCTTGCCGCCTTGCCCGAAGGGGCGAGCGCCAATCTGCTGCGCTATCTGAAAAGCAGTATTGGCAGCGGACAGTTTAATCCCTTTCACGGGCCGGTCTTTGACAGCGACGGCATCGAGCGCATTGAAGCGCACAGCAATCCGTCTCCGCTGGAGATTATGGATATGCGGTATCTTGTAGATAGCATAGAGACCGAAGAAGCGCGCGAATAAGGAGGCTCTTTCATGATTCGTGCGATCGCCTTTGACCTTGACCATACCCTCTATGACCGCGCCGCCACCTTTACCGCCATGGCGCCGGATTTTTTCGCGCATTTTTTCCCCTACCTTTCCAGCGGTTTAAGTCTCGACGCGTTAAGCGCCGCCTTGCGGCAGACGGATACGGCCACCTGCAATAAAAGCGACTGGCCGGGCATGTACGCGCTCCTAAAGGAACAAAACATTCTCTTTGACGACCCGGGCTTCGATTATTATATGGACTATATGTTCGCGCACTTTCCCTCGTTTATCGTACCCTACGAAGACTCCTATGCAACGCTCGCCTACTGCAAGCGCATAGGGCTTAAAACAGGGCTGCTCACCAACGGAAAGCTGGAGTTTCAAGAGAAAAAGATAGCGGCGATGCAGCTAAGGGAGAAGATGGATTTCTGTATGGTGAGCTGCGTCAGCGGCGAAAGCAAGCCTTCCGCCGTTCCTTTTCAGTATTTAGCGGACAAGCTGGGCGTTTTGCCGGGTGAAACGATTTTTGTGGGCGACAATCCCAAAAACGACGTAGAGGGAGCGCGAAGGGCGGGTATGCACCCGATTTGGTTCGATGTTCTGCACGACTGGGATATTGACCTTGCGTCGGCGCCTACGATCCACGCTCTTTCCGACTTACGGGGCTTGCTGCCAGAAATGCGCAAAACGTTATAAGAAGCGCCAAAAAAATCAAAAGCCGCAATGCGGCTTTCAGACCATCAACAAACCCCGGGGATTGTCAAGGGGCGCTCCCCTTGACGTTCAATCCGGCTTCGCCGGCGTGTACGGCGAAACGGATGAAAACCGGCAGGTTTTCTTGCTTTTCACAGCCGCCGCCCGGGAGCAGCCGCAGCTGCGAGAGGCGGCTGTGTGAAAACCCCGAAGGGTCTCATCGACAAAGCCATAGGCTTTGTCGATGACCTGAAGCCGCAATGCGGCTTTAGTCATCCTTTTTTGAAAAGGTATGTAGCGTGGATTTAAGGCGCAGCACCTCGGGAAACGTATCCAGCTCGCCCCCGAGCCGCTTGAGCATCAGCTCGCCCGCGCGTCTGCCCATCAGCTCCGTCGGCTGCTCTACGACCGGAAGCTGAGGCGAAACGATGCGCGATACATCTACCGCGTCAAAGCCAAAAAAGCCCAAGTCGCGTCCAAGTACGATGCCGCGCTCGTGCGCCGCCGTAATCGCGCCCACCGTCATATCATAGTTTGTTACGCAAACCGCAGTCGGCGGGTCTTCCATATCCATAAACACGTCAAAAAGACGCTGTCCCGATTCAAAATCGTTGTTGCCCGTCTGTACCAGCGCCTCATCAAGAGCGATGCCGTAATCCTTGAGTGCACGGCGATAGCCCGTAAAACGCTCATAAGCAGTGGAAATTTTTTGCGGCGCGACAATGATGCCGATGCGGTGATGACCGCCGGTAATCAGGTATTCCACCGCCGCATACGTCGCGTTAAGATTATCGATCACGACGCTGTCGCACACAAAATCCGGAATCGTGCGGTCAACGAGAATCACGGGCGTATTTCGACCGCCGTTGTTTACGATGTTTTGAATCTCCTCGCCCGAAATATCCTCGGCGATCAGCACCACGCCGTCCACATTGTTATTGGAAAGCGTTCTGAGCTTTTCAAGCTCCAGATCCTTATCAAAATCATAGCTGCAGGCAAAGGTGGTATAGCCCGCCTTCCGAAGCTGCCGGTCAAGCGCCGAGAGCACGTCGCCAAAAAACGGGATGCAGAGCGTGGGCATCACGACGCCGATCGTCATGGTGCGGTTTGTTTTCAGCGAGCGCGCGTTTCGATTGACGCTGTAGCCAAGCTCTAGAATGGCTTTTTCAATCCGGGAGCGGTTAACCTCGCGTACATTGCCGCCGTTGATATACTTTGAGATCGTAGCCAGAGACAATCCCGTTTCGCGGGCGACATCTTTGATCGTTGACATTTTTGCTCCTAAACTTCATGAGATCACGAAATGATCATCCATAATACAAAAGATTAAATTAAAGAGAAACGTTTTGCTTTTTGTATTCTACCATTCACGCGCGCAGGCTGTCAAGTAAGGCGAAGCGTTTCGCTTTTTTTGAGCGGCGCACCGAGGATACGCTTAAATCTCGGCCCTTTTCTCTTGAATCATCCGCGCTGAAAGAGCATCCGTATTTGAAATTTCCGCGTATCGCGAGAAATATTGTGTTGACTTCCCTAAATGGCTGTGATAGATACAAAAAAGTGAAACGTTACACCTTTTGAACTCTTTTCCTAATTGCCGCCGCACAAGCGGCAAAATGATCTCATCCGGTGATACCCGTAAACCAGTTCTTACAAGCCCGACCGGATTCCTACTTACTTTTACGAGGTGATTTTATGGCCGAAACCATTCTTCGTATGCAAGGGATACAAAAGTCTTTCCCAGGCGTACATGCTTTGGACGACGTCCATCTGGAACTGCGCGAGGGCGAAGTCATGGCGCTCGTCGGTGAAAACGGCGCGGGAAAATCCACGCTGATGAAAATTTTGACCGGCATTTACCAAAAAGACTCCGGCACGATCGAGTGCTTCGGCAAAGAGGTCGATATTCATTCGCCCGCCGACGCACAGCGTCTGGGAATCTGCATCATTCATCAAGAGCTGAATCTGATGCGTGATCTGACCGTAGCGGAAAACATCTACATCGGCCGTGAACCCCAAAAGGGCATTTTCCTTGATAAGAAGGAGCAGAACCGCAAGGCGGGTGAGCTGCTTCAATCTCTTCACCTTTCGATCGATCCCCAAATCGAAGTCAAGCGTCTTACCGTCGCAAAGCAGCAGATGGTTGAGATCGCAAAAGCGCTTTCCTTCGCCAATACGCGGATCATGATTATGGACGAACCTTCCGCGCCGCTTACCGATTCCGAAATTCAGGAGCTTTTCAGCTTCATTCGTGAGTTGAAGAAAAAAGGCGTGGGCATTATCTATATTTCCCACCGCATGGATGAGCTAAAGCAGATTTCCGACCGCATCACGGTTATGCGCGACGGTCAGTATGTCGGCACGCTCGACACGCAGGAGGCGACGATGGATCAGATCATCAAAATGATGGTCGGCCGCGTCATCTATGAGGAACCGAAGTCGAAATCCAACGTTCCTGCTGACGCACAAGTCGTGCTCGAAGCCAAGCACTTGATTTCCAACGATGTGAAGGACGTATCGTTTACGCTGCATAGGGGCGAAATTCTCGGCTTTGCGGGACTGATGGGCGCTGGGCGCACTGAAACCGCGCGCTTGATCTTCGGCGCCGATAAAAAGGACGGCGGCGAAATCACGATCTGCGGAAAGCCTGTGAATATCGAAACGCCCTCGGACGCCGTCCGGGCGGGCATCGGATACCTTAGTGAGGATCGCAAGCAGTTCGGCCTTTGTCTGGGACTCTCCGTGAGCGACAATACCGTTTTGCCTTCTCTGGAAAATTTCTGCAAGGGCATGTTTGTGCAGGATGGCGATATCAAATCCGCCTCTGCGGACTACATTGAGAAAATTAATGTAAAAACGCCCTCCGTCGCAACGCTCATCAAAAGCCTTTCGGGCGGAAACCAGCAAAAGGTTGTCATCGCCAAATGGCTGCTGCGCAACTGCGATATCCTGATTTTTGACGAACCGACCCGCGGCATCGACGTGGGCGCAAAGTACGAGATTTACAGCATC
>CAZNJN010000127.1:4051-5846 GCA_964573365.1 uncultured Oscillospiraceae bacterium
GTGGGCGCGAAAAATGAAATCTACAAGCTGATGAACCAGCTCGCGGCACAAGGGAAATCGATCATCATGATCTCCTCGGAGCTCCCTGAACTGCTGCGTATGAGCGATCGCATCGTGGTCATGTGCGAGGGTCGCCTTACCGGTGAAATCGGCATTGAAGAAGCCAGTCAGGAAAAAATCATGGAATTTGCAACGATGAGGGAAGTGGGGTAATACACTATGGAAACCATCAAGAATAAGAAAAGACTCGATCTTCAAAAGCTCCTTGCGCCTATGGCGCTCGTGATCCTTTGTGTGTTCTTCTCTATCTTCGGCAACAACTTCTTTTCCGTGGATATGTTTAAGAACATTCTTGAATCCAGCTACTACATCGGCTTCATGGCCTTTGGCGTAACCTTTGTCATCATCACCGGCGGCATCGATCTTTCCATCGGCACCGTGATGATGTGTTCGTCGCTCCTTGGCGCCTATGCGTTTAAGCAGCTTCAGTGGCCGCTGATCTTTGCGCTTTTGCTTACGGTGATGATCGGCGTTATTTTTGGCTTTATCAACGGCGTTTTTATTGCCAAGCTCAAGCTGCCCCCGTTTATCGCAACCTTAGGTACGATGATGATGAGCCAGGGCTTTGGTTCCATTCTTACCAGCGTCCAGTCGCAGACCTGGCCTACCGCGACCGCGGAGATTGGCGGCTGGTTCAAGAAAGTGTTTATTCGTTATTCCTTCAACATTGGCGACATGAAGATCAGCGGTTTCCCCGTCGGCGCGCTTTGGCTGATCGCCTTCTTCGTGATCGCGATGCTGCTGCTGCATAAGACGAAATTCGGACGCTATACCTTCGCGATTGGCTCCAACGAAGAAGCCGCCCGCCTTTCCGGTATCAGCGTAGACAACTGGAAGGTTCTTATTTACACCATCTGCGGCGCGTTCGCGGGTCTCGCGGGCATCTTCTATGCCGCCGCCTATACAACCATCACACCGGGTACCGGCAACGGTCAAGAGCTTAACGCGATCGCGGGCGTCGTTATCGGCGGCACCTCGATGGCGGGCGGCAGCGGCACGATGGTTGGTACGCTCATCGGCGTGTTCATCATGTCGGTGCTCAAAAACGGTCTCTCTGCCTGCGGTCTGCAGGCGCCTTGGCAAACCTTCTTCACCGGCGCGGTGGTTATCGGCGCAGTGCTGCTGGATATTCAGCGCAACAAAGCCGCCAACCGCATCAAGAGAAGCTAAGCCAAGCATTCAACTCTTTAAGCTCGCGGCTCATAACCGCGCTTAATAAAAAACAGGAGGAACGAACATGAAAAAACTGATTGCTATTATGCTGTGTGTAGCAATGGCATTTGCCATGGTTGCTTGCGCAGCGCCCGCTGCCCCCGCTGCCGAACCCGCCGCCCCCGCTGCTGAACCCGCCGCGGAACCCGCCGCCCCCGCTGCCGAGCCGGCCGCAGAGCCCGCCGCAGCCGAAAAAATGTACATTCCCGTAATGGCGAAGGGCTTCCAGCACCAGTTCTGGCAGGCCGTTAAGGCCGGCTCTGAAGCCGCTGCCGCCGATCTGGGCGTAGAAATTTACTTTGACGGCCCCGCTTCCGAGACTGAAATCGACGCGCAGGTCAACATGGTTAAGAACGAGCTTGCAAAGAACCCCAAGGCCATGGCGCTTGCCGCTCTTTCCACCGAAGCTGTAACCGAGATCCTCGAAGAGTGCGCTGAGAAGAACATCCCCGTTATCGGCTTTGACTCCGGCGTTCCCGATGATCCCACCGGCGCTGTTAAGGCTACCGCCTGCACCAACAAC
>CAZNJN010000128.1:0-5815 GCA_964573365.1 uncultured Oscillospiraceae bacterium
TGCCCGACGGCGTTGAGATGGTTATGCCCGGCGACAACATCACCATGGAGATCGACCTGATCACCCCGATCGCAATGGACGAAGGTCTGCGCTTCGCTATCCGCGAAGGCGGCCGCACCGTTGCCTCCGGCGTTGTTTCCGAGATCATTGAGTAAAAGCGTAAGCCGTTTTTACAAGACCGCTTCTCAAAGGAGCGGTCTTGTTTTAGGCAAAATGTAATGGAATTGTAAGCGGAACAGTATAAAAATGTACAGATTATTGATTAGAAATGAACAAATCATTAACATATCTTCCGGCTTGTTCCATTCCCAAAGCATCCTGTTATAATCCAAATATAGACATGTATTGCATGTTAGGGGAATTGTTATAGAAAGGAAAGAATCATTATGGCAAAGATGCTGAATCAAAAAAGAATATTGGCGCTTCTGCTGATAGCGGTTATGGTTTTAGCATCCGCTCCGATGGCACTCGCCGCTACTACGGTGACGACGACGACTACAACTCCGCTTTATAAATACGCAACGGTAGCGGATGGGTCCTATTCGACGGTTCCGTCAGGAACTGCGCTTTCGGTCATTTCTACCAGCGGCGTTTTTTACTATGTGCTCTATGGAGGAAACTACGGGTATATTCTTCAGTCCGCCTGCTCCGGCAGCTCCGGCGGAGGAAGCACGGTCTCCTATTATCTGACGACCACCTCGCAGACGCCCCTCTATAACAGCGCAAGCACGACGGGCGGCAGCTATGGCGATATTCTTTCCGGACAGAGCGTAGGCGTTATTTCCACCAGCGGCAGCTTTTACTATGTAAAATATAATTCATACTACGGCTATGTTTTGACGAGTGCCTGTTCATCAAACGGATCAACGAGCGGTACGTCTGCATATGTAACGTACTCGACGCCGCTTTATTATAGCGCGAGCACCAGCAGCGGCAGCTACGGCACGCTCGACAGCGGTGATATTGTCACCGTTCAGTCGCAGAGCGGCTCGTTTAGCTATGTCTACATCCAAGGGAGATACGGCTATGTGCTGACTGCAGCACTTAGCACGAACAGCTCCTCTACAACGTATCAGTATTATGTTACGCTTACGACCGCGTCCCCTCTCTATTCAAGTGCCAGCACGGGCGCGACAAGCTATACGACGATACCGCTCGGTACGCGCATAGGGGTCATCTCTGTTTCGGGTTCTTTCTACTATACGCTCTATAACGGCAACTACGGCTATGTACCGACCAGCTATTGCAGCAATGCGGGCGGAACGAACACCTACAGCTCGTATGTTACGACAAGCTCCTCGACGGCGCTTTATGCAAGCGCCAGCACCTCCGCGACCATCTCCGCGACGGTTCCCAGCGGAACAAGTCTTGGCGTGCTTTCGACCAGCGGCTCCTTCTACTATACGCTTTACAATGGCGTATATGGCTATGTATTGATCAGCAACTGCTATGCGTCGAATGTAAATACGAATTCAAACGTGCAGTATTACATGACCGCGCGTTACGCGACGCCGCTCTATATCACCACAAGCACGACGGGAGGGACCTATTCGACAATCGCGATGGGAACTTCTGTAGGCGTGATCTCCGTAACCTATGACGGCTACTATTATGTGTATGTCAACGGCAATTATGGCTATGTGCTCAAGGATGCGCTTTATAGCACAAACGGCACAATCACCAGCGGCACGACCAACAGCATCGCGACCTACGGAACGGTTGCGGCGGGCTCTACGCTCTATTCATCGGACAGCACCACGAGCAACGCGCTCGGGCGCGTTTCCAACGCGGGGCAGGTCAGCATTATTTCGCAGACGACCAGCGGCTTTTACTATGTGAAGGTCGGCAGCTATGTGGGCTATCTGCAGACGACGGCTGTTACAGTTGCCAGCGACGCGACGGTGATCCCGATTTCCGATACGACGACCTATGTTCCCCCAACGATTCCGCTTGTGAATACGTCAAACTCCGGTAGCGGCGTGACGGTCAAGAATACGGGAACGATTGAAAACTGCGTGAGCTGGGTAAGTCTGCGCGAATCGGCCTCATCGGATTCTGATCGGCTTGCCAAGGTTTCCAAGGGCTCAACTGTAACGATCATGAGCACGGAAGGCTCCTACACCAAGGTCAGCTACGCAGGAACAACCGGCTTTATCCTTAGCAGCTACATCGGCTAAGCTTATACAATGTACGCAAAAGGCGTTTCCGAAACGGGAACGCTTTTTTTGTCTCATGTTTGAGAAAGCTTTTGACATAAAACGCTGCTCAGACTATGATAACTGTATTAAATAAGACAGTGCGAGCGAAGGTATAATGAGAGAAAATACGAACCAAGTGTCTTCCTATCTTCAGCGTATCCCGCTGTTCACGGGGTTATCGGGCGCGTCGATCGTTCAACGGCTTAGAGACGAGCGCTGCCTATTGAAAAGCTATTCCGCGCAGGAGCTTATCCTCAGCTATGACAAACCTACACATTGGTTGGGCGTACTTCTGCAAGGCGAGGCGAACGTGTATAAAACTGCCGGAGAAGCGAGAATCCTCATGAGCGTATTGCCGGCGGGAAGCCTGCTTGGGGCGGCGACGCTGTTTATGGCAGACGCGAGGGCGGCGACGCTAGTACAGGCGAAAAAAAGCTGTAAATTGCTACAGATTGAGGAGACGCTGCTGGAAGAATGGATGCAAAAGGATTTTGTCCTTACGCGGAATTATCTTTCTTACCTTACGACGCGCATTCATTTTTTGACGCATCGGATCGAGGAGGTTGCCTGCCCGAGCGTGGCGGACAGGGTAATGAATTATTTTGTGCAGCACGCGCAAAACGGCTCTCTTACGCTGCCGCAGGGCATGAATGCGCTTGCGCAGACACTTTGCATCAGCCGCGCGTCTTTATATCGCGTGCTTGAGCAGCTTATTTCGGAAAAAAAGATCAAACGTGACGGCAAAAAGATTTATGTGATACAGGGGGAAATAACAAAATGAAAAAGACACTGATCTATGTACTGATCGCCTTCATGCTTCTTAGCTTGACCGGCTGCGCGCAAAGCGCGCACGCAACACAAATCAACATCGGCACTTTGAAAGGCTCTACAGGCATGGGCATGGTCGCGCTGATGGGCGAAGACTACGCAGCATACCATATTACGCTCGCGTCCGCGCCCGATGAAATCACTGCGGCTTTTATTTCCGGAGAGCTTGATGTGGCGTCTGTGCCGATCAATCTGGCCTCGGTTCTCTATAATAAGCTGGAGGGCGACGTTGAGATGCTGGCGGTCAACACGCTGGGCGTACTCTACATATTGGAAAATGGGGAGAGCATCCAGAACGTTGCCGATTTAGCGGGAAAGACGATTTACGCGACCGGTCAGGGAGCTACTCCTGAATATATTCTGCAATATCTGCTCTCAAAAAACGGGATCGCGGAGCAGGTAAGGGTGGAGTATATGAGCGAGCATAGCGAGCTTGCGGCGGAGCTTGCATCGGGAAAGGCAAGCATCGGTATGCTGCCCGAACCAAACGTGACCGCGGCGCTTGCGCAGAATCAAGAGCTGCGTATTGCGCTCGATCTGACGAAAGAATGGAATGCCGTGTGCGAAACGCCCTTGGTACAGGGCTGCCTGATTGTGCGTAAATCATTCCTTGATAAGAATGAAAAGGCGGTCGAAACCTTCCTGTCGGATTATAAAGCATCGACCGTGTTCGTCAACGAGCACCATGAAAAGGCTTCCCTGTTGATCGAGAGCTATGGTATTATGGCAAAAGCGGCGCTCGCGAAGCAGACGATCAAACGCAGCAATATCGTATGTTTGCAGGGCGCGGATATGAAAACGGCGGCAAAGGGTATGCTTGAGGTGCTCTACAGCGCGAACCCCAAGAGCGTGGGCGGCAAGCTTCCCGCAGATGACTTTTACTATGGAGCATAAGATTTGCCTAAGGGAAAGCAAAGAAGTATCATTGCGGCTTGCTATCTGCTGATCTGGCAGTTGGCGTCGATGGCGGTGGGGAGTGATTTACTGTTCCCATCGCCTTGGCGTACACTCAAAAGCCTCATCGCGCTTCTTACGAGCGTGAATTTTTACTTTTCGGCAGGGACGACGCTTTTACGGGTGCTTGGCGGCTTTCTGCTTGGCGTGCTGAGCGGCACGCTCCTTGGCGTCGTGTCGGCGTCCTTTGCCGGTGTGGCGGCCTTCCTTTCGCCGCTGCGCCATGTGCTGCGCTCAACGCCGGTCACATCGTTTATCGTACTTGTCCTTCTGTATTTGAGCAATACGCTTACCTCGTTTTTTATTCCTGCGGTCATGGTCACGCCGATCCTGTGGGCAAGCGTGCAGGCAGGAATCGAAAATACGGATAAGCAGCTCTTGGAAATGGCAAAGGTATATCGTTTCAGCTTTTGCGGCAGCTTAAAGCACATCTATTTTCCTGCTGTGCTGCCGCAATTCTTGGCCGCAAGTACAACGGCGCTTGGCATCGCGTGGAAATCCGGCATTGCCGCCGAGGTGATCGCCACACCCCTCTTTTCCATCGGAAAAAGCATATATGAATGCAAAATTTATTTGGAAACGCCCGAGCTTTTCGCATGGACGGCAGCCGTGATTCTGCTTTCGATCGGCATGGAAAAGCTGATTCTAAGCGCGTTTAGTCATGTGCGCGAAAATCGCGCGGCTCCTGTGCGCTGCGCGAGTCTGCCTTATGAAGAAGGAAAGCTTCCTGCGCTGTTTTCCTTTGAAAACGTCACGGTGAAATACGGAGAGCAGACGATCCTATCCGGTGCTTCCGCAACGCTGCAGTCGGGTGAAAGACTTGCACTTTTCGGCGCCTCGGGAAGCGGAAAGACTACGCTTTTGCGCGCTTTGGCGGAGCTTGAGGCGCTAGATGGCGGAAAAGTCGGCATCGGGCGCTGCGCCTATGTTTTTCAGGAGGATCGCCTGATTCCGACGAGAACGGCGCTTCAAAACGTTGCACTCGTATGCGAGGACGGGGAAAAGGCGAAGGACATGCTCGCGCTGATGGAGCTTGACAAAACTTCGTTTGAAAAACTTCCTTCGGAGCTTTCGGGCGGCATGCGAAGGCGTGTCGCGCTCGCGCGCGCGCTGGCCTTCGGGGGCGATACGCTGCTTCTTGACGAGGCGTTTACCGGACTTGACGAGGATTCCAAACGCAGCCTTATCAAGAAGATCAGACCTATGTTTTCCTATCAGGTGATCGCGACACATGACCAGACGGAGGCAGAAGAGCTTCACTGCACAAAATACTTGCATTTACAGCCTCTATCAGCTAAAATATCGTAAGAAAACTGAAAAAGAAACACGCGGGCGCGTGTGCATTCAGATCATATATAAAAATAATTCAACTTTTTTTCAAAAAACCCTTGCAAACCCTTACAAAATCTAGTATTATAACCTACGTTGCGCGTGTATGCGTGGTTTTGCCATGCAAGGCGCAGCCAAGCTGCGGGAGGTTGCCGGCTATGCCATCCGGGTAATTTCCGCGGACAGCCCAGAACAGGGCAACGGGCGAGGGTATCGCCCGGTCGTGCCATTATAAAAAGAAACGCACGGCCGCGTGTACTGCCCGATACTTAAAGGAGGAAAGAAACAATATGGCAAATCAGAAGATCCGTATCAAGCTCAAGGCTTACGAGCACAATCTGATCGACCAAAGCGCCGAAAAGATCGTGGACACGGCCAAAAGGACCGGCGCGCGCGTGTCGGGTCCCATCCCTCTTCCGACGGAGAAGGAAATCGTCACGATTCTCCGTTCGCCCCATAAGTACAAAGAGAGCAGAGAACAGTTTGAGATGCGCACCCATAAGCGC
>CAZNJN010000129.1:0-2677 GCA_964573365.1 uncultured Oscillospiraceae bacterium
CTGCTCTGGATTATTTATATATTATTTTTATGTAGCTGTAACAATTTTATCCAGATTGTCGAATTTGTAACTGCAAATACCGCAATTCTGCCAAGCATTTGTTAAAATGATGTTCTTTTTTTCGTCTTTCCCCTGTGATAACTTTTTACTCAGGCGAAAGCCTCATTTCAAACAAATCAGGAGGAAAATGACACATGAAAAAATTCGTATGCGTACTGTTGACACTCTGTCTGGCTTTCTCTATGGTCGCTTGCGCGGCACCCGCCGCAGCACCCGCCGCAGAGCCTGCCGCTCCCGCTGCTGCTGAACCCGCAGCTCCCGCCGCCGAGCCTGCCGCTCCCGCCGCAGCTGAAAGCAATCTGATCGGCGTTTCCATGCCGACGCAGGATCTGCAGCGCTGGAATCAGGATGGCGCGAACATGAAGGAAAAGCTGGAAGCCGCCGGCTATCAGGTCGATCTTCAGTACGCAAATAACGAGGTTGGCACGCAGGTCAGCCAAATCGAGAACATGATCGCCAACGGCGTAAAGGTACTTGTTATTGCCGCGATCGACGGTTCCACCCTCACCAGCGTTCTTGCCACCGCAAAAGACGCCGGAATCCCCGTTATCGCTTATGACCGCTTGATCATGAACACCGACGCGATCAGCTACTACTGCACCTTCGATAACTACATGGTCGGAACCATTCAAGGTCAGTACATCGAAGACCAGCTCAAGCTCAAGGATGCCGCCGAAGGTACCGTCTACAATATGGAAATCACCGCCGGCGACCCCGCCGATAACAATGCACTGTATTTCTATCAAGGCGCCATCGATGTTCTTAAGCCCTACATTGACAGCGGCGTAATCAAGATCGTATCCGGTCAGGTCGAATTTGCGGATGTCGCTACCGCCGCTTGGAGCACGGAAACCGCTCAGTCCCGTATGGAGTCCATTCTGGCTTCTTACTATGCCGATGGCACTCAGCTCGACGCTTGCCTCTGCTCTAACGACTCCACCGCTCTTGGCGTAACCAACGCTCTTGGCAGCTCCTACACCGGCAAGTACCCCGTTGTCACCGGTCAGGACTGCGATATCGCCAATACCAAAAACATCATCGCGGGCAAACAGTCCATGTCCATCTTCAAGGATACCCGCACGCTCGCCGCGAAGACCGTTGAGATGGTAAACGCCATCCTCTCCGGCGCGGAAGTTGAAATCAACGATACTTCTTCCTACGATAATGGCACGGGCATCATCCCCACCTATCTGTGCGCACCGGTATTCGCTGATATCAACAACTATCAGGAGCTGCTTGTTGATTCCGGTTATTACACCGCCGACGAGTTGAAATAAGCTCTGATCATGCAAGGGTGTGAGCAGGCTTATCCCCTGCTCACCCCCCTTTCTTTCGTTTGATCCATTCCGGTATCCCGAAAGCATGATCATGGTGATGCCTCTCGAAATAGCTGAATGCACCAAACAAGCGGCAAAAGAAAAGGAGGGATAAGGTTGTCAGATTACATTTTGGAAATGAAGCACATCACGAAGGAATTTCCGGGCGTTAAAGCGCTTGATGATGTGAATCTTGCGGTAAAGCAAGGCGAGATTCACGCATTGGTCGGTGAAAACGGCGCAGGAAAATCTACATTGATGAACGTTCTTTCCGGCATTTACCCCTATGGAAGCTATACAGGTGAAATCTATTACAATGGCGCGCTATGCAAGTTCAACAAAATCAAGGATAGTGAGAATGACGGCATCGTAATCATTCATCAGGAGCTGGCGCTCGTCCCGTTTTTATCCATAGGCGAAAACATGTTTCTGGGAAACGAGCAAAAGGGCAAGCTCGGCATTGATTGGGATGCAACGTACAATAAGGCAGATCAGCTTTTATCGACTGTCGGTTTGAACGAATCCTCCCATACGCTCATTAAAGACATTGGCGTAGGGAAACAGCAGCTTGTGGAGATTGCAAAGGCGCTTGCAAAGAAAGTGAAGCTGCTGATCCTGGACGAACCTACCGCGTCGCTCAACGAAACAGATTCGCGCAAGCTGCTCGATTTGCTCAAAAACTTCAAAGAACAGGGCATGACGTCCATCATCATTTCTCACAAGCTCAATGAGATCTCCTATGTCGCAGATCGAATCACAATCATCCGCGACGGTATGGTGATTGAAACGCTCGACAAGAGCTGCGATGAAATCGATGAAAGCCGCATCATCAAGGGAATGGTTGGTCGTGAACTTACCAATCGGTTTCCGCAGCGTACACGCATTACCGACGGCGAAAAAATGCTTGAGGTTGAAAACTGGACAGTCTACCACCAGCAGTATTCCGAACGTAAAGTCGTCGATAACGTATCGCTGTATGTTCGCCGCGGTGAAGTGATCGGCATTTCCGGCTTGATGGGCGCAGGGCGTACAGAGCTCGCGATGAGCATCTTTGGCAAGAGCTACGGCAACAGTATCTCCGGAAAGCTGAAGATCAAGGGTGAAGAAGTCACATTAAAAAACGAAAAAGCGGCCATTCACAACGGTCTTGCCTATGTTACTGAGGATCGAAAGGGCAACGGGCTTTTGCTCTCTAATCCCATTACGATTAACACTACGCTCTCCCGTCTTGATAAGGTCAGTCGTCATTATGTGATCGATCACGATCTGGAATATAACTATTCAGTCGAATACAAGGATAA
>CAZNJN010000129.1:2687-5663 GCA_964573365.1 uncultured Oscillospiraceae bacterium
AGCTTGACACAAAATGTCCCAGCGTTGAACAAAACGTCGGCAATCTGTCGGGCGGAAACCAGCAAAAGGTTCTGCTTGCGAAATGGATGTTTGCTGATCCTGATATTTTGCTGCTGGATGAGCCTACGCGCGGCATCGACGTAGGCGCCAAATATGAAATCTATTGTATTATCAACGATCTTGTCGCCGCCGGAAAATCCGTAATTATGATTTCCTCCGAGCTACCGGAGATTTTAGGCATGTGTGATCGGATCTGCGTTATGAATGAAGGCAAACTTGTTGCAGAATACAAAGCTGAGGAAGCGACGCAGGAAAAAATCATGACCAGCATCCTCGCAAGCGGAAAAGGAGCGTAACGAATATGGGCAACTCAAACAAAAGTCTTTCTTTGCAAAAAGCGAAAAACTTTATGTTGAAAAACACGATGATCCTCGCCACGGTTCTGGTTTATCTGTTTTTTGCGGTCAAATCGGGCGGTAAAATGCTGCTTCCGCAAAACATCAATAACCTGATCATGCAAAACTCATACGTTGTGATCATGGCAGTCGGTATGCTTCTTTGCATACTGACCGGCGGCAACATTGACCTTTCCGTAGGCTCCACCGTCTGTTTGGTAGGCGCGATCGCCGGTGTGTTCATGGTCAATCTCGGCGTGAATATGTATGTTACGATGCTTCTATGCTTGATCGTAGGCTTGATCATCGGCTGCTGGCAGGGATTTTGGATTGCGTATGTGCGCATTCCGCCTTTTATCGTAACCTTGGCGGGTATGCTTCTTTTCCGTGGTCTTGCACAGGCAATTCTTGCCGGAAAAACCATCTCCGGTTTCCCCGAGCAGTTCCTCGCCATCTTCAACAATTATGTATTCATCCCCGGCCTTGATACGGATTCCGTGAAGCTTTCCGCGATCGTTTTCGGCGTACTCGCCTGTGCCATACTGATCTTCAGCACGATTTTTAGTAACATCAGTAAAAAGAAAAAGGGCTACAAGACCGACAAAATGCTCGCAATCTGCCTTAAGCTCGCAGCAATCAGCGTCGTAATCATGGCCGTTATGATCCAGCTTTCCCGTTATAAGGGCGTTCCCTTTATCCTCCTCTGGCTGATCGTGATTGTCGCCGTTTACGCCTATATCACCGCTAAGACCACCTTTGGCCGTCACTTTTACGCCTTGGGCGGAAATGAAAAGGCCACCAAGCTTTCCGGTATCAATACCAACCGTATCTATTTTGCCGCATATGTCAACATGTCTTTCCTAAGTTCTCTCGCCGCTCTTGTTGTCGCGGCACGCTTTACGTCGGCAAATCCGGCTGCGGGAACCAGCTACGAGATGGACGCGATCGCTTCGTGCTTCATTGGCGGTGCGTCCGCCTATGGCGGTGTTGGTAAGGTAAGCGGCGCGGTCATCGGCGCTATCCTTATGGGTATTCTGAACCTTGGCATGAACATCATAGGCGTAGACAGCAACTATCAGAAGGTCGTAAAAGGCTTGGTTCTGCTGATCGCCGTTATCTTCGACGTTGTCTCTAACCGCAAGGCTGCACAGGGAAAAGCATAAAATAAAGGAGAAGTAACCATGGCATATTTTTCTGAAATCAAAACAATCAACTATGAAGGCTCTCAAAGCAAGAATCCGTTTTCCTTCAAGTATTATGATCCTAAACGCATCATTGGCGGAAAAAGCATGAAGGAGCAGCTCCGCTTTGCTATGAGCTGGTGGCACACCTTTACCTACCGCGGCGTCGATCCTTTTGGCGGCGTTACCGTTTTCCGTCCTTGGGACGACACCGAAAGCGACGTTGAACGCGCCAAGGAGCGTGTACATGCCGCCTTTGAATTCATGGAAAAAATGCAAATCGGCTTTTTCTGCTTTCATGACTGCGATTTAGCGCCTCGCGGCAAAAATCTGCTTGAGACAAATACCATTCTTGACGAGGTCGTCGAGGTCGTAAAAGCCGAAATGAAACGGACCGGCATCAAGTGCCTTTGGGGTACGAGCAACTGCTTTGGCGATGACCGCTTTGTGCATGGCGCCTCAACTTCCTGCAATGCAAGCGTATTTGCTTATACCGCCGCGCAGATTAAAAAGGCCATTGAAGTAACCAAAGAGCTTGGCGGCGAGAATTATGTTTTCTGGGGCGGACGAGAGGGGTATGAAAGTCTGCTCAATACCGATACGGCGCTTGAGCATGATAATATGGCGCGTCTGATGCACATGGCTGTGGATTTTGCCAAGGAAATTGGTTTCAAGGGTCAATTTTTGATCGAGCCGAAGCCCAAGGAACCCACTAAGCATCAATACGACTTTGATACGGCAACCGTATTGAGCTTCCTGCGTAAATATGATCTGATCAACAACTTTAAGATCAACATTGAAGCAAACCATGCGACGCTCGCCGCGCATACCTTCCAGCATGAGCTTAACATGGCGCGCATCAACAATGTGTTTTGCAGTGTAGACGCCAATATGGGCGATCCTATGCTCGGCTGGGATACCGATCAGTTCCCCACCAACGTCTATGATACGACGCTTGCTATGTATGAGATCCTGCTCGCGGGCGGCTTTACGAGCGGCGGCTTGAATTTTGATGCAAAGATCCGCCGCGGCTCCTTCCAAGAGGATGATCTTTTCCTCGCCTATATTGCCGGTATGGATACCTTTGCCAAGGGTCTGATCGTAGCGGATAAGCTGCTTTCAGACGGAGTATTTGAAACCTTTAAGCGTAGACGCTACGAGAGCTATGAGGAAGGTATCGGCAAAGACATCGTAAGCGGTCGTGTCGGCTTCAAAGAGTTGGAAGCCTATGCCCTCATACATGGCACGGAAAAGAATATCTCCGGCCGGCAGGAATACCTAGAAAGCATCTTGAACCAGTATATCTTTGAAACAAAATAATCTCTTTCTCCTCCTTTTTGGGGATTCGCTTTAAGCGGGTCCCTTTTTTGTATGCAAAAAGACAGTCGATGCGCTATGCA
>CAZNJN010000130.1:0-5588 GCA_964573365.1 uncultured Oscillospiraceae bacterium
GCAAGGCACGGATCCGTTTTTCATATGTAAACATTGTGATTCCTCCTCAGGAGCCCTTCACTTGTTCAGCTTTTTGTCCGCACCCCATACTCTATAGTCCATAATCCTAAAGCTTTGCTCTTTCCTCTTATTTGCATCCCGAATCAGCTTTACCTTGGCCTCTCTCCCCATCAGTTCATAATATCTGCACCAAAGCGCAGACGATTGAAGTGGAATTTTTTCGCCATATAGGTCGATATATTCTACAATTTGATTTGCTTGTAATGAACAGTCAACCACCTGATCTTCGCTTATTATTCTAAGACCCGCCATAATATCAACATCGACGTCTGACACGACATATTCTAAAAAAGCTTTTGTTCTATACTTCTCATTTGGCTTAGCTGGTTGAATATCGCCGTGCAATGCTGCCATAATCTTTTTAACCGTCTCTAAGTCGTCATCCATGATCATAATATCAATATCATGAAATTCCGACGTTATCCCCTTGAAGTATAAAAGCATTGAACCGCCTAACGCCCATATGACACCCGCGTGGTTAAACTCTTTAGCAACGCTTTTAAGCACCTCAAATTTACTGGATACACTCATGTTTACTGTCCCGTCTATATTTATAAAGCTTATTTTTTCTCTCTCATATTACCAAAACCCCTCGTTTGTGTAAACCCTCGCATAAGGCTGAGATTCCTTATAAGAGATCGCCTTATTATAATTTCAAGTAAGAAATCCGGATCGGTGAAACGCTTTACAAGCACAGGCTGATTTGATAGTATGTGTGGGATACCTATACATTTTCTGGAGGTAGAATTTGAAATTATTGTTTCAAGCGCTCGCGAAGTTTCTTTGCGGCATGGCGGCTATTGCAAAACTGCTGTTCCTTCCGGCAGGGACTTATCTGTACCCGAACGGACTGCTGTTCTGCGGCCTTTTATTTATACCGATGCTGTTTTTAGGTGTGTTGCTATTCATAAAAGATAAAGAGCTGCTCGCAAAGCGATTGAACAGTAAAGAAAATGAGGATACGCAAAAGCGGGTGATCCTCATCTCAGCAGTAGAATTCATCGGCTGTTTCATGGCGGCGGGATTTGATTTTCGCTATGGCTGGACGCACGTTCCCGCAGTTGTGGTAATCATCGCATCGGTATTGTTCGTTTGCGGGTATCTGCTTTTTGCCGAAGTGATGCGCGAAAACGCTTACCTCTCACGAACTGTAGAAGTGCAGAAAAACCAAAAGGTCGTTTCCTCCGGATTATATGGTCTTGTGCGCCACCCTATGTACGCGGCGACGCTGCTGCTTTTTACGATGATGCCCATAATCCTTGGCTCATGGGTCGCACTCGCTTTTATGGTTCCTCTGCCTTTCATTCTCGCCAAGCGCATACATAACGAAGAAAAAATCCTCAAAGCAAGGCTGGACGGGTATGGCGAATATATGGAAAAGGTGAAATACCGAATGATTCCGTTTGTGTGGTAAGGGATAATGACCTAGTTTTGTTTGAGCAGTTTAACAATCTCGTCCTTTTTTAGAACCTTCCCATAGCACAGCACTTTTTCGTTATATACGAGCGCAGGCGTCGTCATAACGCCGTATGACGCTATAACAGAAAAATCCGTGACATGTTCGATTTCTATAGGTAGACCAAGCTCCGTGAGGGCTTGCTTCGCTGCCGCTTCAAGCGCGTTACATTTTGCGCAGCCACCGCCAAGCACCTTGAGCACGGCGCCTTCATTTTTCGTATCGGCCGCGCCATTTACCGTCTTTTCTTCACCTGCTCCCACGCAGGTACTTTTTTCTTCTTGCTTTTTCTTTCCAAATATACTCATTATCTTATCCTCCTATATGATAAAAATTATACCGCAGCATACGGATAACCGATCAGCATGATCCAAAGTGCAACAGTGGATATCCCATGACGTAAGGAACGTAGCAAAGCCGTCGAGCGTATCGCGGTTAAGCAAATGGGCTGTATACGATCCTGAGCTTATTTGTGCTTTGCAGATGAACGCACATCTATTTCATTCACGAAATTACCTCAAATGCTCTGATAAGCATATAGTAGCAAACGCATTGATGTCTGTCAATGTGTTTCTCCGTCACTTTTATTGTTTTTTATAAAAGGCTTGCATTCTCATGATAAAGCAATAATATTAAGGGTGAAGATTGATCTGGAGGTAAAGTCATGGATATTTTGGTGGTCATCGATATGCAAAATGATTTTATAGATGGTTCTCTCGGCTCAAAAGAAGCACAGGCCATCGTCAACGCAGTTGTGAAGCAGGTAGAACGATTCAGCGGTCCCGTATTCTTTACCATGGACACACATCCAAAAAGCTATCTTTCCTCGCAGGAAGGACGTCTGCTGCCTGTAGAGCATTGTATTGAAGGAACTCTTGGCTGGCAGCTCCATGAAAAGCTTGCTCCTTATGCAAACGCAGAGAATACAATTAAGAAGAACGCATTTGGCAGTCTCGAACTTCCAAAGAGAATTTCCGCGTCATTAAACGGTGAGAAACCGGAAAATATTATTTGCATAGGATTATGCACAGACGTCTGCGTAATCTGTGGCGCAGCTATCCTCAAAGCCGCGTTTCCCGAAAGCAAGCTCATTGTGGACGCCTCATGCTGCACGGGTGTGACCATAGAAAAGCATATTAACGCTTTGCAGGCTATGAAGGCTTTTCAAATCAACATCATCAATGAAGCGTAAAGCAAGCATGAACAGCAAAAAGGCATTCTCAAGCTAGGCAGAGAATGCCTTTTTCTTTTCATATTTTTATTTCGTCTTTTTACTCTGTACGCAAATATGCGATTGCAGATAAAGCCGCCTTCGCTCCCTCTGCCACAGCCGTAGACACCTGTAAAACGCCTCCTGTACAATCGCCTGCGGCATAAAGGCCGGGGAGCATCGTCTGCATTTTTTCATCTGTGACGATCTCCGCGCCGCGAATCTCCGCGCCCAGCTTTCGAGCCAGATCAGAAGCGCCCGCTGTACCCAGCGCAATAAAAAGTCCGTCGCAGAAAATTCCTTCGTCGCCGTCAAGCAGCACACTTTGCAGCGTTTTTTCTCCTTCCAGCCTCCGAACAGGTTTCTCGATAACTTTTACATTCGGCGGGAACGACGCGCTAAGCGTCTGCCCGTTTGTAAAAAGCATCACCTCCCGCGCAACTGCCAGCAGCGCGTTTACCTCATGCAGAGCATAAGCACCGCTGCCTAAAACGCCCACCGTCTTTCCGCGATAAAAGAATGCGTCGCAGACCGCGCAGTAGCTGACGCCCTTTCCTTCAAAGGCTTCCAGATTTTCAATATGCGGCTTGATTCTTTTAGCTCCCGTACATAAAAGCACCGCCTTGGCATGATACGCATTGCCCTGCTCGGTTTCAAGCATATAATCGTCCATGTATTCAATGTTGATGACTTGCTCAAACAAGACAGGCACCTTCAATGCGTCAAGCTGCTTGAGTCCGCATTCAAATAAAGCTTTGCCAGTCTTTGACGCCTCAAGTCCGTAATAGTTTTCGATTTTTTCCGCTTTGAGTAGTGCGCTGTGCATCTCCCCAATCACGAGCGTTTTAAGATTCGCACGCCCCATATACAGGGCGGCTGAAACTCCCGCGGGGCCACAGCCTACGATGATCGCGTCATATAAATTATGCATAAATACTCCTTTCGATTTCCGGTAAAAGTCTATAAATCGAGCACCCGCAAAGCGAATCAAAATATGCCTTGAGCTCAAAGGTTTTTTCCCAGCGTTCAAGCGTGCATGGATGCAGACCGTGTCGCATGGAAACATCGACCATTCGTTTTTCCAAAATACAAAGGCCGTCTTTGTCACCAAGCGCGTCACAGAGTTGAATCAGTCTATCATAATCGTCGTATACGGTATTTTGAAGAAAACGATCCATAAAGGCCTTTTCCTCCTGGGTCGTGTCCCATCTGCCTACCGTAGCGTTTATATCCTGTACCATGAACGCATGTGTTATACAGATTCGAGCGACGTCCGTATATCCGAGCGCTTTCATCATCATATAGCCGTCATACATATGCCGGTCACCGGTCCATCCCGCAGAGCGGCCAACATCATGCAAAAGTCCGAAAACATATGCCTTTTCCGCATCCATACCCGCTTGCGCCGCTATCCGTTCTGCTGCTGTTGCCACATTCCTTGAATGGCTGCAATAATCGCCGCCGTGCTTCTTTTCAGCGCACGAAAAGACTCGCTCCGCTTCTTCGCGCAAAGGCCATGCGATCTTTACTTCCATTACAGTCCCCCTTCTTTTTCCGCAACCGCTGCCAGCAGCGCCATCTGTAATGTATCTTCGATAAGCGCGTTTCTTGTCATAGAGTAGGTATGCTCGGCTCCAATAATGATATGATCGTTCAGTTTGATCCCAATCGGTTCAAGTGCCTTTAGAATCAATAACGTCGTATCCACATCCTGCACTGAAGAACTCGCATCCCCGGACGGATGGTTATGCGTCAATAAAATGCTGTTTGCGCTATGGCGCAATGCACATTCAACGATAATACGGGGATAGACCGCCGTTTCCGTCAGTGTTCCGCTACTCACCTTTTCGCAGTTGAGCACCTTCATGTTTTTATCCAGCGCGATCATATACATCGCTTCATAGCGTTCCCGCAAAAACAGCGTCTTGCAGTATTCCACCGCCGCAGCGGGCGTGTTCAGTCGTACCGCCTTGGGACTCTTATCATTCTTTTTCTTCATGAATTCTCCGATTAAGGTCAAAAGAATCGCGCTTTTTTCCCCTACACCTTCGACCTGCATCAATTCATATTGATTGCTGTTAAAGATCGCCTCCAGAGAGTTGAATCGCTGCAGCAGCGCGTGTGCGATTGCATTTGTATCCGCGCGCGGTATTGAAAAAGTCAGCAGCAGTTCAAGGAGCTGATGCTCATGTAAGGCGGCGGCGCCCTGCTTCCAGTAGGTTTCTCTCAGTCTCGCCCGATGCCCTTCATGCATTGTCTTCTATATCCTTTATCATTTCAATATTTGTTGAATCCGACGATTTTATCGGCAGATATGTGTCATTATATACTAGTCGTTCAAGGATATACAAGCATTTTGCCCTTTGGATGCTTATTTGCATTTTATATACTTATGTTTCTAATATACCTTGACAGGCGATGTATATCGCACTATAATGGCATTCAGGATTGAACACGGAAGAAAGAAACGAGGTGAGACCGTGCTGAATATGTCCGACATTTTACGCGGTTATACGGATACGATCATTCTCGCGCGTTTACTTGAGCAGGACAGCTATGGCTACGAGATCAATAAGCGTGTGCAGGAGCTTTCAAAGGGTCGTCTGGAATTGAAGGAAGCTACGCTTTATACGTCCTTCAGACGTCTTGAAGCCTCCGGAGAGATTATATCCTATTGGGGAGACGAAACGACCGGCGCGCGAAGAAGGTACTATGCTTTGACCGATTCGGGACGAAGGTTGTACGAAGAAAATCTGACGGATTGGAAATCGTCAAAGGAAATCATTGAAAATTTAATTGAGCAATAAAGGGGAGTTATCATGGAAAAGAAAATCGACAATTACATTGAGGTGCTGTTTTCGG
>CAZNJN010000131.1:0-5544 GCA_964573365.1 uncultured Oscillospiraceae bacterium
CTTTAAGAGAATTAAACTAAAATAGATCATATCACAAAACGAATCCGCTTTGCAATCATTCGGCACACAAAATCGACAGCGAGCGTACAATATCGTAGAAAGGGCGCAAAGCGCTGAATTTTCAAGGAGGATTTCAATGTTTTACGGTAATAATTGGTGGTGGATCATTATCTTGCTGCTGATCGGTTGCGGCGGCTGTGGCAACGGTTGCGGCGATGGCTGCGGAAGCGGCTGTGGCAACGGCTGCGGGAATGGCTGTGGGAACGGCTGCGGCTGTGGCTGCAACTAAGCTCACGCGAAAAGGCGGGAATCTCCCGCCTTTTTTGTGTGCTACAACGTGAGCGGATACTTTTTAGAGAAAACTTTGCTTCACTGCCTTACCTTACTTTTTTATCTCCGGATTTCGACTTTTTACTTCAATGTTGATCAACTCCTCATACGCTTCATAGGAAGAAGCGTTTTGCGGCGGCGTCGGCATTCCGCCGGTGGTTTCGGTTGTGCTGAAGGTACTGGTATTGTTAGTCATCGTTCGCGCATTTTTCTTTTTTCCCATTTTCGACTTCTCCTCTCTGTAAAATCACACAATTAGTATGCGCCGATTCCTTTGGCAGAAATCTGATTCATGAAGCAAAATCTGAAAGATTGTAAAACGAAGCTTCGTATGATAAAATTTTAGTATCTATTCGATATTGATGGCTTGATGAGCTGTTTTCTTTTGCGCTGCTAAAAGCGCATAATAATTAACGGAGGAATAGAACGATGCGGATGGTCGACCTGATACTGAAAAAAAAAGAGGGAGGAATTCATGATCAGGAAGAACTCTTATATATCATCGACAGTTATGTAAAAGGGCAGATCCCGGACTATCAAATGGCCGCATGGATGATGGCGGTATGCTTCAAAGGCATGACGGACAAAGAAACATCGATTTTGACGGGCGTTATGACGCATTCGGGCGACGTGATCGACTTGTCCGATCTCCCCGGAGTAAAGGTGGATAAGCATTCTACGGGCGGCGTCGGTGACACGACGACCCTTGTGATAGCGCCTTTGGTCGCCGCCTGCGGCGGGACAGTCGCAAAAATGTCGGGACGGGGCTTAGGACACACGGGAGGCACGCTTGACAAGCTTGAGTCCGTACCGGGCGTGTGTATTGAGCAGCCTATCGAACGATTCAAGCAGATCGTGCGGGAGATTGGCGTATGCGTAATCGGTCAAAGCGGAAACCTTGTGCCGGCGGATAAAAAGATGTACGCGCTTCGGGATGTGACGGGAACGGTAGAAAGCCTACCTTTGATTGCCTCAAGCATCATGAGCAAAAAAATTGCGGCGGGCGCGGATGCAATCGTGCTTGACGTAAAATATGGTTCCGGCGCGTTTATGCCTACGGCCAAGGACGCAAAGCGCCTTGCCGAGACTATGGTTAAAATCGGCAACCATATGGGAAGAAAAACGATGGCCGTTATGACGGATATGAATCAGCCCTTGGGCATGGCGATCGGAAATGCACTGGAGGTTCGGGAAGCGATTGAGATGCTCAGCGGAAAAGTGGCGAAGAGCGATCCGCTTTACCGCGTGTGTATGACGCTTGCTTCGTGCATGCTTCAGCTTTCGGGACTGGCGAAGGACGATCAGGACGCGCTTTGCCGTCTTGAAGCGGCGCTACAATCCGGGGACGGCTTGCGGCGGCTTGAAAGCATGCTGCATGCGCTGGGCGCACTTGACGCCCATGCCGCTGTGCAAGACCCGGACGCGCTCTGCAAGGTTAAAAAAATCATTCCGGTATCGCTCGGCAAGGCCGGCTATATCGGAGACATGCTCGCAAACCGTATCGGAAACGCCGCGCAGATGCTTGGCGCGGGCAGAGCGACAAAGGAGGATGTGATCGATCCGGCAGTGGGTATGGTGATAAAAAAACGCCGTGGGGATCGGATTGAAAAGGATGAGCCCTTTGCCGATTTTTATGTCAATAATGAAAGTGAACTGGAATCCGCGATCGAGCTTTTGCGCGGCGCGATAACTGTTGAAGAAGGCATACCGGACGAGGCGCCTATCATTTATGGAATTGTAAAGGAATAAACAAAATGAAAAAACTGATTGCCATAGACGGAAACAGCTTAATGCACAGGGCATTTTATGCCCTGCCGTCCATGACGACGAAAAGCGGAACGCCTACCGGCGCGATATACGGCTTTATGAGTATGCTTTTTAAGCTGCTCACGCCCGCGCCCGATTATCTGTTGGTCGCTTTTGATATGCACGGCCCCACCTTTCGACATCTGGAATATGCGGATTACAAGGCGGGACGAAAAGCGACGCCCGATGATCTGCGCACGCAGTTTCCACTCGTGAAGGAGTTGCTTTGCGCTATGGGAATCAGGATATGTGAATGCGAAAGCTACGAGGCGGACGATATTCTCGGCACATTTTCGCGCTTAGCGAACGAAAGCGGCGTTCAAGCGCTGCTGGTAACGGGAGACAGGGACGCCTTACAGCTTATTTCCGCACAGACGCATGTTTTACTTACAAAAAAAGGGATCACGGAGACGATAGAATACGACGAAGCGCAGCTCATGGAAAGCTACGGACTTACGCCCTCGAGAATGCCCGACCTGAAGGGACTCATGGGCGATAGCTCCGATAACATTCCCGGCATACCCGGCGTGGGAGAGAAAACCGCGCTCAAGCTGCTAGAAAAATACGGTACGCTGGAAGAAACGCTCGCCCATGCAGAAAATGAAAAGGGTGCGCTTGGAGAAAAACTGCTAAAAAACGCAGACTTGGCGAGGATGAGCTACCGTATCGGCTTGATCAACAGAGAAGCACCGCTCGATATCGGGCTTAGCGACTGCGCTTTTCACGAGGAGGCTATGGCAAACGCCTATTCCTTCATTGAAAAGCTGGAAATGAGGAGTCTGCTTGCAAGACTGCCTGCGCCCACCGGTGGGAACAGAAAAAAGAGCGAGCCGACAGAGGAACAAAAGGCGCGTAGTATAAGTGTAAATGATAATGAAACACTTGCAAAAATGATAGAAGAAATCGCAAAATGCACCGCGCTTGCCATCGACCTTGCAGACGGAACGCTTACGCTTTCGACTTCTTCAAAGACGGTTTTCGCACCGAAACTCGAAGCGTCGCTGCTGGAAAGCGGACTTGACGCCGCGCAGGTTCTTACCGCATTGAAGGACAAACTTGAAGACGAAACCTGCACAAAGCTGGTCTTTGACGCCAAAAGGACAAAGCATATCCTAGACCGCTATGGTATCACACTAAAGGGCGTATCGTTTGACGCGATGATCGCGGATTATCTTTTGCACGCCATTCATCCGGCGGAATCCTTTCAAGCGCTTTGCCGAGAGCTTTTCTCCAGCGATGCGGACGCTTCAAAGCTCTTTGCGCTTGAAGAAAGCATGAGGGCGGAGCTGGAGGAAAAGGGACTTTTATCCCTGTATGAAACCATCGAAATGCCGCTTAGCCAAACGCTGTATTCAATGGAAAAGGATGGCTTTGCCGTAGACGCGCAAAGACTTTTTGAACTGCAAAGCGAATTTTCCAACAAAATCAAAGCGAGCGAGGAAGAAATCTATCGTCTTGCGGGAGGCGCCTTTAATATTCTCTCACCCAAACAGCTTGGAAGCGTGCTCTTTGACGAAGATAAGCTGGCACTTCCGGTGCAAAAGAAAACAAAATCCGGCTATTCTACGGATGCGGAGGTCATGGAAAAAATCCAGGATATGCATCCCATCGTTCCACTGATCATGGAGTATAGACAAATATCAAAGCTGAAAAGCACCTTTGTAGATGCTTTGCTTATAAAGAGTGAAAAAGAGGGCGGAAAAGTCCATACCAGCTTTAATCAGAACGTCACCGCGACGGGCAGAATATCGAGTACGGAGCCGAATTTGCAGAATATTCCTGTGCGCACGCAGATCGGCAGAGAGATACGCAAGGCTTTTATCGCAAGCCCCGGCAATGTGCTCCTCGACGCGGATTATTCGCAGATCGAGCTGCGATTGCTTGCCCATATGAGCGGCGATCCTACGATGATCGAATCCTTTAACGAGGACGTCGATATCCACGCGAAAACGGCGAGCGAGGTATTTTCTGTGCCGCTTGACGCAGTCACCAAAGCGCAGCGCAGCGCGGCAAAGGCGGTCAATTTCGGGATCGTCTACGGTATCAGCGACTTCGGCTTGGCGCGCAATCTGGGTATTTCACGAAAGACGGCGGCGGAATATATTCGTATGTACTTGGAACGCTATCCCCTTGTCAAAGACTATATGCACAACAGCGTTGAAGCGGCGAGAAAAAACGGCTATGTAACAACGCTCTTTGGGCGAAGACGCGATATTCCGGAAATTCGATCCGGCAACTATAACACGCGCGCCTTCGGAGAACGTGTCGCGATGAACATGCCCATTCAGGGAACGGCCGCCGATATTATTAAGCTAGCGATGGTTCGGGTATATGAGACGCTGCAAAAGGAGAAGCTTGGCACGAAGCTGATTTTGCAGGTGCATGACGAACTGATCTTGGACGCGCCCGTAGAGGAAGCAGACCGAGCTTCGGTAATCTTGAAGGAATGTATGCAAAACGCAATCAAGCTTGACGTGCCGCTGATTGCGGAGGTGGAACAGGGCGACTGCTGGTATGATGCGAAATGAAAAGGATAGGACTTACTGGCTCAATCGCGGCAGGCAAAAGTACGGTTTCTAAGAGACTAAGGGAACTGGGCGCCTTCGTGATTGACGCGGATGCAACCTGTTATGAGTTGACGGAAAAAGGCTCGCCCGCGCTTGAAGAATTACAACACGCCTTCGGGAAAGCCATCCTTGGGGAGGACGGCTCGTTAAACCGGCGCGAGCTGGCCTCGATCGTGTTTGAAAATGAAACAAAACGAAAAGAACTGGAATCGATTTTGCATCCGAAGATAAGAAAAAGAATGCGCGAGTTGGAAAAAGAAGCTCCTTTGGCGAATATCGTTGTGTATGACGTCCCCTTGCTTTTTGAATCCGGCATGGATGCGGATATGGATGAAATATGGGTGGTCGATGCGCCGATCGAAAAAAGAATCGAGCGCTTGGCAAAGCGAAACGGAATGGATCGGGAAACGGCAAAAAAAAGAATCCGCGCGCAAATGAACGATGAGGAAAAAAGAAGGAGAGCGGACGTTTTGATCGAAAATGACGCAAGCGCAGATGAGCTGTGCGGGAAGGTTGACTGTCTTTGGAAAAAACAAAGCGAATCGTTTTGATTGTGCTCGCTGCGGTCCTTCTTATTCAACTGTTGGTAATCGCCGCGTATTATGTAAACAGAAAAATGGAGAAGGAGACCTATTCTCTAACATACAAAGAAGCGATACGCGAAAATTGTGAAAAGTACGCATTGGATTTTTATCTGGTCGCTGCCGTTATCCATGTGGAAAGCCGAAACGATCCCCTTGCTGTTTCTCCCAAGGGTGCGATCGGGCTTATGCAGATCATGCCCGCGACCGGAGAGTGGATATTTGAAAAAATCCAAAGCGTCGATAAAGTCTACAGCAAG
>CAZNJN010000132.1:0-5523 GCA_964573365.1 uncultured Oscillospiraceae bacterium
AAAGGGCGTTCTTGTCCAAGCCCGTAAGCGGCAGCACATCGCCAGCGTGCGCGGCACTGGCGCCCTTTTGAAAAAAGCCCGCGATGCTTTTGCTTTGATCGCGCTCGCTGCTCTGCCAGTGGAGCTGCGAAGCGTCTTTTCCCTCCAATACAGAGAAACGCCCGAATTGCAGCGTCCTGCGCTGCTCCTTATAAAAGGCGATCTGCCGCTTGAGCTCCCGCTTTTCCGCGCGCGTCAAAAACGCGAGATCAAGCTCATAGCCAAGTACGCCAAAGCAGCTCACGTTAAAGCGCGTGTTGAGCGGCGTGGCGCGCAGCGTCTGCTGATGCGGCGCAAGGGAAACATGCGCGCCCATCGTGGAGGGCGGGTAAAAATATGAAAGTCCGCCCTGTATGCAAAGGCGCTCCACGGGATCGGTATCGTCGCTCGCCCAGATCTGCGGAGAATAGCACAGCATTCCAAGATCAAAGCGGTTGCCGCCGCTTGAACAGCTTTCTAGAAGAAGCTCGGGACGCGGCGCAAAAATGCGGGAAAGCACCTCGTAAAGCCCCAGAATGTAGCGGTGAAAGAACTCGCCTTGATCGTTAAGCGTTCGTCCGTACATATCGCTCAGATGCCGGTTCATATCCCATTTCACATAGGCGATGGGCGCGCTATCTAATACGCTTGAAACGGAACGCACGATATAATCGCGCACCTCGGGATTTGTGAGATCGAGCACGAGCTGATGCCTGCCCTCGCTTGGCTTTCGCCCCGGCACGGCGACGCAGTATTCACTGTGCGCGCGGTAAAGCTCGCTGTTTTCGTTGCACATCTCCGGCTCAAACCAAAGTCCGAAATCCATGCCCAGCGCCTTGACCTTCTTTGCAAGATGAAAAAGCCCGCGCGGCAGCTTGCGCCTGTTTACGCTGTAATCGCCAAGCCCCGCCCTGTCGCTCTCCCGCGCGCCGAACCAGCCGTCGTCCAACACGAAAAGCTCCGCGCCAAGGCGCGCGCTCTCTTTGGCAAGCCGAAGCAGCCTTCGCTCGTTAAAGCGAAAAAAGCAGGCCTCCCAGTTGTTAAAAAGCACGGGACGTTCCCGTTCGTCCCAGTACGGGGGAATGATATGATGGTTCACAAAATCGTGAAAGCGCTCGCGTAGGCCGTTCATACCGCAGTTTGAATAGGACAGCACGGCCTCGGGCGTTTCAAAGCTTTCGCCGCTTTTGAGCGTATAGGAAAAGCAAAGGGGATTGATGCCCTGCATCACGCGCACAAGCCCGTTGTCGCCGCGCTCGATCGCCGCGTAATGGTTGCCGCTGTAGACGAGATTAAAGCCGTAGACCTCGCCGCTCTCCTCGCTGCAATCGGGCGCGGCGAGCGCAAAGGCGGGATTATGCCGATTGCTGGAGGCGCCGGTCGTGGATTCGTTGACAAATATGCCGTAGGGCAGGGGCGTAAAGCGGGCATGAGCTTCCCTGATCCAGCCGCCCGAAAGCGTGAGCAGGCGGTAGCTTCGATCCTCCATATCGAGCATAAAGCTCATCAGTCTGCGTATTTTTAAGGGCTTTTCTCCGTTGTTTTGAAGCACCGCGCGCCGCGTGATGCACTCGCAGTCCTCAAAAAGCGTGTAATAGAGCGTAAGCGTACACGCCGCCGCCTCGTCTAAAAGCGTGATACGCAGCGTTTCACTCGCGCCGTGGGCGCTTGGCAGCGTGCGCATCGGAACGCTTTGGGATAAGAGCTCGTGGGAAAGGTATACGAAGTCACAAACGTAGGAGCCGTCCGGCATTTCGCATTCCATCGGCGTATGCCGAAAATCCCCCTTGCCTAGGCCGCTGTACTCAAGGGGCAGCGTATCGAGCGCGTAAAGGGGGTCGTCCGCGCGGTAAAGCACGCTGCTGCCCGTTTCCGCCGTGTTTTTATAGCGAAGGGAATCAAGCGCCTCCTCCTCGCGCACGCGCGCGCCGTAGCAGATATGCTCCAGATGGCCGTAGCGCGTAATACGGAAGCAATAGCTCGAGTTCTTCGTAGAAAGGCGGAACTCCCCGTTTTCGATGCGGATCACGGCATAAGCTCTCCTTTTTTCAAAATCACCGCCTCATACGGCAAAAGCAGGGCGTGAAACTCGCTGCGTCCCTCGCTGCTTAGAAGCAGCTCACCCGCAAAATCCGCCTGCAGGGGACGAGAGGAGAAATTGCAGAGCACGCGCAGCGTGTCCCCCGCATAATGCCGCTCAAAGGCGAACAGGCGGCGGGTAAGGGCAAGCGGCTTAAAGCCGCCGTTTAGCAAAACGTCAGAGGAGGCGCGAAGGGCGAGCAGCTTTTGATAATACCGCCAGATCGAATTTGCATCCGCCATCTGCGCTTCTACATTGATGCGCGTATAGTTTTTATTGACGCCAAGCCACGGCGTGCCGCTCGTAAAGCCGGCGTTTTTCTCCGCGCTCCACTGCATGGGCGTGCGGGCGTTGTCGCGGCTTCTCTTTTGCATTTTCCGCCAGCGCGCCGCCTTTGAAAAGCCGAGCCGCTTCAAAAGCGCGTCGATGTTTTTTGATTCTACGTCGTCAAGCTCGCGCATATCGGTATAATCAAAATTCGTCATGCCGATCTCCTGCCCTTGATAGATAAAGGGCGTGCCGCGAAGCGTAAGAAGGAGCGTACAGAGCATTTTCGCGCTTGCAGCGTGAAGCGCGTCGTTCCAATCGCAGCCAAAGCGGGATACGCTGCGCGGCTGATCGTGGTTTTCAAAGTAGAGCGCATTCCAGGAGAGCGCCTTTTGCCAGCGGCAAAGGCTGGAAGCAAAGCGGCGCGCGTTAAAGCGGCGCGGAAACCATTTGACGAAAAACTGGTCGGTCTCCATATGCTCAAAGGAAAAGATCATGTCCAGCTCGCCGCGATCCTCTTCGCAAAGCTCGCGTCCCTGCCTGGGCGTGACAAATACCGTTTCCCCTACGGTAAAGCAGTCATATTCGCTCAATACCTCCTTGCGAAGCGTCCGCAGAATCTCGTGCGTCCCTTCCAAAGAGAGGTAATGCTCGCTTCCCGTAAGAAGGAGCTTTTTTCGGGAGGATTCAAGCGAATCCTTAAAGAGAATATTGACGACGTCGCAGCGAAAGCCCGAAACGCCCTTATCGAGCCAAAAGCGAAGAATGCCTTTGATTTCTTCAAGCACCGCCGCCTCGTGGTAGTTGAGATCGGCCTGCGATTTTGCAAACAGGTGCAGATAGTATTCGCCGCGTATTTCGTCGTATTCCCAGCAGTCCTCGCCGAAAAAGCCCGTCCAGTTGTTGGGCTTGCCGCCCTTTGGGCCTTTAGGACGCCAGTAATAATAATTCGTGTACGGCTCAATGCGGCGGCGGCTCTTTTCAAACCACTCGTGCGCGGTAGAGGTATGGTTGATCACCAGATCCATGATCACGCGCATATCTCGCCTGTTCGCTTCATGGATCAGCGTTTCCATATCCGCCATCGTGCCAAAGCGCGGATCGATATTCCTATAGTCGCTGATGTCGTAGCCGTTGTCCGCGCCGGGCGAGGGATAGACGGGGCTTAGCCAGAGTATGCTTACGCCCAGCTCCTTGAGAATATCAAGCCGCGAGAGGATGCCGCGAAGGTCGCCCATGCCGTCGCCGTCGGAATCCTGAAAGGAGCGCGGATAGATTTGATACACCGCGCCGTTTTGCCACCAATGCTCCATGCTTTCAAACCCCGTTCATATTATAATTCGTATTACAGTATGCCATATGCATTTCCTCGGATACGCCGCCCTCGCGGATGATTTGGCTGTAAAAGCGCCCGCTTTGCTTGATTTTCCGCGCCTGTGTCTCGTAATCCGTATGCACAAGGCCAAAGCGCGCGCTCGTACCCTCGAGCCACTCGAAATTATCGCAGAAGCACCAGTGGTAGTAGCGCTCTATAGGCAGCTCGCTCTCGCAAAGCGCGCGCAGATGCTCGTAGATGTAGCGGGCGCGGAAGACATCCGCATTGTCACAGGTGCCGTTTTCCGTAATGTATATGGGGCGGGGCAAAATCGAGTACGCCCATCTGGCGCATTCCACGATGCCCTGCGGATAGATTTCCCAGCCAAGGTCGTTTACAGGGACGTTTTTTGCCGTGCCGTCGCCAATGCCGTGTACCGTGGAGCGCGTATAGTAATTGACGGCGATAAAGTCGCACCATTCGCCCCTTTCGATCGCGGCGTCGCGGCGGAGAGGAAAGCTGATTTTCCCTGTACACATCGCCTTTGTCAGCGCGCCCTGAAAGAGCCGCGCGTTAATGCGGCTGCAAAGGCAATCGCGCAGACTCTTAGCGTTTTCCGGCGCAAAGGCGCGCAGATGATTGGCGAAGCTTACGCGCGTATCGCTATAGCCCATCTCGGCTCTTAGCGCGTGGATCTGCTGATATGCCTTGATGTGGCAGGCGCAAAGCCGCGTCATCACGCGGCGCGAAAGCGAAAAGCTCCTTTTGCCCGGCGGCCAGCTTCCGTCTATATAGCCGAACATGGTATAGACGTTCGGCTCGTTGATGGTGATGTACTCATTCACCAGATCGCCCAAAGCGCGCACGACCTTTTCAACGAATTTGAGAAAGCAGGCGTCGTTTTCGCTTTTTTCAAAGGCCCCCTTTTTTTCAAACCACAGAGGATTGGAAAAATGATGCAGCGTTAAAAGCGGCTTGACGCCAAGCCCCCTCAGCGCTTCAAGCTCCGCGCGGTAGTGCGCGAGCGCGCCTTCGTCAAACACATCCTCCTCCGGCTCGATGCGGCTCCATTCCACACCCAGGCGATAGCAGGAAACGCCCATTTCGCCCATGAGCGCGGTGTCGCTTTCCCAAAGGCGGTAATGCGCCGTGGCGAGAGAGGGGTCGTCGTTATGATGGATATGCCCCTTTGTGTACCAATCATACCAGCTATTGTTTTGATCGCCGCCCTCAATTTGTGTAGCGGCACTGGCAACACCTAGCAGCATGCCTTCTTTTAAGCGAAACGCGCGCATGGAAAATCTCCTTTGATCCTTGGAACTGTTGAAGACTTAGAGGTGAAATCCTTTTTAGTATAACATGCCCCAAAGGAAAAGAAAATGCTTTGCCATGCGAAAAACGGAAGCGGACGATAAAAATAGAAAAGCGCCAAACAGGGTTTCAAATACGAAAAAAAATTACAATAGCGATTTTGCGGCAGCACCGCATGTAAAATGTAAATAAATCTCTTTCGTTTAATAATTAACAAACAAATCCAGAGAAAAAAGCTTTTTTGTAATGGGCGTTTGTTATTTGTTTATCATACCTGTTAGGAAATAAGCATTCTAATTTTCTACATATTTTCATCGTATCTATTGCATATTGATAAAAATGTCGTATAATATTTTCGTCAGGGGATTGAAATGCAATTCTTATTTATATATAGTTTTCAACGACCATTCAGGAGGCACTATGAGTTATATCATTCCCATCGGCCCTTATCATCCTGCTCTTGAGGAGCCTATCCATGCCCGTGTCTATGTCGAGGGTGAGCGCATTACAAACGCCGAGGTATTCGTAGGCT
>CAZNJN010000133.1:0-5481 GCA_964573365.1 uncultured Oscillospiraceae bacterium
CGCCTCCGCATCGCGGACGGTAGAAAGGCGATGGGCGATCACAAATACGGTGCGTCCTTCCATCAGCGAGTCCATACCCCGTTTCACCAAGGATTCCGTGCGCGTGTCGATGGAGCTTGTCGCCTCGTCCAAAATCATCACGGGCGGATCGGCGACCGCGGCACGGGCGATGCAAAGGAGCTGTCTTTGCCCCTGCGAGAGTCCGCTGCCGTCGCCGTCGATCTTCGTATCGTATTCCTGCGGCAGGCGCATGATGAAATCGTGCGCGTTGGCGAGCTTTGCCGCCGCCGTGATCTCCTCGTCCGTGGCGTCCAGCCTGCCGTAGCGGATATTGTCGCGGATCGTGCCGGTAAAGAGGTTGATGTCCTGCAGGACATAGGCCTGCGAGTGGCGAAGATCCGGCTTTCTTATATGGTTGATGTTGATGCCGTCATAGGTGATGCGTCCGTCCTCCAAATCGTAAAAACGGTTGATAAGGTTTGTGATCGTTGTTTTACCCGCGCCGGTCGCGCCGACGAAGGCGATCTTCTGTCCGGGCTTGGCATACAGCGATACGTCGTGGAGCACAGTCTTGCCGCGTACATAGGCAAAATCCACATCGTTGAAGCGCACGTCGCCGCGCACCTCCACATACTTGAATTCGCCGTTGACCTTGGGGCATTTCCACGCCCATACGTCGGTGCGCTCCTTGCTCTCGTGCAGCTCTCCGTTTTCATCCTTTTGTGCGTTTACGAGCGTGACAGAACCGCCCTCGCTCTCGCTTTGCTCGTCGAGCAGCTTAAAGATGCGCCCCGCGCCGGCAAGCGCCATGACCGCGTTATTAAACTGCTGCGCCACCTGATTGATGGGCATGGTAAAGCTCTTGGTAAGCTGGAGGAAAGCCGCGATCACGCCAAGGGTGATGCCGCCGCCGCCAAGTGCGATCGCGCCGCCTACGACCGCGACCAGCACATAAAGCAGATGTCCCAGATTTGCCATGATGGGCATAAGGATGTTGGCAAATTTGTGCGCCTGCGTGGCGTTGTCGCGCAGCTCCGTATTGCGCGCGTCAAAGTCCGCTTCCGCCGCCCGTTCATGGTTAAATACCTTGACGACCTTCTGCCCGTGGATCATTTCCTCGATAAAGCCGTTCAGGGACGCAAGCGATTTTTGCTGCGCCACAAAGAAGCTTCCGCTCTTTCCCGCGATCGAGCGGGAGGCAAGCAGCGAGAGGAACATGAAAAGCAGCACAAAAAGCGTAAGCAGCGGGCTTAGCGCGATCATGGTGAACAGCACGCTCACGATCGTAAGCAGCGAATTAAAAAGCTGCGGGATCGTCTGGGAGATCATTTGTCTGAGCGTATCGGTATCGTTGGTATAATAGCTCATCACGTCGCCGAAGCTGTGGTGGTCAAAATAGCTGACGGGCAACGTCTGCATATGAGAGAACATATCGTCGCGGATGGTTTTGAGCACGCCCTGCGAAATCGTAACCATCAAACGGCTGTAGAGGAAGCTTGCGACGATGCCCGCCGCGTAGACGCAGCCCATCCGCACGACCGCCTGCAGCAGAGCGTCAAAGGAGGGGTTCGCCACAAGCAGGAGCGGGGTGATATAATCGTCGATCAGGGTTCTAAGAAACAGCGTGCCGGCGATGCCCGTCACGGCGCTGATCAAAAGGCAGACGAGCACGAGAAGGAAACGCAGCTTATAGGGCTTCCAGATATACGCCATCAGGCGCTTGATCGTCTTTCCGTCGATGTCCTTTAAGCCTGCTTTGGGCGCCATGCGACCGCCGGGACCCATGTTACCTTTGCTCATCGAAGTCGCCCCCCTTCATTTGCGAAGAAAATACGTCGCGGTAGATGCTGTTGTACTTGAGAAGCTGCTCGTGTGTGCCAAAGCCGTCCACGCGTCCGTTTTCCATCACGATGATCTTATCCGCGTTCTGCACGCTCGATACGCGCTGGGCGATAATCAATTTGGTCATGTGCGGAAGCTCCTCTTTGAAGGCCTTGCGGATACGCGCGTCGGTCGCCGTATCGACCGCGCTCGTAGAGTCGTCAAGAATCAAAATCTTCGGCTCCTTGAGCAGCGCGCGCGCAATGCAGAGGCGCTGGCGCTGTCCGCCCGAAACATTGCTGCCGCCCTGCTCGATATGCGTATCATAGCCCTCTGGAAAGCTTTGGATAAACTCGTGCGCGCAGGCAAGACGGCAGGCGCGCTCGATCTCCTCATCCGTAGCGTCCGCCTTGCCCCAGCGCAGATTTTCCTTGATGCTGCCGGAAAAGAGGGTGTTCTTTTGCAATACGACCGAAACGGCGTCGCGCAGCGCTTCAATATCATAATCCCGTACATCGCGGCCGCCCACATAAAGCGTACCTGCCGTCACATCATATAGGCGGGGTATAAGCTGGATGAGCGTGGTCTTGCCCGCGCCCGTGCCGCCGAGAATGCCGACCGTTTCGCCCGCGCGTATGTCGATATTTACATCACTTAGGCAGAGCTTTTTCTGCTCCTTTGCGTAGCTGAAATCCACATGCGCAAAGCGCACGCTGCCGTCCTTGATCTCAAAGACGGGGTCGGCGCAGTTCGTAATGTCGCTTTTTTCGCCGAGCACCTCGCTTACGCGCTCCGCGCTCGCGCGGGAAATGGTGATCATCACAAACACCATGGAAAGCATCATCAAGCTCATTAAAATCTGCATGATATAGGTGATAATGCTCATCAGCTCGCCGGTCGTCATGCTGCCCGCCACGATCAGTCTCGCGCCGATCCAGCCGGAGAGCAGCATACAGCCGTACATGCAGAACTGCATAAGCGGCCCGTTAAAGGCAAGCAGCTTCTCCGCCTTGGAAAAGTCCTCGTAGATCGATTCGGAAACCTCGCCGAATTTTTCTTTTTCGTGTTCTTCTCTTACGAATGCCTTCACCACGCGCACGCCGCGCAGATTCTCCTGCACGACCTTATTGAGCTTGTCATAGGTCTTGAACACGCGGTTGAAGATCGGGTGCGCGCCCGACATGATAAAGTAGAGACCGATCCCGAGGATCGGCACGGCGCACAGGAAGACGAGCGCAATATCGCTGTTGATGGAAAACGCCATCACAAGAGCAAAAACCATCATCACCGGCGCGCGCACGGCGATGCGCACGATCATCTGATACGCCATCTGGATATTCGTCACATCCGTAGTAAGACGGGTCACTAGGCTCGCCGTGGAAAACTTATCGATATTGGCAAAGGAGAATTTTTGTACGTTGTAGTACATATCATGGCGCAGATTCGCGGCGAAGCCTGCGGACGCCTTTGCCGCGAAGCCGCCCGAGAGAGCGCCGAAAAGCAGCGACACCACGCAGCAGAGCGCCAAAACGCCGCCGGTGCGCCATATCTCGCCCATGTTGCCCGCGTCGATCCCCTTGTCGATCAGTTTCGCCATCAAAAGAGGGATGATAACCTCCATGACGACCTCAAGCGTAACAAAAAGCGGCGCGAGCAGGGAATCTTTTTTATACTCGCGCACGCTTTCCAATAGTTTTTTTACCATATGCTTCTGCTCCTCGATTGCATTGCTCGCCGTTTATTTCGTTAACGATATAATATGTTAATGCGGCGTAAAGCATTTCGTCAATGCGCCGCGCCGCAATTTCACATTTTCACCATATTTCGCGTCTGTATTGCCCGGGAAATCACGCTTTGCTCTCAAGCTCGGCTCCCTCGTTCTTTTTGCGCAGCTCGTGAAGCGGCGTAACAAGGATCTGTCCTTCCTCGCTAAGCCTGTTCTCGGGCAGAAACAGTCGTCCCTTCATATCTAGGCCTTCAAAGGAAATGCCCATCAGCTCCTGAAGCTCCTTTTCCGGCCACGCTGCCGCCGTATCGTAGATTGCCGAAATGGACGGAAGCGTGCCTTCGCCCGTCTTGACCTGATAGCTCTCGATTCCGCCGCCGAGCTCGTACTCGTAATCGACCCGGTAGCCGCCCGTCTTTTCCACAAAGCCGTGGATCATCGCGAGCGTGACACCCTTTTCGCGCATACGCTCTGCAAGCGGCACGATCTCCTCCCTTGTGATCTCGATTGTTTTGTAAGGCTGCATAGTGATTCCTCCTTCAGCATATGCGCGGCAGTTGTGTGCCGCTGCGTTTTGATAGGATGCGCACGCCGCCCGCCTCCGTATGAAGCAGCACGCGTCCCGGACTTCTTGTGCTTACGCTGCCGATGATCGCGGCGTTTTCCCCGTAAGGCGCGTCTTTCATCCGTTTAAGCGCGCGCTCTGCCTGAGCTTTCTCCACCACCGCAAGCAGCTTGCCTTCGTTGGCGCAGTAGAGCGGGTCAAGCCCGAGAAGCTCGCAGGCGCTTTTCACATCCTCGCGTAGCGGCAGCGCGTTTTCCTCAAGCTCGATACTAAACGGGCTGTTTTCCGTAAATTCGTTGAGCGTCGTCGCCGCTCCTCCGCGCGTAGGATCGCGCAAAACGCGAAGCGCGTCGCCAAGCTCCCATAAGGCGCGGCACATTTCATGAAGCGGCGCGCAGTCGGAACGCAGCTTGCTTTCAAAGCCAAGCTCGGCGCGCGCGAGCATCACCGCCGCGCCGTGATCGCCAAGCGTTCCCGAAGCGATCACCCTATCGCCCTCCTTGATGCGCGCGGGCGAAAGATTGCTGTGGCGCAATATGCCGATACCGGCTGTGTTGATGTAAATACCGTCGCCGCGCCCCTTTTCCACCACCTTTGTATCGCCCGTCACGACGCTTACGCCACAAGCGCGCGCCGCCTTTGCGATCGATTCGGTAATGGTTTTGAGTTCGCAAAGGGGCAGTCCCTCCTCCAAAATCATCCCGAGGGTGAGATAGCGCGCTTCGCCGCCCGAAACCGATACGTCGTTCACCGTGCCGTATACGCAAAGCTCGCCGATGTCGCCGCCCGGAAAAAAGCGGGGCGAGATCACAAAGCTGTCGGTACTGCAAACCAGCTTTGCTCCGTCTTCAAAGGGGAGCACCGCGCCGTCAGAGAGCGCGTCAAGCGCGGGATTGGAAAAGGCAGGCACGAACAAACGTTCTATCAGCGACGCCGTTTTGCTCCCGCCGCTCCCATGATCCATGGTGATGATTTCTTCCATTTCTTCTCCCATCTGCTTCTCCCTTTCTCGTTTGGCTCACAAGCCGTAGCGGTACGCTGCCGCGCAGGCTCCTTCGGTGCTGACCATGCACGGCCCCGCGGGATTTTCCTCCGTACAGTGAACAGCGAAAAGAGGACAGTCCTTGGGTGATAGGACGCCGCGCAGTACCTCTGCGCAGCGGCAGGGCGTAGGCGCTTCATACACGCAGGGCGCGATCTGGTAGCGCTTTGCTGCGTCATAAGCGGCATAGGCTTCGCCAATTTCAAGTCCGCTCTCTTTGATAAGCCCCAGTCCGCGCCAAAGCGCGTCCCGCCGCGTGAACACCTTGTCGATCATGGAAAGCGCCAGCGGATTTCCCGCCTTTGCCACCGCGCGCGGGTACAGGTT
>CAZNJN010000134.1:0-5473 GCA_964573365.1 uncultured Oscillospiraceae bacterium
CATACCCTCGCACTTGATCTGCGCTTTGCTTATGCTGCTGGCATATTCTCCGTCTTTACCGCAGCCTGCGCAGCGGATCACATAGGTACCCAGCGCGCGATTGAGCTCAACACCGCCTGTTACCGTTTCGACTTCGTTCTCCGAAAGCTCTTTTTTCTCCACGATCTCCTTCATTGCCTTGGCCTCCTTGCTTACTTGTCTCTTTTTACGCACGCAGCCGGAAAATGTTAGATGACCAAACACGGCAAATCCGGCACAATTCTACTTTGTTAAGCATTATATAGAAAAGGACGCTCTTATGCAAGACGTCCGGCGCGGGGGCTTGACAATTCCTAGCAACTTGCTTATAATTGGGAGCATGATGAATATGGTGATGAATTCTTGTTGTTGTATCAGATTGGGACGTCCCCAAGCCGCCTAGGCGGATACGGGCCGGCCCAAATGGTCGTGCCTGTGTGATCAAGCAGCATCTTTTCATGATAGAAGGATCGAGGCTATGTGCATAGGCACATAGCTTTTTTGTTGATCCGCCCCGTTTGGGGCTTGGACTTTACCTTTGTTACGGATACGGAAAGGAGCAATGAACATGGAAAAAATCGCAAACGCAGTCGGTAACACACCGATGATCCGCATCGACTACCGCCTCGCTTCAAAGGAGCAGAGCGTCTATGCGAAGCTGGAAAGCTACAATCTTACGGGCAGCATAAAGGATCGAATGGTCAGCTATGTGCTCAAACGCGCAAAGGAGCGCGGCGAGCTGAAGGAGGGGCAGCCCATCGTAGAGGTCACCAGCGGCAACACGGGTATCGCCATCGCGGCGATCGGCGGAAGTCTCGGGCATCCGGTGCATATCTTTATGCCGGACTGGGCAAGCCGCGAGCGCTGGGAGCTTATGAATATGTACGGCGCGCAGGTGCATCCTGTCTCGCGCGCGGAGGGCGGCTTTATCGCGGCGCTTCGCAGAGCCCTGCTCTTTGCGCAAAAGGAGGACGCCTATCGCACCGATCAGTTTAACAATTATGACAACGTGCTTTCCCATTATTACGGCATAGGTCCCGAGATCCTTCGCGATCTTCCGGACGTGGGCGCCTTGATCGCGGGCGTCGGTACGGGCGGCACGCTTATGGGCGCAAGCAAGCGCATTCTGGAGGATCACCCCATCACCGTCGCGGCCGTAGAGCCTGACGCGGCGCCGCTGCTTTCCGGCGGCAGCGTGCGCGGCCCTCACGGTATCGAGGGGATCGGCGACGACTTTATCCCTACCATCGTAGACCGCGACAGGCTCGACCGCGTGATCGAGGTCAACGACCGAGACGCGATCAATATGGCGCGTATGCTTGCCCGCACGCTTGGCTTGGGCGTAGGCATATCCTCCGGCGCGAATTTGATCGGCGCGATTCAGCTCAATGCCGAGCTTGAAAACAAAAAAGTCGTCACGGTTTTCGCGGACGACAATAAAAAATATCTTTCCACCGCGCTTCGCGGCGAGATCGAGCTGCACAGCGGTTTTCTCTCTAACCGCGTTGAGCTGCTGCGCTACGAAAGGGTATAGCGCGTTGCGTTTCGGGGTTTTCACACAGCCGCCGGAGCCGGAATCTATTCTCCGGGGCTTGTGAGTCCCGAACCTCCAAGTTTTTTTACAAAGCTCGGCATAGGCGGTATAAGCCGCTTAGCCGGGCTTGCTTTTATTTATGATAAAGTTTTTTTGTCTGGTACTGCGGCTCGCAGGTGATGTTTACGCCCAGCTTTTTGAACACATTCATATCGACGCTTGAGAGAATCACGCTTGAATGCACCTCGCAGTGTCGGAGCTTATCAAGCTGCTGCATGGCAAGCTCCGCAGTCGGGTTGGTGGCGGCGCAGATCGTGAGGGCGATGAGTATCTCGTCCGTATGCAGTCTTGGATTGTTGTTGCCAAGATGCGCGGTCTTTAGATGCTGGATCGGCTCGATCACGAGCGGCGCGATAAGGGGAATGCTGTCGTGGATATTGCCGAGCGTTTTCAAGGCGTTGAGCAGCAGCGCGGAGGACGCGCCCAGTAGCTCACTTGTGCGTCCTGTGACGATCCGCCCGTCCGGCAGCTCCATTGCCGCGGCCGGCGCGCCCGTCGCCGCCGCCTTGTCAAGCGCGGCCTTGACTACGGGGCGATCCTCCTTGGTGATGAGCGCCTGATCCATCAGCATTTGTATTTTATACATGCCCTCGGGCGAAGCGAGTCCCTGCTTATAGGCGCAGGCCTCCGCGTAATAGCGGCGAAGGATCTCCTGCTTTGAAGCTTCAATGCAGACCGCGTCGTCGCTGATGCAAAAGCCCGCCATATTAACGCCCATATCCGTAGGCGACTTGTAAGGGCAGCTCCCGTAGATTTCGCGGAAGATCGACTCAAGCACGGGGAATATCTCCACGTCGCGGTTATAGTTGACCGTCGTGACGCCGTAGGCTTCAAGATGGAAGGGGTCGATCAGATTGACGTCGTTGAGATCGGCGGTCGCCGCTTCATACGCGAGATTGACGGCATGCTTAAGAGGGAGGTTCCAGATTGGGAAGGTTTCAAACTTCGCATAGCCCGCGCGCACGCCGCGCTTATGCTCGTGATAGAGCTGTGAAAGGCAGGTCGCCATTTTTCCGCTGCCGGGGCCGGGCGCGGTCACGACGACGAGCGAGCGCGTGGTTTCGATATAGTCGTTTTTGCCGTAGCCCGCATCGCTTACGATATGCTCCGCGTTCGCGGGATAGCCGGGAATCGGATAATGCTTGTACACCTTGATGCCAAGCTGATTGAGCCGCGTACAAAACGCGTCCGCGCCGCTTTGTCCGGCGTACTGCGTCAGCACCACGCTCCCCACATACAGCCCGATGGCGCGAAACGCGTCGATCAGGCGCAGCACATCCAGATCATAGGTGATGCCGAGGTCGCCCCTGACCTTGTTTTTTTCAATATCGCCCGCTTTGATGGCAATGATGATCTCCGCCTGCTCCTTGAGCTGAAGGAGCATCTTTACCTTGCTGTCGGGCGCAAAGCCCGGCAACACGCGCGAGGCGTGATAGTCGTCAAACAGCTTGCCGCCAAATTCCAGATACAGCTTGTCTCCAAACTGCGAAAGACGCTCGCGGATATGCTGCGACTGTGTGCGCACATACTTTTCATTATCAAATCCGATTTTGTACATAAGCCTCCCTCAAAAACACGCCACTCAAGCACTATTTACTTATTGTAGCAGAAAAGAAGAAAAAGAGGGATATTATTTCATAGGTATGCTATAATTTTTACGGGAACCTACGGAGAGGTTCATACGTTATCATTATGTAAAAGGAGTGTAGAGGTTGAACTCTTGGAACTTTGACGCGGCATATGCGGCCAATTCCCGAATGGTATACTGGGCGGCCTACGGTATCGTCAAAAGCGAAAGCGACGCGATGGATGTTTCGCAGGATACCTTTTTACGCGCCCTCCGCCATGAAAAAAAGCTTGCCGCTATGGACGAGCGGCAGCAAAAGGCATGGTTTTACCGGGTTGCCGTCAATCTTTGCTATGATAAAAAGCGAAAGGAAAAGCGGGAATTCCCCACGGAGGATACCGCTTATTTCGATGAACCGGTAACGGATGAGGCAACACTGCCGGAGCTTGCGGCCTTGAGCGGGGAGCAGAAAGCAATTCTGAAAAACGCGATCGACAATTTGCCGGAGGCATACAGAGAAACCGTTACGCTCCATTATTATTCCGAGCTTCCCTATGAGGAGATCGCCGCGCTGATGGGCGTGAGCGAGGGAACAGTCAAGTCTAGAATGTTTCGGGCAAAGGAGAAGCTCTATAATATTTTAAGAAAGGACGGTGAGCAAAATGGCTGAGAGCTTTGATAAAACGCTCCATGAGTTTGCGCAGGAACAAAACGCCGCGGTCGATTATGAAGCCATGCGCCGCCGCATCCTTGATGCGCACGCGAAGGAACAGGAACAAAAGCAAAAATGGGTGAATCCCGTTTTGCTGCGCCGTATCAGTCTGGCGGCCGCATGTGTGGCGCTTTGCGTCGCGGCAGGTACGCTCCTCTCGCGCGGGGGCAGCCCCAAGGAGAGCGCGCCTTCCCTCACCGCAGAGCAGGCGGATACAGCGGAGGTTGCGGAAGCGGCGAATGCACCGATGATGGAGGCCTACAGCGAGAACAGCGCCGGTTTTGAAGCTGGTGCGGATGAATACGCCGCGGAGCCGGCGGCAGCCGGGGGGCGCATGGTTGACGAGCCGCTCGCGGGCGCGGCGGTCTACGATCCCTATACCGTGCTGATCAACCGCGAGCATAGGCTTGAAGCAGACGATGTGCCGGGCGCCATGGTGGAGCTTAACACGCTGGAGCTCCCCAATATCAAGCTTAAAAAGGACGGCATGCTAGCCGACGCGACGGCGGCAGCGGCATTATCAGAAATGCTTGGGGCAGCCGAGGCGGACGGCGTAACGGGCTTTTATCTGGCGAGCGCCTACCGCAGCTACGACGAGCAGGCGCGCATCTGGGAAAACAAGCTTGGCAGCGATCCCGATCACGGCAAGGACGGCTCTCCCGTCGTTTCCATGCCGCCGGGCTCAAGCGAGCATCAAAGCGCGCTCGCCTTTGACATTTCCTCGCTCTCCCACCCCTCCTTGAGCAGCGGCTTTGCACAAACAGAGCAGGCACAGTGGCTCGCCGCCCATGCGCACGAGTACGGCTTTATCCTCCGCTATCCGGAGGGCAAGGAGTCGCTTACCGGCGTCGTCTACGAGCCTTGGCATTTTCGCTATGTCGGCAAAGAACCGGCTGCCTATCTCTTTGAAAACGGTTTTGTGATGGAGGAGGTCTACTAGACCGTTCTCTAGGGTTCGGATTCCTCTGCCCCTTGCCAAAATTGAGAGTCCTAATTGTCTTAAAACCGTAGACGATTAGGGCTTATTTTTATGTTTCGGCCAAACGTCCGAGTCACCTATAGTTTAAGATGGAACAGCATAATCCAATTAAAATTGACTCATAAGGTACAAAATAAGGTACATTTTCGATTGACATAAGGCGCATACGCTGATACGCTGATACGATGACTTTGACGGAGGTGCGTAAATATGGGCAGGCGAGCAAAAGGATCGGGGTCAATCTTTCAGCGTTCCGACGGCTATTATGTCGGAAAATATGATGGTCATGTTGTTTACGGACGAACAAAACTCGAGGTGTCCGATAAACTAGACGATCTTAAAGCCGAAGTCAATACCGGCGGATCGTCTAATAAAACCATAACGATTGAAACGGCAATTCAAAAATGGCTTACGAATAAGTCACTTACAATCAAACCAAGTTCTTATGATCGTTTAGAATATACCATCAACAAACACATTATACCGAACATGGCTGCGACACATACCGCCATACCAGTAAATCCACGATTTGCTTGATCAGGATTAAGTTGGAAAATTGCAATAACAAATTGAACACTCTGCGAGAATAGCGGGTTGGTTAAT
>CAZNJN010000135.1:0-5440 GCA_964573365.1 uncultured Oscillospiraceae bacterium
AAAAGGACATTACAATCAAATCCCCGCAGGAGGCGCAGAACCTGGGCATCAGCACGGTGTACCAGGAAATTACGCTGTGCCCAAACCTCACGGTTGCCGAAAACATGTTTATCGGCCGCGGGAATTATCATTTTGTCAATTGGAGTGCCATGGAAAAACGGACCACGGAAATACTCTGCAAACTGAGTATTCCGGCGCGGGCGACACAGCAACTGGGCACCTGCTCTCTGGCGGTGCAGCAAATGGTTGCCATCGCGCGTGCGGTGGATATGGACTGCAAAGTACTGATTCTGGACGAGCCGACCTCCTCGCTGGACGAGCAGGAGGTCGCAAAGCTCTTTAAGCTGATGCTGGATCTGAAGAAGCGCGGCGTGGGTATTCTGTTTGTCACCCATTTTCTCGATCAGGTGTATCAGGTCTGCGACCGCATCACTGTTTTACGCGACGGTAAGCTAGTCGGTGAATATGTCATTGAGGATCTGCCGAGGGTGCAGCTTGTTTCCAAAATGCTTGGCAAGGAGCTGGACGATCTTTCCGAAATGCAAAAGCCTGACGCGGCATTTGACCAAAGCGAAGCGCAAGCACCGGTTTTCGAGGCGCAAAAGCTCAGCAGCGCCGCCGGCGTAAAGCCCTTCGACTTTTTCATCCGTAAGGGAGAGGTCAACGGCTTTGTTGGACTTTTGGGGTCGGGAAGGAGTGAATGTGTACGCGCCATATTCGGCGCGGATCGCGTTACCGGCGGAACCGTGCACATGAACGGAAAAAAGGTTAAAATCTCAAAGCCGCTCGAAGCCATGAAGCACGGCATCAGTTATTTGCCGGAGGATCGCAAGCGTGACGGCATCATAGGAGATCTCTCTGTGCGGGAAAATATTATTCTCGCGCTGCAGGTGATGAAAGGCTTTTTCAGCCCTATTTCCAAAGCGCAGGCGGAAACCTTTGCGGACGAATACATCCGCCTTTTGGATATTAAGACTGCGTCAGCCGACACGCCGGTAAAATCCCTTTCCGGAGGGAATCAGCAGAAGGTGATCCTTGCGCGGTGGCTGCTTGCAAATCCTGAATACCTGATTCTTGACGAACCGACAAGGGGCATTGACGTGGGAACAAAGGTAGAAATCCAAAAGCTGGTGCTCAAGCTGGCCGCAGAGGGAAAAAGCGTTACGTTTATCTCCTCTGAAACGGACGAGATGCTGCGTACCTGCTCCCGCCTTATCGTTATGCGGGATCGGAAGGTCGTAGGTGAGCTTTCGGGCGAGGAACTTACGCAAAACCAAATCATGGCGACCATTGCCGGAGGTGTACAATAATGTCCGAACATAACAGCATCGGCAGACAATCACTGATAAAACGAATTGGCGGGGTGCTGGGTAAGCTGGTCAGACGCCAAATATTCATTCCTATCGCGGCGCTGCTGGTATTGATCCTTTTCAATCTTATTGCCGATCCGTCCTTTTTTGCTATAGCTCTTGCAAAAAACAGCGCGGGTGATCCTGTGCTTTCCGGGTATCTCATTACCATTTTGGATAATGCCTCCGAGCTTGTCATTCTGGCCATCGGTATGACCCTTGTTACCGCCGCATCCGGCGGACAGGACATAAGCGTAGGCTCCGCTATTGCTATTGCGGGCAGTGTGGTGCTGCGGGTGCTGTGCGGAACGAATTCCCGCCCGGACACCCTGCAGGCTCCGGTGATCGTGGCTTTTCTCGTATGCTGCCTTGTGGCCATGTGCTTTGGCGCATTCAACGGCATACTGGTGGCTTACTTCAAAATTCAGCCCATGGTTGCTACGCTTATTCTCTTTACGGCGGGTCGCTCTATTGCTGCATGGATCAACAATAACGAGTTGCCCATCATCAGCGATGTTGCATTTGGCTACTATGGCAACTTTATTCCGGGCATCCCCATTCCAACACCGATTTTCATAGCGATCGCCTGCATGCTTGTGGTTGCGTTAGTCCTAAAATTCACCAATTTGGGACTCTATGCGCAGTCGGTAGGCATTAACGCCCAATCATCCAGACTCAACGGTATCGATCCTGCAGTGATCAAGTTTATCTCCTACGTGATATTGGGCTTATGCGTGGCGGTTGCCGGATTCATTAAGGTCAGCCGTTTTTCCACCATTAACTATTCCGTCGTTGCAAAGGACATTGAAATGGACGCCATATTGGCCGTGGCGCTGGGCGGGAACGCGCTTAGCGGCGGTAAATTCAATATGCCCGCGTCTATTCTGGGTGCGTATGTTATTCAGTTTCTTACCACCACGCTATTCAAATTCAACGTTGTATCTAGCGCGCTTCCTGCGTATAAGGCGGTTGTCGTAATTATTCTTGTGGTGCTCAGCGCGCCTATTGTCCGGGATAAGATCTCCCAGACATGGAAAAGAATCGCACCTAAACAGTCCGTAAAGGAGGCAAACTGAGATGACCGATCTGTCTAAAAAGAATCGGAAAAGCCTATCCGATACCAATTTGCTTCTTTGCATCACAATCGCCGTTTTTCTCTTTATGTATGTGGCGGCAATGCTGTTTTTACGCGCAGGCTTTCTTAAGCCGCAGACGTTTTTCAACATTCTTAATGAGAATGCCGCGTTGATCGTGCTTTCCTGCGGTATGAGTCTTGTAATGATTACCGGCGGCATCGACATTTCCGTCGGTATGGTGACAGCGCTTGTCTGCATGAGCTGCGCCGTTCACTTGGACTATCACGACGGCAGCGTACCCACCGCGATCCTGCTGGCGCTTGGTATCGGTCTTGCCTTTGGCCTTGTACAAGGCTCGTTGATCGCTTTTCTGGAGATACAGCCATTTATTGTGACGCTGGCAGGTATGTTCTTTGCCAAAGGCATGACCACCATCGTCAACTCTACGCAGTTCAATGTGGAGCACGCCGGTTTTCAGGCGCTCAAGGCAACGCGCATTACTGTTCCCGGTATGGGCTCGGTCAATAAGCTGGGCGCCTATGTGCCGGCATATGTAGAGATCGGCGTGATCGTTGCGCTGATCGTGGTGATCGTCCTCTTCTGCCTGCTCCGCTGGACGAAGCTGGGACGGAGCTTTTACGCGGTGGGCGGCAATGCCCAAAGCGCCAACATGCTGGGTATAAACGTTAAATATACGAAATTTACCGCGCACCTGCTTTGCGGGATCCTTGCCGGGATCGGCGGATTTGTTTATTTCATTCATGTAGGCTCCGGTTCGCCTTCTCACGCAAGCGGCGCGGAGATGAACGCGATCGCCTCTTCCATTATCGGAGGTACCATGCTCACCGGCGGCGTCGGGAATATTATCGGCACCTTTTTCGGCGTACTCTCTCTGAGTACGATCAAAAATATTGTTTCATCGCTGGGTCTTGACGAAGCATGGTGGACCAATATCACAGTGGCCGTTATGATCTGTCTATTCCTGGTCATTCAGAGCGTTGTGCTCTCCCGAAAGAACAAGCGAAAAAATTAGCTTCGGACATGGTATTCAAAAAAAGCATGATTCGGTGATCGACCTGTGAATCATGCTTTTTTCGCGTCAGGCTGCGTAGATTTCTATCCGGGACAGGATAGACAAGTATATCCGCTACGGCGGTACGCCTCGAGCTGGTGAGCCGGGGTAATTACGCGGTTTTCAGTACGGCGGGTATACTGACGGACGGCGTGATTTTTACTCGCGGAAAAGCGTCTGCGTATCCAACATATCCATGTCGCCGGAAAGAAGTGTAAGCTCCGACTGCAGGCAGAAGAGATTGCAGGCCGTCAACAGGAAATCCATTACAAGGTCGATGCTGATCGCGAGCGCAATGCCGGGAGCTGGGATGCCGAGCTGCAAGAACAGCACAGTATAGCAGGAGAGCGCACCGCCGGGGATGGGAGGCGTTGCGAGAGCGAGAATGCCGCTGATCAGCACAGCGACGATAAGCCACTGCGGAGTCATGCTTACGCCGTAAATTTCTGCGATGCACAGGGCGGAAAGCAAAAAGGCTATCGCGCCAGCGGGCATATACAGCACCTGACCGAGCGGCACACTGAAATCCGTCAGCTGTGCGCTTACACCCAGTTTGTTTTTGCAGGTGTCAATATTTACGGAAAAGGCCGCCGCCGAGGAAGCGGTAGTTACCGCAACAAGAAAGGTAGGCAACAGCTTTTTCAAGAAGCGCCGCAGGGGAAGCCCGGTTTTGCGCCAAATGGCGAGCGCATAGAAAAGCATCAGCGCTGCAAGGGCAAGCACACAAAGGATAAGCTGCTTACGTACACCGCCAAGCTGCGAAAAGCTTTCAGAGAGCATAAGATCGAGGATACAGGTAAATACGAACAGCGGCACCAGCTCGCCGATGGCAGACATGAGCAATTGCACAACGCTGTGTATCTGCTCTACGATATCGATCAGTGAAGATACCTTGCGCCCAAGTATCAGGATGCCCACGCCGCAGGCGCAGGCGAGAAAGATGACCTGCATGGCATTGCCGTTGATAAAGGGGGTGACGAAATCGCTCGGTACGATATCGAGCAGCATTTGATAAATGGCGGCGGCCCCGCTCGCGCCGCCTGCGCCGGCAGCGGCGGGCGCTATGGGGAAGAACCATACGCACAAAAGCAGCACGGCTATAAGCACAGCGTATGTCATAAGCACGAATTTTGAAATAAGACGTTTCCCGACATATCCGAGCAACGCAAGGTCTCCAATGCTGTAAATGCCCGAACAGACCGCAAGAAAAATCATGGGGCTTGCGATGGTGGAGAGCAGTTTCAGCAGCATATTGAAGAAGGGACCTATCACAGCCTCGGATATCGTTGTGCGCACGGTTTGCGGCAGAGAAAGGAGCGCAAACCCGCATAACAGCGCCGCACCGATGGCGAGGGCGACGAGTAAAAGCTGACTGCGCGGCTTTGCGCTGGGCGAAAGCTGTACTTCGTTGACACCGCTGCGATAGCAGTAGCTGCCTGCGAGACCGAGTCTGGACAGCAGGCTTTGCCCGCCCAGCGCATCGGCGTACAGGTCGTCCTCGCGGCTTATGCGGAAGGGATCTACGCGTTCGCCTGCCGCCGCTATGCGCACATAGAGCTTTCCAAGGCGTTTGCCGCAGGTAAGCGTGAAGGACGGAGCGTCGGAAAGCGTCCGCTGCCACACGCCGAGCATTTCCTCAACGGAAAGGCGACAACGCGTCACGTCTGTACCTGATACGTCGTTCGCCTCCAAAAAGGCTCGTACCCGGGTGCTCGCCTCGTCAATGGCGGCGTCGCAAAAGGAGGAGACGAAAACCTCACTTTGAGATTTTGGTTTTGTCATTCTCATATTATTATGCAAGCGGACGGTTCCGCTGCCAGCTCCTTGCTTAAAGTCGCTTTTATTCTATCATCGTATACTTTCACTGTAAAACGATAATTAATTTGCTTGTATTGACAGGCGCTGTCAAAATGTCGGAGCACGTTGTACGTGAGATGTTTGGG
>CAZNJN010000136.1:0-5417 GCA_964573365.1 uncultured Oscillospiraceae bacterium
GGATGCAGATCGCAGACAAAGCCCTTGGGGCTATACTCAAACAGGCGCGAAAAATGCGCGCACAGGTTTTCATAAAGCTCAAGCGTTTCCATGTTTTTCATATCCCCGATATGCTGGCTCAAACAGGCATAGCCGTCCTTTGCGTAGGCGAAGCCGGCTTTTTGCTCCGCGCCGCAGGCAAGCAGCTCGCAGCCGCCGTGAAACGGCAGCTTCAGCTTTTCGGGTACGAAGCCCCGCGAACGGCGCAGGGGATACGCTTTTTCGTCCACGCAATACAAAAGCGAGTCGTCACAGGGAACGACGATGTCCCTGTCATGGAGCAAAAAACCGTCCGCGATCCCATCAAGCGTGAGGAGCGCCTCGTCGTTTTTATAAAGGATCGGCCTTTGCGACAGGTTCGCGCTCGTCATCACCAGCGCCTTGATATCCTCGCCCATCAAAAGATAGTGCAGAGGCGTGTAGGGGAGCATGACGCCCAGATACCCGTTTTCGCTACAGCAGTCTAAGCTTTCATCCCTTTTTTTCAGCAGCACGATAGGCCGTCTGCGGCTTTGCAGCAGCGCCGCCTCCGCCTCGCTCACATGACAAAGCGCCTTAGCCGCCGCAAGGTCGGCGCACATCAGCGCAAAGGGGCGCTCGTCGCGCCGCTTTCCCTCGCGAAGTCTTTTGACGGCAGAAGCCGAAAAGGAATCACAGGCTAGATGGATGCCGCCCAAACCCTTGACGGCGACGATCCTCCCGCCCTTTAGGTACGCGCGCGCAATTTCGATCGCGTCGCCCGAAACAGGCTTTTTGTCGCGGTCAAGAAAAAACACCTGCGGGCCGCAGTCATCGCAGCAGTCCGGCTGCGCATGGTAGCGGCGATTCTCAATGTCCGCGTATTCTCCGGCGCACTCTTTGCACATGGGAAAGGCCGACATGGAGGTATTAGAGCGGTCGTAGGGCACGCTTTTGATGATGGTAAAGCGCGGGCCGCAGTTGGTGCAGTTGATAAACGGATAACGGTAGCGGCGGTCGCTAGGATCAAGCAGCTCTCTTCTGCAGTCCTCGCAGATACACACATCGGCCGCTACGCCCGCATTCACCGCGCTGTGCTTTTGGCTTGGCAAAATTTGAAAGTCCGTAAAGGGCGTAAGCGCCGTTTCCTCCGCGCGCACGCTTTCCACGCGCGCTAAGCTTGGCGGACGGGAGCAAATCGCATGAAGCGCGGCCTCAAGCTGCTCTTTTTTGCCCGTAAGCAGCAGCTCTACGCCGTTTTCGTCGTTCCACACTCTGCCAAAAACGCCGCATTCGCCGGCAAGCTTATGCAAAAACGGGCGAAAGCCGACGCCCTGCACCGTGCCGCTCACATGGACGCGTAAGGTTTTGACGCCATCCTCCTTCAAGCCTTTGCCGTTTCCTCCGCCGCGCTCTTTACCGCCGCCGGCTTGGGCGCGGGCTTCTTTTTCATATAGGTACCCGAAACCTTGAGATCGTCCTCGTTCGTCACGACGATCATGTAATCCTCCGTAAGCTCGATCGCCTTTTTGCTGCAAAAATCCGCGCAGGTATTGCAAAAGGTACAGGAGCCCATATGAAACTCCATCGTCACCAGCTCGTCGCCGTTTTCATCCGTATGGGAGGATCTGGTGATCGCCTGCGGCGCGCACACCCGCATACAAAGTCCGCAGCCGATGCAGCGGTCGGCATGATATACGATCCTGCCCCGGTAGCCCGGCGCGGCGGGCGGAATGGTCTTTGGAAAGCTTCTTGTGTCGGGCTTTCTGAAAAGCTTTACGAGCGCTTCCTCTAAATACGGCAGGTTCATTCCGTCTTGCCCTCCTTTTTCTCTCTTAGGAGCTGCGCCGCCATGACAAGCCCCTGCATGATCGCCTCCGGCTTGGGCGCGCAGCCCGCGACGGAAACATCTACCTTCGTGAACTTGTCAAGGGGGCCTTCCACGCTGTAGCTGCCCTTAAAGACGTTGCAGGAGCGCGGACAGGAGCCGATCGAAACCACGACCTTCGGCTCGGGAACCTGCGCGAGCACGCGCACGAGCCGATCCTTCGTCTGGCTCGTAATGGGGCCGGAAACCACCACGATGTCGGCTTGACGGGGCGAACCCGCGAGCTTGAAGCCGAAGCGCTCCGCATCGTAGCGCGGGGTAAGACAGGCGACCAGCTCGATGTCGCAGCCGTTGCAGGAGCCTGCGTTTACATGATACAGCCACGGCGACTTTGCCGCGCTTTTTGCCATCATTTTTTTGAACATAAGCTTTTCCTCCCTCCTTTATAGCCCAAGCCAAACCAGAATCAGGCTGGTAAGGGAAAGCAGCGTTACAGTCGTCCAGTAAAACTTAAATACCTGCTCCACCTTCAAACGCGCGCAGATCGCGTGCGGCAGCGTCATGCTAAGGAACATGCAAAGCGTACACTCCAGCACAAAGATCAGCGCATCAAGGGCGATATGGCCCGTTCCCGCTCCGCCAAGAAAAAGCGCGGTGAAAAGCGCGGACATGATAAACATTTTCAGCATTCCGTTGAGCTTGAATACCGCGAGCGGCGCGCCGCTGTACTCGCAGAGGATACCCTCGCAGATCTCTGTTTCCGCCTCCGCAATATCAAAGGGGTGGACGCCCGCCTCGCAGGGCAGCACCAGCAGCATCGCCGCCGCCGCCGGAAGCGTGCTCCAGCGCAAAAGGTTCGATCCGTGATCGATCTGGAAGATCGCGATGTCTGTAAAGGAGAGCGTTACGCCGCTTCCGCCGGCAAGCTTGCCAAGCGTAAGGAAAATCACGGCAAGCGGCAGCTCGTAGGAGATGATCGACACCATTTCTCTTGAAAGCCCCACTCCCGCAAACGGAGAGCCGGACGCCGCGCCGCCAATGATCAGCGCAAGAGAGGGAATACAGAGCAAATACAAAATCACGACCAGATCCGCGACGCCGTCAAAAAACAGGTAGCGCTTGATGGGGATAAACAGGGCGATCGTGATGAGGCTGATAAAGCCGACCACGGGCGCGACGAGAAACGGGCCTTTTTGCGCCGCGGCGGGAACGATAGTTTCCTTGCCCATGAGCTTGAAAAAGTCATAGAAAGGCTGGCGGAGCGGGGGACCGACCCTGCCCTGCATACGCGCTAGAACCTTGCGGTCGGCGCCCGCCATCCAAAAAGCCGCCAGTACGCAGAAAAGAAAGCCCGGGAAAATGAAAATGTAAAAAAGCAGCATCCAGTTAAACATCGGCTCTCACCCTCCTCACATAAACAGGAACATATAGAGCACGGTGATCGCCACAGCCGCAACGCCCCAAAGCGCATAATCGTTGACGATACCGCTGTGCGCCTCGTGCATATAGCTGAAATAGCCGCGCATCTTGTACTTAAAGCCCCAAAATAGATCGGAACCGCCGACCTGCGAGTATTCGCTTTTTTCTCCGCCAAAGAACAGGTCGTATTTGGGGTCGTCGCTCGTTTTCCCTACGCTCCTTGCCCCGCGTCCGCCCTTCAAGAGCAAAGCGAATACCGCAAAGCCCAGAAGCACAATCAGCAGCAGCAGCAGCCATGCGCCGGGAGAGTATACGCCCGGAATGCCGATCCTCAGCGAAGGCATGACGATAGGAGTCGCCGCGTGCGCGGCCGCATAGCCCTCGCCGAGCATCGCGTCGATATAATGGGTCGCGTTCAGAGCGGCCACAGCCGCCGGCCCTGTAAGATAGCGGATCACAAGCCCCGGAAATACACCCGTAAGGATGCAGAGCAGCGCTAATATCCACATCGGCGCGCGAAGGGCGGGGGAAGCTTCCTTTATGTTTTTCAGCTTTTCTGGGAGCTGCCCGAAAAATACGGAGTGCGCGACCTTTACAAAGGAAGCAAGCGTCAGCACGCTTGTGACGATCGCCACGATCACCACCAGCATGTAAAACAGATTGTTTGTTTCCGCCGCCTTTTGATAGATCGCCTGATAAATCAGCCATTTCGACGCAAAGCCGTTAAAGGGCGGTATGCCGCTGATGCTTGCCGCGCCGATCAGAAACAGGGCGAAGGTCTTGGGCATTTTTTTATAAAGACCGCCCAGCTCGTCAAGCTTGGTCGTACCGGTTTGGTGGAGCACGCAGCCCGCGCAGAGAAAGAGCAGCCCCTTAAAGAGCGTGTGGTTCATGGCATGGTACAGCCCTGCGGTAAGCCCGAATACGCCTGCTAAGCCGCAGGCGGTGACGACGTAGCCCACCTGACTGATGCTGTGAAACGCCAAAAGACGCTTGAAATCCTTTTGCGCAAGCGCCATGGTAACGCACACAAACATGCTGATCGTGCCAAGAAGCACCAGAAACACCTGCATCGCGCTTTTATCCATGCTGCGGAAAAGGCAGTAGCAAATACGGATGATGCCGTATACGCCCACCTTCGTAAGCACGCCCGATATGATGACGGAGATCGAGCTTGGCGCCACGCCGTGCGCATCCGCCGCAAGCGGATGAAAGGGAAAGAGAAAGGCTTTGCAGCTATAGCCTGCGATCAGAAGCGCCATGGCAAGTATGGTGCTGGGCAGATAGCTTGAGCTGATGAGCGCCGAAAGCTGCGCAAGGTTCAGCGTATGAAACTGAAGATAGAGCATACCCGTGCCGACAAGGATGCCGGTAGAGCCGATCGTGCTCACCACCAGATATTTGAAAGCCGCCTCCAGCGCGCCGGAAACGAAGTTGCGGTACGCGGTAAGCGCCACGGCGGCAAGGGTAAGGATCTCCACCATGACGTACATGTTGAACAGATCGCCCGTGAGCAAAAGACCCAGCACGCCGCCCGAAAGCATGAGATAGAGAGCGTAATACTTGCCGCGCGCGTCGTCAAACTCCAAATATTTATAGGAATAAAGAATGCTCACCACGATCGCCACGCTCACCACCAGCGCGAAGAACAGATTGAGCGCGTCCACCTCAAGACCGATGCCGATGGCATAGCCCGCCACGGGCTTCCAGCCGCCCAGCCAGTAGGAGATGATCTGCCCGTCGAGCATAACGGGCTTGATGAGCGCGCAAAGCAGCGCAAAGGAGGTCAAGACGGAAAGCCCCGCCACGATAGCGCGAAGCACGATGCGCCGATTGAGCAGCGTGACAAGAAACGCGCCCAGAAACAAAGAGAATATCGCTAAGACCGGAAAATGCTGCATCATCCTCTAAGCCTCCTGATCTCCCGTGAATCGAGCGTCTTGTATTCCTCCTTCATCTTGACGACGAGCGTAAGGGCAAGCGCCGTCACGCAGGCGCCGATCACGATGGAGGTAAGCGTCAAGGCCTGGGGAATGGGATCTACGAAAAACGCGCCGGGATCCAGCTCGCTCGCCGTAAAGATCGGCGCCGTGCCGCCGGGATTAAAGCCGATGGAAACGATGAGCAGGTTCACGCCGTAATCGATGATGCAAAGCCCCAGCACAATTTTGAT
>CAZNJN010000137.1:0-5415 GCA_964573365.1 uncultured Oscillospiraceae bacterium
TTCAGGGATGAGAAAACCACATGGCAAGAGCAGATTTCGGAAGAAAATGTGGGCGCTGTATGGCACAGAATAATCATAGCGCCATTCCACCTGCCGGAAGTAACGTGTAGAAAAACAGATTTCGCCGCCTACGAGAAAATGCTCTACAGGAAGTTCGGCGTCACTAAATTCTATGATGCATTTCACCCGGCACCAAAATGGGAAGAATTCCGTGAGAAACACGGCGATATGACATCGGGGTACAACGTGGCGACGAAGAACACTAATTTTGAGGCGCGGTATGTGCTGTTAATAAATGACGGACAGGCGTATTTGGGCGGCAACAACATGATCTCTGTCATAGAAGCAGGCCCACAAAAGATGTTTCAGAAAGGCGACATTACGATACAGGAAGTACAGGATCTGGCGCGGCGCCTACAGAAGATCGTCAATAAGTTATCGTAGAGCAAGCATGCAAAAAACGCCGAATTTCCTTGAAAAACGGCGCTTTTTGTGGTAAAATATTCCTTAGAGACAGGAACTAAAACGTGTGGTGCTCCCTCTTTGAGCGGAACAGCCTCCTTCGGCGACCGAGTGTCGGCCTTAGGAGAAAGGGGGAGAGCGCGCATGACAAATGTCGAGCTGTATATGGCTCTTTTGAGCACAGTCGCTTTGTTCTTCGCCATGCTTTCCTACTTCAAAAAGAAGTAGAATAAAGCCGCCACATAGTTTCCACCTATGTGGCGGCAGGTTGTTTTGGGAGTAATCCCACACAATAAGCCTAGTTCCTGTCTCTATTATATGCAAAACAACCGAAAACGTCAAGCAGTCACGGCTCTTTGGTGCCGTGATTTTATTATGAAAGGGAATTTATGGATAAGAAAAAAATACACGAAAAGCATAAGATCCTCAAGTTTGGAGCTGAGAATGATCCGGCAGAACAAACGGGGAAAGCAGCGGATGCGGTGAACGTTGCGGATGCGATGAAAGCAACGGATGCAATAAAAGAAGCGGATGAGGCAAAACCGAAGGTGCAGAAGGTACAGAAGGTACAGAAAGAGGCTGTTACATTGTCGCTGCCTGTGCGTCTGAGCGATGCCATTAAAAGGAATAGCGGCCGTCGATGCCGAGAGAGGAACCGGTCAGAGCTTGTTACTGCAGCGGTCGAACTTATGCTTGCTATACCGTACAAGGACTACGAGAAGCTAAAAGCGCTCGCTGCCGCCAAAGGCGTAAATCCGGGCGTAATCATTGGTGAGTTGGTAGATAAGCTATAAAGCATAAAAGCGGAAGGGAAAACGCGAATGAGAATTGTAGCGATAACGAACCTTACAGGTGGCGCCTGCAAAACCACGACGGCAGTAAATTTTGCGGAGTGTCTTGTGCAGCTTGGCAAAAAAGTGCTTGTGGTTGACACCAGCCCGCAAGCAGACGCGACAGAAACGATGGGCGCGCAGAGTAAGGAAGTTCCGACCTTGGGTGACTTAATGTTCAATGGTGAGCCTGCGGAAAACGCCGTACAGCATTGTGAAACGTGCGATATTATAGCGGCTGAACCATCGTTATACCAAGCCGAAGCACAAATCAAGGGCATTGAACGTTATTTCGTTATAAAAGAAGCCCTTCAACCGCTCAGAAATAATTATGACTATATTATTATTGACAGCAGGTCGAGGCTGAATATTGTATTGCTGAATGCTTTACTTGCTGCCGACGAACTGGTAATACCGATAACTGCAGAATACTCTGCCATAGCGGGGCTTGCGCTTCTCAATGATGTAGTGACGGAAGTTCGGCGATACGGGAACCCCGACCTGAAGATAAGCGGTATTCTGCTATGCCGTTTCAATGACCGGACGATACTTGTGAAAGAAGTTTTTGATGAACTGCCCGGCATCACGGACAAGATGCAGACAAAGGTCTATGACACGCGAATCAGAAAGTGCGAAAAAGTCAAAGAAGCTCAAGCTAAACGAACAAGCCTGTATACTCTTGCCGCCGGTTCGACTGCCGCTTTAGACTATATGCACTTCGCCCTTGAGTATTTGAGGGACATGGAACAGTAAGCGTATGATCCGTAAAATAAATATTTGAAGAAATGATGGAGGGGAACAGGATGTACGATAGCGAAACGGCTTTAGACAACAAAGAAGCGTTTCTGCGCAATATGCGGCGCTGCGCTAAGGAACAGAACATGACTGCCGAGGATATTGCCCGAAAAGCAGGACTGAAGGTCGAGAAGATGGAAACCCTGCTGACGTCAAAGGGACCGGTACTGATCCCGACGATCTACATGAAAAGCATCGCGGATGCACTTGAAGTGAGTATAGACGCGCTCATGAATGCATCGGAGGCAGTCCCATGCGCTGTTAAGACGATCGAGGTGCGACCGCTGCACAATGAGTGAGAATTTGAAAAGTACGGAGACGCCGCGCGTGATCCTGCCGCGTGTGTCGCCGATCCATTTTTATTGCGGCAGGGAAGACGCCCGATTGTGGGGATACGCGTTCTGTAAGGATGCAGCCCTTTTTGAACCGGAACTTAACATCATATGCGCAGGCGGCAAGAACGCGGCGCTGTATTGGGAACTCGTGCTTGGTCAGGCCATGTACAGCAACGAGATCGACCATCCGCGGGAACTGTCAATGGAACGGATCGCGGAACGTGACCGCATGTTCCTTGCCGCATATAATGCCGCGCAACCGCTGCCAAACCTTCCTCTTTTTTTGTCGAACGTTCGGGGAAGGAACGATTTTTATGCGGTCGCGGGCGCAACCCGTACGCTCTTGGACCGTTATACGCTCTTTATCCGGGACGGTGCGGCACAGCTCTCTTTACTGAGCGGTGTCAGCCTGAACAAGGAACGCAAACGGATAGAGGTCGGGCAGACGGGTGCTGCGGATATACAGGCGCTCTATGACAGGCTGAGCGAAGCAGTGACGGAATTGAAAACGAATTTCAAAAACAAGTGCTGAACGAGGCATTGACGAAATTGAAACCGAATTTCAAAAACAAGCGCTTAACGAAAGGGGAATGCCGGGAAACCACGGCATACATAAAAAGATGGAAGCAAGCAAACGTCTTGCAGACGATCCCAGCGGCATGCTCATTCCCATGAAGGATGAGAAGGAAGGTCAAAAATGGGTGTACGCGTTTATGACTTCGTCTTTCACGGAGCCGGAAGCGAACATCATCGATCCCGTTTACGCTGCCGAAGAATTCGATGCAAACAAGCATGGTTCGGCAAAGACCGGCGCCTTGTGGCACATGGTGATGGCGTTGGCGCTGAACCGCAACGAGATGTACAGGTACGCGCAAAGAAGACGGCCTGCTGACGAAGATGCGACCGGGTGCTTCGGCATCATCAGAACCTATGATTCGGTCAATCTCGTTCCGTGTTGGCAGGACTTCCGCGAGCAAAATAAAGGGGTCACAGCGCTGCATGCCGTGGCGTCTACGGATTACAGGCTCACATCGCGGTTTTACCTTCTGGTCTATCCGGGTGAGGCATGGCTGGGCGCCAGCAACAACATCCTGAACGTGAAAAGCGAAGCGCCGTCGCTGAAGGGCGATCTGACCGACGCCGAGATGCTGGACCTGTTCCTGACATTGAGAAGAAAAGTATTGAATCTGAACTAAGAAGAAATCAACGAGCGGCCTTAACGGGCCGCTCGTTGAATGAAAGGGGAACTGCAAATGTGACAAAAGCAATCGAAAAGCGGTATTGCTGCGGAACGTGTGGAAACACACAGGTACTACGGCTCATGCCGCACGAAGCGGCAAAGAAGTTTGTTCCCTTCTATTGTATCTGCTGCAAGGATACGAAAGCGTTCTTCCCGGCAGATAAGACGCCGAAAGCGGACACGGGTCATCCGAAAAAACAACAGCCTGTTAAAATCGCGTACCAAGAAAAGACAAAACGGGACACCGAAGCGGCGATCCGTGAAAGCTGCAAGGAATTTGGGCTGGGCTGTCGCTTCGTCGGCACGCACGCCTACATCACTACCTCGCTGTCGGAATGGTTCTTCGACTATACGCAGCCCAAGATCAATCTGTACCACGAAAACAAATACAGGCATCGGAACCGGCGCAATGGTCTCATCGCCGCATTCCACACGCAAGGCGTTCCTTTGTTCGGGTGGCGTGCCGCTATCACTTACATTCGACGCCACGATAAATGCTATGATTTTTGCCCGTGAAACGCATGAAACGATACACAAGAGCGTGCATACAATATCCCAAGCAAAATAAGCGAATAGGCACAAATAATGAGTAAAAATGCGTGGCATACAAATAACATGCAGAAAAGCGGTCGAAAATACCCAAATTATGACGGGGTCAATATTTTTTTTATCTCACATAAAAACAGACTTTTTATGCTTTCTCAAGACGACGAAAACGAAAAAGACTAGGAAAATAAGCCTTTTCTTGAGAAAAACACCTGACGTAAAAACTGTGCTTTTTTTCAGGATGCCATAATTATTAGCAAAATTAAAGCGCCTACGATCCTTGCCTGTGAAAAGGGACTGCATATCATACATACGGCGAATGATGCAAAACCCCGACGCGCAAGGCTATTTTGCGGGGTAATGAGTAAATATGCGCGACATGCAAATAACATGCACAGAAACGCCGTTTAAGCCCAAAATTTATAATCACCTGACGCAAAAACTGTGGATTTAGGATGCCATAATTTTTCGCAAAATTGGTCGCGACTGCGTGCTTTAATCTTTCGGCGTTCATTATGTGCAACGAAGCAGTGGAAAAATTGAAAACGGGTTTCAAAAATAATGAAAAGGAAAGAGAGGTCAACCATGGAAGCAAAAAAACATCACGTAGAGGACCCCGGCGGGATGCTCATCCCATTGGCGGACATCGACGACGGGGCCCCTCGCAATCAACCGCTTCTTCAAGCGGGGGTTGTTGACTTTCGGATATATCGTGCCGCTCGTGCCGCTCCGATACGTTCTATACGCCCGTCCTTGACCATAGCGCCGAGAACGGTCTCAACGGTCGTCGGGCTGACGTCGGGGAGTATGTTGCATATTTCCACTTTGGACAAGGGCGTTAAACTGTTCAGCACAGTGGCTTCGATCCGAGCTTTTTTTGTGATCTTCTTGCCGTTCAGCACAGCGAAGCGCTTATCCAACTCCTTGTAACACATATAGAGTGCGGATAAGAAATTCTCGATGAACGGGGCATACTCATTCGTGTTTGTATCCCAACCCGTTGAGGACAACCTAAGTGCTTCATAATAATTGGCTTTGTAATTGTTTATCTGCTCCTCAAACGAGATATATTTTCCTGCATCGAAGCCATTTTTGTAAAGCAGCAGGAGCGAAAGCAGACGAGACATTCTGCCGTTTCCGTCACGGAATGGGTGAATACACAGAAAATCCAATATCACGCACGGTATAAGCAGTAGCTGATTGATGT
>CAZNJN010000138.1:0-5395 GCA_964573365.1 uncultured Oscillospiraceae bacterium
ACAATCCTATGGTCGGCGCGACCGTAGCCGTGGCTGTTGCGGTAGCCGAAGCACTCAAATAAGCCTTACAAAATCAGCTTAACCTTGAGAAGCCGCTGCGAATACCGCAGCGGCTTCTTTGCTAATAATAACGCGGTATGGGAACTTATTTCGCCTGAACTGCCGACTCGGCAAAGCTGTTATCGACCAGAGCCGCGAAATCGACGCGTGCCGTAAGCTCGCCTGCGTTATCGATGACGTCTTGCAGCCTTGCAAACGAATCTTCGCTCATAACGGGCGTTTTCGTCCATGCGTCGGCGGCGCGATAGTTTTTCGCTACAAGCGTTAGCGTTTCGACACTGGTATCGGGGAAATAAGGCTGAACGGCTTTTGCAATTTCTTCGTCACTTGCTTCCCAAGTCCAGCACTGTGCCTTATAAATCGCGCGCACAAAGGCTTCGATGAACTCGGAATCATTTTCAATGGTATCCGCTCTTGCCATGAAAGCCGTATAAGGAACCTCGCCGGACTCTAAGCCGATGTTTGCGACGATATAGCCCTTTCTTTCCGCTTGAAACGCGGAGGCGGTAGGCTCAAAAAGTGTCACATAGTCGCCGGTTCCGCTTTCAAAGGCGCCGCCCATAAGCGGAAATTGGATATTGCTGATCACTTCGACATCCTCGCCGGGAACAATTCCGTGTTTTTCCAGCAGGTAAAGAAAAGTCATATACGGCATACCCCCGGGACGACCTGCGATGACTGTTTTTCCTTTGAGCGAAGCCCAATCGAAGCTTTCCTCGGGTGTCCTACCGATCAAGAAAGAACCGTCGCGCTTGGTAAGCTGCGCAACGATACGGGGATAGTCGGCTTTACCTTGGTTTTTCACATACACGGCTGTCTCAGGTCCCATAAGAGCGATGTCGGCTTCGTTTGCCAAAAGAGCTGTCATACTCTTGTCGCTCCCGCCGCTGGTGATGATGGAAACATGCAGACCCTCCGCCTCAAAGAAACCTTTTTCGGCGGCGATATACATCGGCGCATAGAATACGGAACGTGTTACCTCATTGATCGTGATTTCGCGCACGCCGGTTTCTTTTGCACAACCTGTAAAGACAGGTAAAAGAAGCAGCAGTGACATAGTGATCGCTAATAGTCTTTTCATGCTTTTCCTCCCGCAGAAATGATTACTTCAAGCTATGCGTTTGGGTGCGGGAATGTGATATTTTTATTTTGTTTCAAAGCTTATAATTGACAGGCTTGCGGCAAATGTATAAAATAGTATAGTCGGCTTAAAAAACCGACGTATGCACATATTAAGGAGATAGTTCAATGCACAAGAAAACACGCGTCATCACACTTGCGCTTAGCATCGTGATGATCTTTGGTATTATGGCTGGCTGCCAAGCGGTTAACAACAATCCCGTTATCGGAAAAGTCGGCGATATTACCATAACCTATTCAATGTATTCTCAAGCCTTAGAGTCTGTTCAGCAGTATTATGATTATGGCGCGATCACCGTTGAAAATGCGGACAACCCTCAGACGGAGCTTCGTGAAAAGGCTTTTGACCAAGTTGTTGACGGTCTTTTGCCCATAGCCGCAGCGCACAGGGACGGGCTTACCTTAACCGAAGAAGAAGAAGCGGCGGCTGCGAAAACTGCTGATGATAACTTCCAAAAGAACCTTGATGACTCGACTGCCGAGCTTGGCGAAAACGTCAAGGAAGACGCTAAACTTAATTACTTTACCAAGCTGCTCAAGCAAAACGGCTATTCCCTTGACGAGTTCAAACAGGCTTTGCTTGACGACGCAAAAGAGCAGGCGCTTTCTACGAAAATCAAAGCGCAGGTGGAAGTTTCGGCTGTTGCTTCCGAAGGCATTATGAAGCACTGGTACGAAGAAGAGATCAAATACGAGAAGCAGGCATACGAAAAGGATCTGGGCGCATACTATAATGCGCTGCAGTATTACGATTATATTACAGGCGTACCTCCGCTCTATACGCCCAAGGGTTTTATGCTTATTAAGCAGATATTGATTGCGAATCCCGCAGAGGGTGAAACGAAGGACATCGACGCGATTGCGGCGGAAGTGAAGCAAAAGCTGGATGAAGGCGCGGATTTTGACGAACTGATGACGGAGTACAATGAAGATCCGGGGGCGCAGAGCAATCCTGCAGGTTATTTCTACAATACAGCGATTGCCGGTGAATACCTGCCTGAGTTTTCCGAGGCGGCGGAGGAAATGAAAGAAGGAGACGTCAAGGGTCCCATTAAGAGCAGTGAAGGCATCCACTTCCTTAAATGCATGGGAGAGGCTCCCGAAGCAATTCTTCCCTACGAGATGATCGAAGAGCCTCTGCGCGAGTATACCCTGCAGACGGCAAAGGATGAGCTTTACAGCCAAGCACTTGAAAAATGGCGTGAAGAAATCACGATTGTCAAGGATGAAAAACGTATTGAATCGCTCGATATGGCACAGGCCTCGAACAAGGCAAATAGGTCTTATTAAAGGGACAATGCCTGTCTTTCAAGCGAAAAACAGCGCTGAGCTTGAACGGTTCCTGTGTCAACAGGAACCGTTTTTTTGGAGGAGAGTACAGCTATGAAGCCGAAGTTACGCAGCATGATGACCGATCTTCTCTGTATTTTTATCGGGACAATGCTTATGGTGTTGGGTATGATCATCTTTACGATACCCAACCGCCTTGCGCCGGGCGGCGTGTCGGGCTTAGCGACTGCGCTGCACGAAATCGTTCCGCTGCCGATCGGCGCCATTTCTTTGCTTATCAACGTTCCGATTTTCCTTATAGCATGGCGGATGTTTGGCTTTAAGCGGCTTATACTCACAGGAATTGCCACGCTGCTTTTCTCTTTTATTTTGGATTGGCTTTCTCCGTATTTGATCGCTTATACCGGAAATCGGCTCCTTGCATCGATCTGTGGCGGTGTTTTGCTCGGCGGAGGCGTCGGCATTATGTTTATCAGAGGGATTACCAGCGGCGGTACGGATTTGATTTCGCTGATCCTGCGAAAGCCCTTGCCACAGTTTTCTTCCGGAAAAATTCTTTTTGCGATTGATTCAATGGTTATTTTGATTGCAGTATTGATTTTTAAGGATGTTGAAGTCGCGCTCTATTCTGCGGTTACGATCTTTGTTCAAGGGAAGGTGATCGATGCTGTTCAGCAGGGTGTTGATTATGCGAAAATCGTTTTGATCATTACGGACCATCCCAAAGAAATTTTGCAGATATTGGCGATCGAGAAAGGGAGAGGCATAACGGAATTTGAAGCGGTCGGCGGATTTTCAAGGCAAAAAAAGACTATGCTGCTGACGGTTGCAAGACGATCGGAGATCGCGGATACCTTGCATACGGTAAAGAGCGTTGATCCGCATGCGTTCACAATCTTACATGACGCCACAGAAGTACATGGGGAGGGTTTTAAGGAACTATGACGAAGAAAGCATATTATGACGACACATGGCTGGATCACTGCCAGGCGACGGTTCTTGAATGCGAAAGCGACGGGGATCATGGTTACAAGGTTCTGCTGGATCAAACGGTGATTTTCCCCGAAGGCGGCGGACAACCTTCCGACACGGGACGGATCGGGAAGGAAAGCGTAACGCAGGCGCAGGAAGAAGGCGAACTGATCTGGCATTATACGCGCTCGCCGTTTCGGTGCGGTGAAACTGTAGAAGTATTTACGGATATGCAGCGGCGCAGAGATCATACGCAGCAGCATACGGGAGAGCATATCGTCTCCGGCCTTGCGAGTCGTCTTTTTGGCGCGAAGAACGTTGGCTTTCATATGGCGGAGAGCTATGCGACCATCGATCTGGATACGGCGCTCAATGAAGAACAGCTTAAAACGCTTGAAGAAGAAGCAAACAAAGCCGTGCAGGAGAATCTGCCGATCCGTTATGAATTTGTGAATGCTGATAAGCTAGGGGATTATACGCTTCGCAAACAGGCGAAAGGACTGGAGGGGGAAGTCCGAATCGTTTATGTTGGCGATGTGGATTCATGCACCTGCTGCGGCACGCATTGTGTAAGCTCCGGAGAGGTCGGTTATATCAAAATTTCCGCATGGCAGAATTACAAGGGCGGTGTCAGACTTTGGTTTTTGTGCGGTATGCGGGCTGTCAAATATGCCGCCGCACAGCAAAGCGTGATTGAAGAACTCGCAAGAAGGTATTCCGTTAAACAGGAAGACCTTAAAAGTGCCGTCGAAAAACAGGGCAATGAGCTTACAACGCTTAAATATGAGTTGAAAAACCGTACCGATCGGCTGTTTTCTTATCAAGCGGAGGAGGCGTTTTCTGCTAGCGAGAGCGTTAACGGGGTTAGGCTTGTGATCGAAAAGCTTACAAATTACGGCATGCCCGATCTCAAGCTTTTTGCGGATAAGCTACTGAAAATGGGAACTTGCATCGTGATACTGTTTAACGAAAATGGAGAAATGCTGCAATATCAGCTTGCTGCCTCAAAGGGCATAAAGCTTTCCATGCGCGAGCTATGCACCGTCATAAACGGTCTCACAGGAGGGAAAGGCGGCGGTAAGGACGATTTTGCCCAAGGCAGCGGAAAAGCACAAAGCGGCTTTGACGAAACATTGCAGCAGCTAAAGACCTACCTTCTTTCCAAGATGAAGGAATAATGCTTGACAAATTAGTGCTTGAACCTTATAATAAATAAGGTTCAAGCAGAAGCTGCCCGCTTCTCACCTGCCAACGTTTTCTGTTCGGCATGGTTCATTAGGTAAAGCTAAGTGATATTTGCGGGTGCATTCTGCACCCGCAAATTTTTTTTTGGAGGTGTCAACCATAGCCAAGGATGAACTGATGATCAATGAGGAGATCCGCGATAAGGAAGTGCGTTTGATTGGTGAAGACGGAAGCCAACTGGGCATCGTAGCCATCGACGTTGCTATACGCATGGCGGAAGAAGCAGGTCTTGACCTAGCAAAAATTGCGCCGCAGGCCGAACCGCCGGTTTGCAAGATTATGGACTACGGCAAGTATAAATTCGAGCTGGGCAAGCGAGAGAAGGAACAACGTAAGAATCAAAAAGTGATTGATCTGAAGGAAATCCGACTTTCCGCCACGATAGACACGCACGATATGGAGGTTAAAGCCAAAGCCTGCAAGCGGTTTATCCAAAACGGTGACAAAGTCAAAGTTTCCATTCGTTTCCGTGGAAGACAAGCCAAGCACGGAGACCTTGGACTCGACGTGATGGATGCTTTCTACGAACTGGTCAATGAAACTGCTGCGATCGATCGTCCCGCAAAACAGGAAGGTCGCAATATGTTCATGATATTAGCACCGAAAAACTAATTCCATTAAGGAGGAAACCCCATGCCAAAGATCAAGACCCACAGGGGTGCTGCAAAACGCTTCAACCTTACCAAAT
>CAZNJN010000139.1:0-5382 GCA_964573365.1 uncultured Oscillospiraceae bacterium
GGGTGCATCCTATGTAAAACAGGTGCATTGTATCAATAGTTTGGTCATTTGCCAATGACGATTGGTCTTATAGTATATTCATGCTATAAGACCATTTTTTATAGGAGAATCAGTCTATGCAAGAGCAGGTTTACCATAGCCCTCGCGGTCAATCGCGAAATGGAATTATTTCTGCAAAGCAACTGAGCTTGTTTCCTGCCTATTCTATTTGTCTATTCGTTGACCTTTTTGTTTGCCATAGAGCTTGTTTTCTCTGGCATAATAAAACATGTATTGTTGAATGACGCCCTCAAAGCCCCGATACCGCTCAACAGGAAATTCATCGTGATATTCGTGTTCAAGGATGCGGTTAATCCAAACATCGCGCGGAAACCCGCTCAGACGGTGATACGCAAAAAGCATCACGCAGTTCGCAACCTTAAGGCCTACGCCCGGAATCGTCATCAGCGCCTGTTCCAGAGCTTCATCGTTAAGTGCATCAAGCGCGCACAGATCGATTTCTCCGCTTTCTACCATTTGCGCAGCTTGCTTGATATATTTCGACCTGTACCCTAAAGCGCAGGTGTTCAATTCCTCGCAGGAAAGAGAAGCAAGACGCTTCGCGCTCGGAAATGCGTAACAGTCTTTATCCTTTGCAGTGATTTTATTTCCGTATTGTCTGCATAGCGCCTCGACACAGGTTCTGATGGCGGGAACGCTTTTTCGCTGCGAGATGATGAAGGAAACCAGAGTTTCCCATGGCTCCTGCTTTAAAATACGAATGCCGCGTCCATAGTCCATCGCAGCGCATAAAAATGCGTCATTTCTATCGATAGCGCCATAGTAAGCGGAATAGTCGGCATCCAGATCGAAATATTGTTTCCAGCGTTCGTTAAAGGTGTCGCTCGTGCAGTTGAGCTTGATATGCTCCGTTTCAAGAGACAGCTCAAGCACACAGGAAAACGCGTTCAATGCAAAATGACGCTCATCTGTTTGTAATAATCGAAAGCATTGCCCGCTCTTGGCAATTTTCGCAAGATCAAAATCCTTGTATTCAAGCTCGACCATGTTATTGGACGCGTTCGGCTAACCACTCGCCGAGCGTCCGCGCAAGAGCGATGCGCGAATTTGCAAGAGCGTGTCCGTCCGCGAATTCCTTATAGCATATGTCGTTTTTGCCGGAATATTGAGATAAAAGCGGCTTGCAGTGTCTTTCGGGCGGCGTGACCTCGTCCTCGCTTCCGCCGACAAACAGCATAGAGTATTTGCTCAAATCAGGCAGGACGGAAAATGGCCAACGCGAAGCATTTTCTTCTGCATCCTTCTGTAAAGCGCCGTTATAGGGAACGCGCAGGCAGCCCTCCGTCGTATCCTCCGGAACAATCAGCTCATTAAAGCGGTCACGCTGCTTTTGAAACATCATTCCCAAATCGCAGGGTGCGATCAAAACTGCGCCGCGAAGCGGTATCGCCGGAGCGGAAAGCGTATGGAGCGCCGTAAAACCGCCAAGACTGTGTCCGACAAGCCAAAGGTTGCTCACGTCAATTCCGAATTTCTCCGCGTTGTTATATAAATAGGTTAATACCGCATTCGTATCCTGCAGCAAATGGGATATGGCATACGCTCCCCTGCTCCCCCATGAGCCTCTGTAGGAAAAATACGCCACATGAAAGCCGATTCGTCTTAGCACCTGCGCAAGATCAAGGTTTTTCTCATGTCCCGGAAAACCGTGGAGCATCAATATCAGCGGATGCAGCTCGTCTTTTTTGCCGCCTGCGCGCAGCAAACAGCCATAGAGCTCAGCTCCGCCGCTTTGAATAACGAGATCAATATTTTCCGCCTTTTCCTGGTTATCCTTTGAATCCTGAAAAAGAGCTTGAAGCTTTATCATAAATAACCGCCTTGCTTTTTTCTTTATTCTATCATAAATCGCCTGCAAACGCATAACGGTATGTTTCTTATTTACTCTACTTATACTAAAGAATGTTGCTTGCGTAAGTGCCTTATGCTTGACAATTAGATGGAGGACATCTAAAATGATTTTATCTTCTTCGATATCATTTTATCTTTGTTTTTCTTTTCCGATAAAATTCGGAATGTATGATTGCAGAAAGGAAGAAAATCAATGAAAAAAGCACTGATCTTTGTATTAGTGACCCTTCTGGCGTTCTCCGCTTTCGGATGCGCGCAGACAGCGCCCGCTCCTGCGGCGGAACCCGCTCCCGCAGCCGAGCCTGCCGCCCCCGCACAGGAGGAAGCACCCGCCGAACCCGCCGCGCCGGCCGACCCGATGGAGGCTTTGATCGAAGCTGCAAAGGCCGAAGGTGAACTGGTCGTTTACGGTTCCTGTGAGGAAGCCTATCTCGCAGCCGCCTGCGAAAAATTTGAGTCCATGTATGGCATCAAGGTCAGCTATCAGCGCCTTTCTACCGGCGAAGTTGCCACCAAGATCGCTGAAGAAGCAGGCAATCCCTCTGCCGACGTATGGTTTGGCGGCACGACCGATCCTTACAACGTTTCCGCTGCGGAAGGTCTGCTCGAAGCATACGAAGCCACCAACGCCTCTCATCTTACCGATCCCATGTTCCGTGATAAGGACGGCTATTGGTACGGCATCTATAAGGGAATCTTAGGCTTCATGGTCAATACCGAGGAGCTTACCCGTCTGGGACTGGAAGCGCCCGCTGATTGGGACGACCTGCTCAATCCCGCCTACAAGGGACTCATTTCCTATTCTAACCCCTCCACCGCCGGTACCGGCAAGCTCATTGTAAACACAATGGTGCAGATGAAGGGTGAAGAAGCGGCTATGGAATACTTTAAGGCGCTCGATCCCAACATCGTACAGTACACCAAGAGCGGCTCCGGCCCTTCCAAGATGGTAGGCCCCGGCGAGATCGTAATCGGTATCGGATTTTTGCATGACGGTATCAAACAGATCCTTGACGGATATGATAATATCTCTTTGATCGCGCCCGCATCCGGCACCAGCTTTGAAATTGGTGCAACCGCTATCTTCAAGGGCTGCAAGCATCCCAACGCTTCAAAGCTTTGGATCGAATTTGCCCTTACGCCCGACTGCGTGAATATTGCCAAGGACGCGGAATCCTATCAGTTCCTGGTTCTTGACAATGCCGAGCAGCCCAAAGAAGCCGCTGAGTTTAATCTCGATAAGGCAAAACTGATCGACTATGATTTTGAATCCGCAAAAGAGAACACCACACGTCTGGTGGAAGAATACTTTACCTATGTAAACGGTGACGACCGTTTCAAGACCGAGTAATTCGATTCTAAATCAAAGAATAAGAAGGATGGCTTTTTACCATCCTTCTGTCTTTGAAGGAAGGGGAAAACCGTGCCGCAAAGTAACAGCGCAGCTTTAGAGAGAAAAAAGCTGTTTCAAGATCCTTTTCTGGTCGGAACCATCATGGTTCTGCTCGTCTTTTTAATTCTTTTTATCGTTTATCCGCTTTTCGTGCTGTTGATCGACAGTGTTTACGAAAAAGGCGTCGGGTTCTCGTTTGAAACCTTTAGGCGTGTTTTGGATATGAGCCGGTTTAGAAAGGCCTTCAGCAATACGCTGGTTTTGGGTTTGATAACAGGGCTTTTATCGACGCTGATCGGACTTTTGTTCGCCTATGTCGATTGCTATATGAAGGTACGCTCCAAAACGCTGAAAAAGCTTTTTGACGTTGTATCGGTGCTCCCCGTCGTATCGCCGCCCTTCGTGCTTTCGCTTTCGGCAATCATGCTCTTTGGCAGAAGCGGTATTATCACAAGAAGCATTCTTGGTATTTATGATGCGAATATCTACGGCCTTAAAGGAATCGTGATGGTGCAAACGCTTACCTTTTTTCCTGTTTGTTACCTAATGCTTAAAGGCCTTTTGAAAAATATAGATCCTTCGCTGGAGGAAGCCGCAAGAGATATGGGCGCCTCCAGATGGAAGGTGTTTACGACCGTGACCTTTCCCCTGCTGCTCCCCGGTCTTGGCAATGCGTTCCTTGTAACCTTTATTGAGGCGGTAGCGGACTTCGCGAACCCCATGCTGATCGGCGGCAGCTACGATACGCTGGCTACGACGATTTACTTACAGGTTACCGGCGCGCTTGATACGACCGGCGCGGCAGCGATGAGCTGCATCCTGCTGCTGCTTACCTTGGTTTTGTTCCTCATTCAAAAATACTATTTAGAGAGAAAAACTGCCTCCACGCTGACAGGCAAGGCGTCCCGCGTCAGAATGCTGATCGAAGATAAAAGCGTTACACGCCCGCTTACTGTTTTCTGTTCGCTCGTCGCCGCCTTCGTGGTCATCATGTATATTATGATCCCCTTTGGCGCTCTCTTTAAGCTTTGGGGACGGGATTACTCTCTTACGCTTAAGTGGTTCAAATATGTATTTGATTACGGCGGAATGAGCGCTTTTAAGTCCTCCGTCACCCTATCTCTCATCGCAGCTCCGATCACGGCGATCATGTCTATGATTATCGCCTATATCGTCGTTAAAAAGAACTTTAAGAGCAAAGGCTTTATCGAGTTTGTTTCCATCTTAGCCATGGCGGTTCCCGGCACGGTTCTGGGCGTAGGCTTTATTCGCGGTTACAGCGGAGGGCTGTTTCGTTCGGGAATCATGCAGGGACTATATGGAACCGGGCTGATCCTGATTATCGTTTTTATCGTGCGAAGCCTGCCTGTGGGAACGCGCAGCGGTATTGCCGCACTTCGGCAGATCGACAAGTCCATTGAGGAATCCGCCTATGATTTAGGCGCGAACAGCGCGAAGGTTTTTATGACCATCACACTTCCGCTGATCAAGGACTCCTTTTTCAGCGGACTTGTTACCGCATTTGTGCGCAGCATCACCGCCATCAGCGCGATCATTCTTCTCATTACACCGCAATTTGTGCTGATCACCTGTAAAATCAACGAGTTTGCGGAAAAAGGCTCTTATGGCGTTGCCTGCGCCTATGCCACGATTTTGATCGCCATCGTATATTCGGCAATCCTGCTTATGAATCTGTTTATGAAATTCTTCGGTTCCAGCAAAAAAATCAAGGAGGTCAGCTAAATGGATAAGCAAAAAAAAGGCGTGCGGCTTGAAAATATAACGAAAATCTATACCGATCCAAAAACCGGAAAAGATTTTCATGCGGTCGATGACGTCAGTCTTGCAATTGAACCCGGCAGTCTCGTCACGCTTCTCGGCCCTTCCGGCTGCGGAAAAACGACGACGCTTCGCATGATTGCCGGCTTTGAAAGTCCCGACACCGGCGAAATCTATCTCGGCGACGAACCGATCAATGCCTTAACGCCGGACAGGCGCGATACTGCCATGGTTTTTCAGAGCTATGCTCTTTTTCCCCACTACAATGTGTTTGACAATGTTGCTTATGGGTTAAAGCT
>CAZNJN010000140.1:0-5350 GCA_964573365.1 uncultured Oscillospiraceae bacterium
CTTGCCCACGCCGCCCTTTTGATTTGCGATCGCTATGATTTTTGCCACGGCTCTACCTGCCTTCTTTTATACTTTGTACCGGTCTTTGATCTGCTGTCGCGCGCGCTTCGCCCGCTTGTTCCACAGCTATCCTATTATAAAGCAAAGTTTACGCGCGCGCAACTCACGAAAAAGGCGCTTAGAGCAGCCGCCACAAGATGTAGATTTCCCTTTGTTTGTTTTTGCAGCGAGAATTGTTTCACGTGAAACAATATGCTGTGGGTTTATTCTATCACATATACTACTGCTTGTTTAAGTACTTCATAATTCCATATTTACCATAATCTTACAATTTATGGCACAAAACACTACATCTTGAAATGAAGAAAGCCGCTCATAAGGAGCGGCCCAGACCATCAACAAACCCCGGGGATTGTCAAGGGGCGCTCCCCTTGACGTTCAATCCGGCTTCGCCGGCGTGTACGGCGAAACGGATGAAAACCGGCAGGTTTTCTTGCTTTTCACAGCCGCCGCCCGGGAGCAGTCGCAGCTGCGAGAGGCGGCTGTGTGAAAACCCCGAAGGATCTCATCGACTTTGTCGATGATGTTTTACTTTCTTTTGATAATAAAGATACCCGGCATCAGTCCGCCCGCGTCGGTCTTTGCCTGCGCCATCAATTCAAGCTCCTCGTGCGTCTTGAGCAGCTTTTTGAGCAGCGTAAACTCCATCGTGTAGAGCACCGCGACGCCGTCCTTGTTCAGCCATTCGGGAAGGCGTTCGAGTATCCCCGCATAAAGCACCTTGTTTTCGTCGTGCGAGCCTACGCGGTTTCCAAAGGGCAAATTGGAAATGATTTCGTCAAAGGGTCTGTCCGCCTTGAAGCGCAGCGCGTCGTTGACGATGAACTTTGCCTTGCTCTCCCCTTCCTTCGCGTTTTCGCGCGCGGCGTCGATCGCCTTGTGCGCGATGTCCACGCCGGTAAGCGTGGCGCAGGGCATATACTTTTCTCTTTCAAAGAGCATCGTGCCGCTGCCGCAGCAGATATCGAGCACGCGCGCATCCGCCTTCATGTATTCGCGCGCCGTGCGGATCACCGCCGCCGCCGTCGCCGGATGGATGCTGGCGGGCAGCGCTTCCTTACGATAGCTAAAGCGCGTGTCCTTGATGGTATACAGCTTGGCGTAGAGCTTGACGTTTTTTGCTCCGATCTCCACGCGAAGCTCTGCCTCATAATCCGATGGCGCGTTATGCAGCTTTTCGTCGTCGAGCTTCGTGGCGAGCGCTTTTGCAAGCCCCGCTCTGTCGGCCGTCGTGCCTTTGATCTCGATGCGGTACGCAAAGGGCGGCTTGCCGTCATGGCAGCTTTCGAGCAGCGCAGAAAAGGGCGCCGCCGCCTCCGTGATGCTCGTGATGGTTTTATCGCACTTGCCCAGCGGGAAAAGGATCTCAAAAAAGCTGCGCGCTTTGTACAGTCCTTCAATATCCGACGTTTTCACCGTCACCGCCTCGGTAAAGACGCGGCGCGGCGTAAAGCCGATCTCGCGCAGTTCATAGGCCAGCTCCTCCGAAAGCCATTTCGGCGCGCGAAGCTCAACATCCATTGCCTTTTTCGGTGCGCAAAAGTGATGCTCCTCCACATGGATGCAGCGCGCGCGCGCCATCATGAGCGCTTCCTTTTCCGCGCTCATGTGCTTGGGGTCTCCGTCCTCTACGATATAGTTCATCAGCGTTTTTGTCGCCTCCGCCCCGCCGACCGCGCCAAGGGCAAGAATCAGCGAAGGGCGCACATAGCGCGTATCCTCCTGCTTCAGCGCCTCGATCAGCGCCGCCTCATCCTCGGGGTTCCCAAGCGCACCGCAAAGGCGCGCCGCATTTTTGCGCATCTTGGACGCCTCGCTTTTGAGCGCAGCGTAGAGCGGACTGCGATCCTCGCTCAAGCGCAGCGCGATATTCTCCTTGATCGCTTTCTTCTTAATGCAGGCGCATAAAAAGCCGCAGGCCGCGGCGTTCCCCTCAAGAGCAAAAAGCTCCCACGCCGCCTGCAGCGCGCTCTCCGGTTTTTCATTCAGTTTGTCCGCGCCGTTGGGCTGCGCAAGAAGGTTACGAACCTTATCCGTGGATAATTGCTGCATAGCTACCCCCTCATTTTTAAGCATCGGAAACATATCCTGCCTTCCGATGGTATTATCTTTTAGTGTTGAAAACTGACGATACTACATCTTGTATGTCGATTTCTTGGTATACCCTTGATTTTGTTTCACGTGAAACAATTCTACCATATCTGGTATTTGATCTTGCGAAAAAGCACAATCATTTTGTCTTGTTTGCGGCGGCGCGGATCACGGCGAGTACCTCGTCGGTTCCATCCGCTTTTTCATCGCTGTTCATTACGCTGATGAAGGACAGCCGCCTGTCATAGAGGTCGAATAGCGCATCGAGCAACGAGCTTGGCGTAAGCTGCTCCTGTTCAAGCACCATGGCGTAGCCCTTGCGGGAAAAATAGCCGGCATTGAGAATCTGATCGCCGCGCGAGGCTGAAAGCGGAAGGGGGATCAGCAGCGCGGGCTTGCAAAGCGCCAGAAACTCAAAGACCGCATTCGCACCAGCGCGCGAGAGGATGATGTCCGCCGCCGCAAGAAGATCGGGCAGCTCGCCGCTGATATACTCGTACTGCCGATAGCCCTTTTCGTTAATCGACGGATCGAGCTTTCCCTTGCCGCAAAGATGAATCACATCAAAGCTCCGCAGCAGGTTCGGCAGCGCCATGCGTACCGCGTCGTTGATCGCCTGCGCGCCCAGACTGCCGCCCATGATGAGCAGCACCGGCTTATCGCCCGTAAAGCTTGCAAAAGCGAGTCCCCGCTTTTTGTCTCCCTCATAGAGCGCGGGTCTGATCGGCGTGCCGGTGTGAATGCCCTTTTCGCCTACATGCTTGAGCGTATCTTCAAAGGTTACGCAGACCGTGCTTGCAAAGCGAAGATTGATCTTGTTGGCAAGTCCCGGCGTGTAATCCGACTCGTGCGTGATCACAGGCGCCTTTTTATACGCCGCGATCACCACCGGTACGGATACAAAGCCGCCTTTTGAGAACACCGCGTCCGGTTTGACCTCGCGAATCACCCGTTTAGCTTGAAAGATGCCCTTGAGTACCTTAAAGGGGTCGGAGAAGTTCTTGATATCGAAGTACCGGCGCAGTTTTCCACAGTCAATCGCGTGATAGGGTATCTTTGCATTTTCCACCAGTTCCCGTTCTATTCCGTCCTTGGAGCCGATATATTCAATATGGTAGCCTTCCGCGCACAGCCGATCCATCAGCGCCAAATTTGGCGTGACATGTCCGGCAGAACCGCCTCCGGTAAAGAGAATGGTCTTGCCCATGTTGATTCCTTCCATTATAACATGCGTTCTCTGTCTATAGTATGCCGCAGAGATGATTTTCGCTATCTCGTAAAGCCGCGTTTTTAGTATCCTATATTTACCGTAAATTTAATTATAGCACAGAAGTCGTCGAATATGAAACATCGATTTTTATCGTTTGCCATTATCCTACTTTTTGCTATAATAGACGTGAAACAAGCTTAACTCAGTAAAAGCTTACAACGGGAGGCGGATAAAATGAAGGATCTTTCGCAATGCGAAGCGCGGGAGGCGTATGAATGTCTCGCTCCCCTGCTTTGCCGTTCTCTCCTTTTGCGCGACGACGAAAGCGCCGCGCAGCTTTCTTTGTTTTTTCACGCCGTAAACGAAGGCGACCTTCTTCTATCGCTTAAAGCGTACCACGATTTTTCCGCCGCGCTTTTTACCGCGCCCGCACGCCGCGTCAGCGGCAATCTCTGGCAGGACTATCTTCTGTATCTCCTGCTGGAAAAGCCGAATCCGTTTTCCCGCCGCGCCGCCGCCTCGCGGCTTGACGAGGCTTCCCTCGCCATGCTCAAGGAGGAGCTTTCTATCCTTGGCGCTCTAAGCACCCTCAGCGACGAGCTGCTTATCCGCTTTGCGCAGAGCCGCGGCCGCGCTCTCAAGCTAAAGCCCCGGCAGGCAAGAGACAATATCGAAATGTTCTCTAACGCCGTATGGTCGGGCGGCAGCGCCCGTTCCCTCCCTACGCCCTCGGAGCAGCAGCAAAGCGCCGGCTTTTCCTTTAACGGCGAGCTGGAATTTACCTCCCTTTGCTACGGCGAAGCTTCGCTTTGCGATCACTATGTCTGCGACGAGACGCTTGAGGAGATCTACGCGCGCCTTCTGGAAAAGCCCGACTGGGCGGCGCAGCTCGAGGATCTTCGCTGCTTTTTTTCCTCCTATGGCTGCGGCATCTTTCTTCGCACCCGCGCGCTGCGTTTTTATCAGGGAAGCTTTTGCGAGCTGAAGGCGGAGGTATTGCGTCCGCTTGCCGAGCCGGTCTGCTTTCCCAAGGAGCATGAGCAGATCATGGAAAACGTGATCCGCTTTATGCAGGGTGACGCCCGCGCGCATATGCTGCTTTGCGGCGGCGCTGGCATGGGCAAAAGCGCGCAGATTTTTTCCGTGGTCTACGAGCTGCCCGAAGCGCGCCTTGTGATGGCGGATGAAAAGGAGGATCTTTTTGCCCTTTTTGCGCTTCTATCCGAGCAGCCGCTCAAGTTCGTACTGCTCTTTGACGGCGTTTCTCCAAACGCGCTCCCTTCCTCCGCCTTTTGCGTCCTGCCCGAGAACGTGCTCGTGGTCGTGACCACCCGTTCGCAGAGCGAAACGCTCGAATGGGCGCAGCGCATCGTTTTTCCTTCCCTCTCCGGCGAAGCCTTCCACGCCTTTGTGGAGGATCTGCTAGAAAGCTCGTATGTCATCTGTGAAAGCACGGAGCTTCATAACGCCTGCGTCGATGCGCAGGTTGACGCGCGCAGCCATCTGTCCGTCGCCTCCGCGCTTCGCCTTGCGGAAAGGTTTCGGGTGCAGGGAACATGAACCGCTTTAGCGATACCTTGATCATTCTCCTTGGCGTCATCGGCGGCATACTGCTGCTGGGGGGCGTCGGTTATTCCGCCTACAGCCGCGTGAAAAAATACAGTCGAAGCGGAACGCGCCTTAGCGACCTGCTGAGCAATCTGGAGGAAACACTTGAAGTTGAGGAGGGGCTTTACGCCAAACGCAGGCATAAAACAAAGCCGGAGGCGCAAAAAGGCTCTGCCGCGCAAGCGGGTGAGGAAAAACCGCCCGATAGCGAAAAAAGCGGCGAGAAGCAGACTACACAAGAGAAATGATTCGTGCTATACTGAAATTTGACCGAATTTAAGGAGGCAGTTATGCAGATCTACAACACCATGACCCGTAAAAAGGAAGAGCTTGTCCCGCTCGTGCCGGGCGAGATCAAAATGTACGTCTGCGGCCCGACCG
>CAZNJN010000141.1:0-5318 GCA_964573365.1 uncultured Oscillospiraceae bacterium
GCATCTTGAACCAGTATATCTTTGAAACAAAATAATCTCTTTCTCCTCCTTTTTTGGGGATTCGCTTTAAGCGGATCCCTTTTTTGTATGCAAAAAGACAGTCGATGCGCCATGCAAGGAATCAGATCTAATCTGTAACGAATAATTTCAACTTGCAGAAAGGTTTATTGTGATATATATTAGCATTCGATAGTAGATGTTAGTGATTAAAATTGGAGGAAATGCTTTGGCAGAGATAAGTTATGGCCTGATTGAAAAAGAAATTAAAAAGCGTTTACTAATCAAAAAAATCATTAACATGCTCATTTGCATGGCGATATTTGTTTTGGGTTTTTTGGCGACCTTATACAAAGTTAAATATGAAGGCGGTTTTTTTACTTGTTTAAGAGAAATGACTGTTGACGGAACCTTATTCACTTCAGCAATTGCATTGGTATATTTGATAGTTAATGCTATTGAAATGATCAAAGGCAGAGAATATCAATGTACTTTTCTGTACTTTCTCCGCCTGTCATCATCTGTTACAGAATTTATGATTTTGCTGATTGTGCTCATAGGCTTTCTTCCAATAGTAACAGAAGATCACCCCCTCATCAACCGATTCGATATGATGAACATGCATGTGATTATTCCTGTGTTAACAATCATTTCGTTTGTCTTTCATGATTCACCGATTGGTAAGCTAAAGCCGATTCAAAGATGCAACGGGCTTATTTTTATCACCATCTATGCTCTCACTATGCTACTGTGCATTTTTACCGGTCTTGTGCCGGAAAATAAAATACCCTATTCTTTTTTTAATATATACAAGAGTTCTGTATGGTACATTACCTTTGCATTCTTTTTTGTATTTACGATAGGCTATTTTATATCATGGCTGCTTTCTGCAATGAATATCAAGGCAGATTTGAAATGGTTTGCTGCGATTGTACCAAAAGCAAAAAAAGAAAATCATTACGCCAATAGCTGACGGAATAATCTGCATATCAATACAAGCTTTTCTCATCTGTCCCCGCAAGCCGGTTTAAGTAACCTATGGCTCCTTTTCATTGAGGATGAGAGGAATGCGCGCTTTTTTCTCTCTTTTCTCACACTTTTAACATGTTTGTAGAAGCCGATGCAAAAATGATAAGGTAATCCGTTAATCATAAGCCGGTCGTTCCAAAAGGCTTGTAGTATATAAACACATTGCTATACTGGAATTACGGTACCGTAAAAAATCCAATTTCAAAGGAGATTTTTTATGGAAAATAATTTTACTGTGAAGCAAATCGGAGTCATTCGCTGTGACGACAGCGGGTTTCGTATGGAACTTTCACCAGCATATAAGAATGCACTGATTGCATAGATGGCTTTTCTTACATCAATATTATTTGGTGGTTTTCCGCTTGCGATAATGATGCCGACCGAAGTGTATTATCTGAAGCAAAGCCCTATACTAAAGGCCCGAATACAATGGGAACATTTGCGACTCGCTCACCACGGCGTCCAAACCCTATTGCCTTATCCTGCGCCTGCGTCACCTATATTGATGTAGAGCATGGTATTGTAGGGCTTTCCTATATAGATGCGCACGATCAAAGTCCTGTTTTGGATATCAAGCCTTACACGCCGAGCATTGATCGGGTGGAAGTGCCACAAGTTCCGCAATGGTGCAGTCATTGGCCAAGCAATGTTGAAACCAGCGGCGATTTTAACTGGGAAGCTGAGTTTAACTTCTGATAAGCTAGGAGCTGTAGCGAAATATAAACAGCTGCAGCTCCTTTTTACAAACAGTAAAAATAGAAATGCTTGGCGAAATAAAAGAGAATTGGACATAACCTTAACAGGGGTGCCGTTCAAACGCACATCTTTTTTGGAAAGCTATACTGTTCATTTTATAATTCTCCAATCCATGTTATAATTAATATATATAGCTTTGAGAGGTAATATGGATACTATCACTTCCAATCTGGTGCAGTTGTTTCTGGTAATAGTAAATAGCTTTATCCAAACATGGTATCTATGGGCTATTGCTCTTGTGTTTGCTATTCTTTTGCGATTTGCACCACAAATTCTCGGAAAAATTGGCGAAACAAAAGTGCGAAAGCTGCTTGATACCCTGCCGAAGGATAATTATTTCCCCATCCACAACGTTTTACTGCGAACTGATACCGGAACATCTCAAATAGACCATTTGGTTATCTCCACATATGGAATTTTTGTAATCGAAACTAAGTACTACAAAGGGTGGATTTTCGGTGATGAAAAAGTAAGACGTTGGACACAGTCAATTTACGGCAACAAACGTCAGTTTAATAATCCGATTCACCAGAACTACGGGCACATACAAGCGCTGAAGAATCTCATGCCGCAGTATGCCGCCGATGATTTTATTTCCATCATTGCGTTTTCGGATCGTTGTACTCTGAAGATTCAAGAACGGCAATCCATGCATGTTGTCTATTTTTCTGAGCTTCTTTCCGTCATACAAGAGTTTAATAAAGTCCGCCTCTCAACGGACGAGCAGCAAAAGGTTTCTGTTTTTATTCTTAATACAAACATTTCCGATAAAGCCGAACGCCGCAATCATATTAAAATTATCAAGCAGAAACAGTTAAGCATCAGCAAAAACATTTGTCCCAAATGCGGCGGTGCTTTAATTGAGAAGGATGGACGCTATGGACGTTTTATTGCGTGCAGTAACTTTCCCAAGTGCCGTTACACACACTCGCTTGATAAATAGTGCTTACTCACCCTTCCTGCTGGATAACAAGCGCTCCATATATACAGGCTTTTGACAACGAAAAAAGCACCTCATAGGAAATACACATTGTATTCCTCATGAGGTGCTATTCGTGGTGGGGATGGAGGGGCTCGAACCCCCGACCTCTTCGATGTGAGCGAAGCGCTCTAACCAGCTGGGCTACATCCCCGCATGCTCATTAGATTTTACTACATGCGAGGACGAATTGCAAGCAAAAATTTCACTTGCGCCTCTTTTACGCCGAGATTACAAAGGGCAGCACATCTTTTGCAAAATCTTCATCTGCAGGAATCGCAAAGGCAATACGGACGAGTTGAATCACGTCGGTAATTGCTATTATTTTTGCCGTAAGCATACCATATGCGTCTTCCCAGTTTTCCTCCGGAATTAAGATGGTTTGTGCACCGGCAGCAATCGCCGCGTCTATTTTTTCTCTTACTCCGCCAACCGCACGTACTTGTCCGTGAACCGTAACCTCTCCTGTCATTGCCATATGCGCTTCTGGCGCCCGTTTCGTAAGCGCGCTCATAAGTGCTACCGCAAAAGCCACGCCCGCGCTGGGACCATCCATCGGCATTCCTCCGGGTATGTTAAAACGTATATCCAGCGCCCCGCAATCCACGCCAAAGCATGTACGGAATGCGTCCCTGACATTTTCTACAGAGGTGCAGGCAGTGCTCTTGCGTCGGAGCTTTTTTTGGTGCATTTCTATTTCCTCCTCACAGACCGCTCCGCCTATAGAAATGCTGCCTTGCTTATTTGCCGCTTCCGATACGGCACATTCGATCTCAAGAACCATACCCTGCCCCCCGCCCGATACCGCCAGACCGCAACTGCTTCCGATCTGCGGCATAATAGGCATCTGCGGCAGAATACGCTTCGTCTGTCTTGTAACCTTTGCGACCCATTCGATTTCGCCTTTATTGATGTAGCTCCTGCCCTCCGTATAGGCGGATCCGCCTGCAAGCTGAACGATATTTACGGCGTCTCGTCCGCTATGGCAGAAGGTTGCGCAGCAAGCGATTGCTTCGTCATTCATACTGAAGCCAAGTCTCTTTGCTGCATTTCGGACAATAGTTTCCAGTTCCTCTTGACTCAGTTCCCGAAAGTACAGCTCTGTACACCTGGAACGCAGAGCAGGCGGAAGATCCTCAGGACTTCTTGTCGTCGCGCCGACCAACCTAAAATCAGCGGGCAGACCGTTCTGAAAAATATCGTGAATATAGGGCGGGATATTCGTATTATCCTTGCTGTAATATGCGCTGTCAAAGAATACGCGACGATCCTCAAGCACCTTCAGCAGCTTATTCATTTGCAGGGGATGCAGCTCACCGATCTCATCCAAGAACAGTACGCCGCAGTGCGCCCGGCTAACTGCGCCCGGTTTCGGCTGGGGTACGCCTTGGTTGCCGAGAGCCCCCGCTCCTTGATAGATCGGATCATGGACGGAACCCAGCAGCGGATCGGCGATTGTGCGCTCGTCAAAGCGAACGCAAGTGGCGTCAACCTCTACAAAGCGGGAATTTTCATCAAATGGAGAGTCAAGGCGTTTTTTCGCCTCCTCCAGCACGAGTCGTGCCGCGCAGGTCTTGCCGCAACCCGGCGGTCCATAAATGATCACATGCTGCGGATTTGGGCCGCACATTGCCGCGCGTAAAGCCTTAATCCCCTCCTGCTGACCGATAATGTCCTCCATACTTACAGGACGCGTCTTTTCCGATAGCGGCAGATTTAAGGATCTTGCCCTCATCTTCTTTAATTCGGTAAGCTCCTTACTTTCCGTATAGCTGGGCGCTCTCTTTGTCACCGTTTTTTTCCCCGGACTGCGCATGCGCAAAGCCCACATCCATACTCCAATACATAACGCACATTGTAAAACGATCCACACCCAAGTTTCCATAGCATCCTCCAAAAAACTAACTGCGTCACTAGTATGTGACGCAGTTAGCGGAATTAGCTGATGTAACTTTTGGTTTATACCGCCGCTTCCGGCAATTCCTTTGGCGCTTCTTTAAGCATCAGCAAAGGCGTTTCTTTTTTATCGATGACATCCTTTGTAATGACGCATTTCGCCACGTCGTTTCTGGAGGGAATATCATACATCACGTCCATCATGACATCCTCAAGGATGGCTCTTAATCCACGCGCGCCAGTGTTGCGCTCGATTGCCTTATGCGCAATCTCGCGCAAGGCTTCATCGTCAAAATCCAGCTCCACCTCGTCCATCTCCAGCAGCTTTTTATACTGCTTCACCAGGGCGTTTTTCGGCTCTGTCAGAATGGAAATAAGCGCTTGCTCATCAAGCTGATGCAACGTAACAATGATCGGTACGCGGCCTACCATTTCGGGAATCAGCCCAAACTTGAGCAAATCCTCGGGCAATATCTGCGTCAGCAGCTTGCCGATATCCTTTTCGGTTTGCGACTGCACGTCTGCGCCAAAACCCATCACCTTTTTACCGACGCGTTTTGAAATGATATCCTCAATACCGCCAAAAGCGCCGCCGCAAATAAAAAGAACGTTCGTGGTATCAATCTGGATAAACTCCTGATGCGGATGCTTTCTTCCTCCC
>CAZNJN010000142.1:0-1014 GCA_964573365.1 uncultured Oscillospiraceae bacterium
GCCATATGTCCGCTCTGCTCCGGGCCCAGCAAATTTCCCGCGCCGCGAATCTCCAAATCGCGCATGGCGATCTTAAAGCCGCTTCCAAACTGCGTAAACTCGCGGATGGCGTTGAGCCGCTTTTCGGAAACCTCTGTCAGCACCTTATCGCGTTTGAAGGTAAGATACGCATAGCCAAGACGCACATCGCGCCCCACGCGTCCTCTGAGCTGGTAGAGCTGCGAAAGCCCCATATGATCCGCATCATATACAATGATGGTATTTACGTTCGGTATATCAAGCCCGCTCTCAATGATTGTACTGCATAAGAGCACGTCATATTCGCCTTCCATAAAAGCGATCATCGTGTTTTCCAGTCGGCGTTCACCCATTTGCCCGTGCGCAAAGGCGATCCGCGCTTCGGGAACAAGCTCGCGCAGCTTATCGGCGAAAAGCTCCATTCCCTGCACATAGTTGTATACGAAGTAGACCTGTCCGCCTCGGTTGATCTCCTTGAGCATCGCCTCGCGTATCGTCGCTTCGTTGTATTCCATTACATACGTCTGCACGGGATAACGGTTTTCCGGCGGCGTTTCGATAACCGACATATCCCGTATACCCGTCATGGACATATGCAGCGTGCGCGGAATCGGCGTAGCCGTCAGCGTCAGTACGTCCACATTTTTTTTCATTTCCTTGATCTGTTCCTTGTGTCCCACGCCGAAGCGCTGTTCCTCATCGATGATCAAAAGTCCCAGATCATGAAACTTCACGCGTTTGGAAAGCAGCTTGTGCGTAGCCACAACCACATCGACTTCGCCCGTTTCCAGTCCGTCAAGTATCTTTTTTTCTTCGGCAGGGGTGTTAAAGCGGCAAAGCAAAGCCACGTTAACGGGAAAGCCCGAAAAGCGCGCTTGAAGGGTGTTGTAATGCTGCTGAGCAAGGATCGTCGTAGGCACGAGGAGCGCCGCCTGCTTGGAATCCTGCACCGCCTTGAAGCAGGCGCGAAGCGCCACCTCCGTCTTTCCGTAGCCG
>CAZNJN010000142.1:1024-4250 GCA_964573365.1 uncultured Oscillospiraceae bacterium
CAAAAGACGATCCATCACCTTTTCGCTTTCCATGTCGCGCTTGATTTCCTCGATACAGCGAAGCTGATCCTCCGTTTCCTCATAGGGAAAGCTGCCTTCGAGGCGCTGCTGCCACGCGGAATCGGGTGAATAGCGAAAGCCTTTTCGCTTGCTTCTTTCGCCGTACAGCTTCACCAAATCAAAGGCGAGCTTTTTTACGCTCTCGCGCGTATGGGTGACGGTCTTTTGCCATTCCCCGCTGCCAAGCTTGCTTACATGCGCATCCTCGCTGCCGCCGATGTACTTTTGCACTCGGTCGAGCTGATCGGTAGGGATATACAGTTTATCACCCGCCGCATAGCGAAGCAGCATATAGTCGCGCGAGGTTTTTTCTTTGCCCACCGTCAGCGTTTCAATTCCCGCAAAGCGTCCGATTCCGTAAAGCTCATGTACGATCAGATCGCCTACTGCCAGCTCCGAAAAGGCAAGCTGCGGTCTTTTTCTCGCGGCTGCCTTTTTCTTTTTTACGCTGCCGTAAAGCTCCTGTTCGCTAAGCACCGCCAAGCGGCTTTCGGGATAGATGAAGCCTCGTGCGAGCGAACGTGTTGAAATAACAGTCTCGCCCTCAACCAGCTCGCGCGCGTCATCCTCAAGCACAGGCAATAATAGGTCAAGCTCACTAAGGCGCGATTGCAGGCTTTTCGCATGTGAAGACGCGCAGATTACCGTCGTGTATTTTTGTGTTTTCCACGACTCAACGTCCTCTTGAAGCAGCTTCTCATTGCCAAGATAATTTGTTGCCGCGCGCGTTTCAAAATGAAACGTCGCCTTTGGCGCGATCAAGCCATAGCTTCTGGTAAGCATAAAGCTCATCAGCGTATATGGGCCGCCCATGCGCGTGATCGTATCCAAAGGTGAATTCAAGGCCTCCGCGCTCTCTTCAAGCGCCGCCTTGGCGCTTTCCTCCACGCGCGCAGGCTCGTCGATAAAAATCGCCGCGTTCTTGGGCAAATAATCCAAAATAGAGTAGTCGCCGATACTTCGTGCGATCTCTCCGGCCGGCGGTATAAGAACGGAATCCGTATTTTCGAGCGATCGCTGCGTCAAAGGATCATAAAGCCGCATCGTATCGATTTCATCATCAAAAAACTCAATGCGCACCGGATCGTCCGCGGCGATCGAAAACACATCTAAATAAGCGCCACGAAGCGTGAACTGTCCGCGTCCCTCGCAAAGCTGCGTGCGTTCATAGCCGCTTTCGCTCAAATGCTTGAGGATCGCCTCACGATCTACGCTTTGCCCGACTCTTAGGCGAACGCAGGCTTTACGCACGGCCTCTGGCGGCATCAGCCGCTGCAAAAGAGCAAGACTGCTTAAGCAAATGAAGCCCTGCTCCATTTGCTCGCACCCGGAAAAAACCTGCATACGCCGCTCGGTTAAGCCGGCGGAGGCGACTACTTCGTCGGCAGAAAAGCTTTCTCTGGCCGGAAAATGCAGTCCATCGGCGCCAAGCGCCGTCATTTCCTCCGTTATACGCGCGGCGTTCTGTTCGTTTGCGGTGACAAAAAGCAGCGGACGGGAAGCGGAGATCGCCGCAGCGATATGCGCCCTGTGCGCTTCTGCCAAGCCAAACACGCTAAACGGGCCTTTGCCTTGAGAGAGTTGTTCGCAGAGCCGTACATATTCCGTCTCATGCTGTAAATAAGAAAGAAGGAGATTCATTCGCCGCTTTTCTCCCCCTGTACTTTTCTATTGTCTTTGCCGCCATCGTCCTCGCGAGAGCCTTCGCGCGCTTCGCTTGTTTTTTGCTCTAAGGAGACCTCTTTTTGTGCCTTGGGCGGCTTGCGGTTATAGCGCGCCTGCGCTTCCTGTATGTCTCCTCCGACGATCAGCTCGGCGGCGGCGGCAGCGTCGTGCATCGCCGCCTTGAGCCGTTCCAGATCTTCTCCTTTGGGCATGGACATCACATGCTGTATCATGTTGTATTCCGCTTTTCCGATTCCTACGCGCACGCGCGGAAAATTATCGTACCCGAGCTGATAAACCACGCTTCGCATACCGTTATGCGTCCCCGCGCTTCCGCCATCCCGAATCCGAATATAACCTTCGGGCAGATCCGCGTCATCGTAAATGACCATCAGCTCGTCAGGTTCAGTTTTATAATAGTTCACCAGCTCACGCACCGCGCAGCCCGAGTTGTTCATGTAGGTATCGGGCTTGACGAGCATGACCTTTCGTCCGCCGATAAAGCCTTCGCCAAAGTAAGCTTGAAAACGGTTGCGTCTGATCTCAATTCCATGCTTTTGAGCGAGAATATCCAGCGTTAAAAAGCCGATATTATGGCGCGTCATTTCATATTCTTTTCCCGGATTCCCCAATCCGACAATGATCATCATTCTTCATATCCTCATAACGCAAATATGCCCGCATATCCATAGGATACGGGGTCTTCGTCTGATTATATGCGCCTTCGCGCGTGCCTGTCAACAAAAAAAAGGATCAAAAGCCCGTGGCGGTAAATATGCAGAAAAGAGCCTCTCGGCTCCTTTCTGCTTGTGCTTGGAGGGGATTATAGGGTAAGCGCTTAGGCGCGAACCTTTTTGCGATAGATCGCCGCCGTAACAGCAAGGGCTATAAGTATAAATCCAATGAAGCTTTCATGTCCGGTCGCGGGTACCTCGGCGACAGCAGCAACGGTGATCGAAGCGGTATATGTGCTCCAGGTCGCGTTATCGCAAACGGAGGTGGAGAAGCCAAAGTTAGAGAGGAGAATATCCTCCGTCATGTAGACATTGCCCGCTGCGACGTCTGCGTAGGTGAAGCCGAGAAGACTGAGTACATGGTTGATCGCGTTAAGGTAGGAGGCTTCGTTCGTATCACAGTTGACCGTAGTTTCGGAGGTCATCTTGTACAGATACGCGTCTGAACTCGTCGCCACCTGATAATAGGTGTTCAGGTAGCCATAGTACGAAGATGCGTAAGCATAGTAGGAAGTATAGCTTGTATTCTGCGTGCCGGTGTAGGTATAGGTGCCGCTCAATTCACCCTTTGACCAAACCGTTGTGTTGTCCAGCGGCACGTTGCCCGTATTATTGGTGGGGATAAAGCTCTCGCTGCCGGTCACGGCGACATACTTGCCTAAATCGTTTAGATAATAGACCGTAGTCCATGTGTCCGCCGTGCCAAGATCGGTCGTGACCGTCTTATGGCTGTAGGTTGGATCGAAGGTTTGGCTGTAGGTTTCCCT
>CAZNJN010000142.1:4260-5293 GCA_964573365.1 uncultured Oscillospiraceae bacterium
ATGCCGTATTCGAGCGTGCCGCAGCTTGTATAATAACAGGTACCGCTGTAAGTTCCGGTTGCCGCCCAGCCGTAAAGCGCCTTTGTCATGCCGATCATGCTGCCGGTATAGGTCGTTGTATAGCCGCTGGCACTGTCCAGCACATAAATGCCCGTCACCTTGCCCGCCGCGTTGGTAGAGAAGAATACGCCGTATGCCGCGCAGCTTCCGCTAAAGAGGAATCCTGAAAGATCTACCGCGCTGCAATTCACGCAGGGCTTTACGCCGTAATAGGTCTTTTCTTTTACGCTGTAGCAGCCGTCAAGTGAAATATCGGAAAGCTTTCCGGACGCGCCCACACAAGCCTTGATCGCTACGTCGGAGGTGCCGATGGCGGTGGCGCTGAGGATATGACTGTCCCCGCAGCCGCAGGAGCTTGCAAGCGAGGCGGTCCAGCTAGCGTCAAAGGAGCTTCCGTTCCACCATAAGGTCTGCGCCGCATCCGTCAGCGATACATAAACCGTATCCGAACTCTTGCCGGAGACGTTGGTATAGGTAATGCTGACCTTTACGGTGCTGCCGCTCAAAAAGCCGCTGTTGCCGTAATAAGCGTTAGCGTTCGCATAGGAAGGAACCGACAGCTTGATCGCATAGTAGATCGTGCTGAAATTATATGCCGCCGCGTCGGAGAGCGTCGTGTAATACTTTGCGCCCGTTACATCGGAGTTAATCTGCAGCTTGATGACCTCAATAGAAAAAGGAGAGGCGCTGCTGCTCGCAGAAGGTGCTGCCCAGCTTACGGCCAAGGCCGAGGACGCAAGCGCAAACACAAGTGTCAAAGTCAGTGCAAATGCGATAATTTTTTTCATTTTTATGCCCCTTTCGTTTTTGGCGTTTTCTTATTTATGGGCTTAGTATAAAATTCTTCTTTGATTTTTCTGTGATTTTGAACGGCGTTTTTATGAACAGTGCGTGACAATTTGGCGGGCTAAAAATTTCTTTGGTAAATTGTAAAATCAAATTGAACACATAAAAAATCCATAGTGAATGGATT
>CAZNJN010000143.1:0-5287 GCA_964573365.1 uncultured Oscillospiraceae bacterium
TGCAGGCGATCAATGAGGTTGTTCGGGTTTTAGCAGCAAGCGAAAGCGTTTAACTAATAATTTTGACATTGATTTGATTTTGTTGTATACTAGCTCTAAGCTGTCACGAAGGCAGCCATAGTTTCCACTCTACAGCAAAGAATGCCACGAAGGCATTGACCTGAAGAATCGGGTCTGCTTCGTGGTATTTTATTTTTTTGGAGGACACTCATGTCTAATACGAAAAAGCTGATTTTCACCGCCCTGTGTGTGGCGCTTGGCATTACGCTGCCGATTGCGTTTCATTCTATCGCCAATGCCGGCGCAATCTTTCTGCCCATGCACATACCCGTACTTCTTTGCGGTCTGCTCTGCGGCTGGCCTTATGGTTTGGCCTGCGGCGTTCTATCTCCGCTGCTTTCCTCTCTGCTCACCGGTATGCCCCCCGTCGCCGTGCTTCCAGGAATGCTCTTTGAGCTTGCCGTCTATGGCGCGGTTTCCGGTTTATTGCTCCCCCGCCTTCATTTTCAAAAAAAAGTTTTCAATATTTATACCGCTTTACTTAGCGCTATGCTGCTCGGGCGTATTGTATCGGGAGTGATGAACGCTTTGATTTTCCGCGCTGGCGCATACTCGCTTGAGCTTTGGCTCACCGCGTCGTTTATTACGGCCCTTCCCGGTATCGTTATACAGCTTGTACTCATTCCCGTTTTGATCCTCGCCCTAAGCAAGGCGGGTATCATACAGGATCGCGCGCTTATTTGACCTTGGGCGTAAAGATGAGCGCGCAAAGATAGCCAAAGAAGATCGCCGCCGCGACGCCGCCCGCGGTGGCGCTGATTCCGCCCGTAAAAGCGCCCAGCACTCCATCTTCCATGACCGCATCGATCGCGCCGGTGCAAAGTGCATATCCAAAGCCCGTCAGCGGCACGCTTGCGCCCGCTCCCGCAAATTCAATCAAGGGTTCATAAACGCCCAGCGCCGTCAATATCACGCCTGCCGTCACAAAGATCACAAGAATGCGGCCGGACGTTAAGCGTGTCAGGCTGATACACAACTGACCGATCACACAGATCGCCCCGCCGATCACAAAACACCATACATAATCCATCCATGTGCTCATATCGTTCTCCTTTGCAGCACCACGCCGTGCGCGATCCCGGGAATACTGTCGTTTTGCATCGTCGCCGTGGGACTTAAAAGCGCGCCCGTCGCCATAAAGAAGGCACGGTTAAAATCGCCCTCCTCCATTTTTTTCAAAAAGTACCCGTTAAGGACGGAGGCCGAGCAGCCACAGCCGCTCCCGCCGCAATCGACCTGCTGCGAATTGGGGTCAAAAATCATTTTCCCGCAGTCCAAATGCTTTTCTGTAACTTTGATTCCTTTTTCCATACATAAATCACAGAACATCGTGCTGCCAAAGCTTCCCAAGTCGCCTGTAATAATCAGATCGTAATCATCAAGGGTTCTGCCCGTATCCTGTAGATGCGCGCATAGCGTATCTGCGGCGGCGGGCGCCATAGCCGCGCCCATGTTTCCTGCGTCCGTTATCCCAAGATCAACAACGCGCCCGATGGTACCATGACTGATATAAATATGCTCATAAACCTGCTTACCCGCGTAGTCTGCCCGCCGCAGCAATGTGCAGCCCGCGCCCGTCACCGTTCGCTGCGCCGTAGGCGGCGTTTGCGATCCCATTTCAAGCGGCAGACGGTATTGTCTTTCCGCCGTGCAAAAATGACTCGTAGCGGCACAGGCAAGCTGCACGGCATAACCGCCGTCAATCAAAATCGATCCAAGCAGCAGACTTTCCGCCATGGTTGAGCAGGCTCCGTATAGTCCCAAAAACGGAATGTTTAATTCGCGTGCCGCATAATTTGCCGATATGATTTGATTGAGCAGATCGCCGCCAAGCAGACAATCCAGCTCCTTTGTTTGAACTTCCACCTTCGAGAGCATCATTTTGACACACTCGATAAACATTTTTCGTTCCGCCTTCTCCCAGCTCTTTTCGCCCCATGTCTCCTCCGGCAATATGAAATCGAAGTATATGCCCAAAGGTCCCTCGCTCTCCTCACGGCTTACGATTGCCGCCGAAGAAACGACCTTTGGCATCTCGGAAAAGATAAGTGTCTGTTTGCCGATTCTTTTGCTCACTGTTTTTCCCTCTTTACGCTTTATTTTATCAATAAGATCATAGCGCCAAAATGAGAGCATAGACCAAGCCGACCACGATCGAGCTTCCGATGCCGTAGACAAGCACCGGCCCCGCGATGGTAAACATTTTTGCCGCCGTCCCCAGCACCAGTCCTTCACGTTTGAACTCCATCGCGGGAGATACGATGGAATTTGCAAAGCCCGTGATCGGCACGATTGAGCCCGCGCCCGCCCATGCGCCGATTCTATCGTATACGCCGATTCCCGTCAGAAACGCGCCCAGAAAAACCAAAGCTATGGAAGCAAATGCGGAGCAAAGTTTTTCATCCAAGCCCAATGTGAAGCTCCCGAAATCGCGGATCAACTGACCGATACAGCAAATGATCCCTCCTACCAAAAACGCCTTTAGGCATTGGACAGGCGTATTGGACTTTGGTGCTTTTTCAAGCACAAGTCGCTGATACGCCTCTTCTTCTCTGCTCTTTGCTTTCTTTGTGTTCATATCGTCTTTACCTCGCCGCGGCTCTGCCCTTTTGGGGCGCTTTCATTCTGATAATAGATTTCTTTTTCCGGCAAATGCGTCCCCGCATTTCCGTTTGCGTCACACAGCGGTATCTCCGTATGAGAAATCGTATGCATTGGTGTGTCCTCCGTTTGTTGATTTCCAACAAAGTGCGCGTTGCTTACCGGCGTCTGCCCCGTGCCGCGCGCTAAAGCAAGCATAGCCAAAACGCAAAGCAAAATCAGAAGCAGTAAAAATGCTATGCACAGCCGCCGCTTTTGTTGTCTGCTCATCGTTTCGCTCCTCCTCGCTCTCTTGTCGGTTCTGTAGCTAGTATGCTTCATTTTCTTTCTTTCTCATACGGATTTTTTATAGAATGAATGCCGAATTTTCACGCATTATTTCCCCCTTGCTTATATGCTATATTGACTGTTTCGCTAATAAAGGATATATTTATCCGTAGAGTATACTTTTTGCAGAAGCTCGTTTTTTTTTGAAACGGAGGTTAGCAAATAGTTTGAAACTGGGCTATATAAAGCTCTGAATACTTCTGATTGACCGAAAGATGCTTAAAAGGAGAACAGACATTGGCTAGGTCGGTGCTGATTGTTGATGATGTAAAAACGAACCGGGATATTTTGAAAAAACTTCTCGGCGATGAATACCGTATCTTTGAAGCGGGCGACGGACAAGGTGCGCTCGACTGTATGAATGCTGCGTATAATGAGCTTTCCGCCGTGCTGCTCGATTTGACCATGCCAATCATGGACGGCTTTACCGTACTGACCCATATGCAAAACGATCCCCTGCTAAAGCAGCTTCCGGTGATCGTTACGACCGGGCAGACCGAGGACGCCAGCGAGGTTAAAGGCGCTTCAGCTTGGCGCCAGCGATTATGTCTCAAAGCCATATAAACCCGCAATCATCAAGCAGCGCGTCCGCAACGCGATCAACCTGCGTGAAACTGCCGCTGCTGTCAATGAATTGCAGCGAGATCGCTTAACCGGTCTTTACAGCCGTAATACTTTTTTTGAAAAAGCAGGGGCTATGATCGCGAAGGAGGATGCCGCATTCTATGTCATGGCTTGCTTTGACATTGATAATTTTAAGGTCATCAACGACCAGTACGGTACCGACAAGGGAGATCAAGTGCTGTGCTTTATTGCAGACACTTTCAAAAAATTCTTTGATGCGGCAGGCGGACTTTGCAGCCGCATGATGGCGGACAAATTCGCGGTGCTCTATCCCCGCACTTTTATAGCTTCAAAAGAAATTGAGGAGCTGCGTCAAAGAGCAGCGCTGCTAGATGGATCGATCCATCCTATTTCTTTCAGTATCGGAAGATATATTGTTGACGATCTCTCCCTTTCCGTGAGCGCCATGTATGACCGTGCCGCCCTTGCCGAAGACTCCGTCAAGGGACGTTATGACAGAAATATCGCCTATTTCGACGAGCCTATGCGGGATCAGCTTCTTGCTCAGCAGCAGATCGTTACAGAAATGACGCCTGCTCTGGAACAAAGACAGTTTGAGCCGTGGTTTCAGCCACAATATAACCACGCCACAGGCAGTTTGATCGGAGCTGAGGCGCTGGTTCGCTGGCGGCATCCGAAAAAAGGAATGATATCCCCCGGGGTATTTATACCTATATTTGAGAAAAACGGCTTTATCTACGAGTTGGATAAGTTCATATGGGAGCAAACCTGCTTTTATTTGCATAAGTGGATCGGCGAAGGGCGCAATCCGCTTCCGGTATCCGTCAATATCTCCCGCTATGATGTGTTTCGGGACGATCTGATCGACGTTCTCTCCGGTTTGATCAGCAAATACAATGTACCGGTGGAGCTACTGCGTCTTGAAATCACCGAATCGGCGTTTTCCAAGGGAACCAATCAGATCCTTAACGTTGTCAAGGAGTTGATTGCTTTGGGATTTACGGTAGAGATCGACGATTTTGGCAGCGGCTACTCCTCTCTCAACACGCTCAAGGACGTTCCTGCTCAGATTCTCAAGCTGGACATGAAGTTTTTGGAATCCACTGACGAATCCCAGCGCGGCGGCAATATCGTCGAGTCCATGGTACGCATGGCTAAATGGCTCGATATGTCCGTGATCGCAGAAGGCGTCGAGACAAAGCAGCAAGCCGATTTTCTTAAATCCATCGGCTGCTTTCTTGTGCAGGGCTACCTGTATGCAAGACCCATGCCGGTGGAGGAATATGAGCGTCTCGCCGCCGATAGCGAAAAGCAGAGAGCTACCACCGTCCTTGAAACGGTGGAAAATCTGGACAACAACGCCTTCTGGAGTCCTGATTCTATGGATACGCTGATCTTCAACAGCTATCTGGGCGGCGCATGTATTCTCGAATACAATAACGGAAAAATCGAGCTGCTACGGGCAAACGACAAATACATTCAGATGCTCGGCGGCGCGGGCTTGACTATAGAAAATGCGCTCAAGCTCAACTGGGTCGAATATATGGATGAAAAAAATTTGGAGGAGCTCGCGACTTTGTTGCATCAAGCCGCCGATACCGGAGAGGAGCGCAGCTTTGAGTTTGTATTTCTCAATCTGCCCGGCTGCAAAGAAAAGACGTATTTGCGCGCGTCCTTGCGCATTATCGCAAGAGCGGGTAAAAACTATTTAATC
>CAZNJN010000144.1:0-5211 GCA_964573365.1 uncultured Oscillospiraceae bacterium
GCTATCATTTGCAAAAAGAGGGGCTATTGCGTAGTGAAGGAACCATTCACCTTCATGGGTCTTATCAAGGCCATATGGAAAGCGAAGTGGGGACTTTTCGCGCCTATACTGATTCTGGGCGGCATTTACGGCGGTATCGTTACGGCGACGGAAAGCGCGATTGTTGCCGTTGTTTATGCTGTTATCATCGGGATTTGCAACAAGCGTTTGACCTTGAAAGGCTTTTTAGATGCGCTCAAGCAAACGGCTATCATGTGCGGCTCTACCGTGTCGATCGTAGGTATTGCAGCAATTTTCGGACGCGTACTCGCTGTGTATCAGATTCCGCAGGCAATCGGTTCGGTATTGCTTTCCATTACGAACAACGGCTACGTTTTGCAGATCCTTATTCTTGGCTTGATGATTTTTATGGGTATGTGGATGGAGCCGCTGTCCAGCCTTTCCATTATGGTACCGATTTTCCTTCCGCTTATGCAACTGCTCCACATTGATCTGGTAGCGTTCGGCATCGTGCTGGTGATTACCACGCAGATTGCGTTTATTACGCCGCCTGTTGCGGCGAACCTGTTTGTTGCTTCTCAAATATCGGGTGCGCGAATAGAAGCCCTAGGTAAAGAGGTTATGCCGTTTTTACTGATACTGGTATTTGTCGCGCTGCTTGTAATTTTTGTTCCGCAAATTGCGACCTGCACACAAGCCTTATTGAGGTAAAGCATATGGAAAAGACGATCCTGTGCGTCCTCACAAGTGCAAGGAAACAGGGCTACACAGCCGGTCTTCTTGTACAGGCGGAAGAATCGCTTCAAAAAAGAGGCTATGCAGTCAAGCACATATGCCTCCATGATTACACACTTTCCCCGTGTAAGAGCTGCTTTTGCTGCATACGCAGCCAGACACACGCCTGTCCGCTGCCGGATGCGTTTGGCAATAACGGAGCGGGCGAACTGTACCGTTTGGTGGATGAGGCGGACGGCGTCCTTATAGCGGATCCGGTCTATTCCTTTGGCGCTACTGCCTCCTGTCATTTATTTTTTGAACGGTGCTATCCGTTTATCTGGAGCGGAAGGATCAAGGGAAAGCCCTTGATGTCCATATCGCTTGCAAGCAATCAGGGCATGGATACGTTTGCGCGAGCTGAAATAGCCAGACTGGCGTTTACACGCGGCTTCTGCTATATGGGCGGAATCGCGGCGCATATGTATTTGCGCGAAGAAATAAAGCCGGAGCTAGACGCGCTTTTGACAAGGTTTTTGCAAGCGGTGGAAGTCCGCCCGCCTTTTACCGACCGAGATAAGATGCTCAATACGCTTGGCGGCCCTTATGATGCTTTTGAGAGCTTTATTGGGTATCTGTGTGCCGGAAGCAAAGATCCGCTTGAATTTCGACCCAATCAAGCACTGCGCTTCCATGCAGATACGCTTGATTCACAGACTGCCGAGCTGCTTGTACATGCACAGCAGGCATTGGAAAAAGCAGTACAGCTTAGGGACGAGGGTGACAAGCCTAAGGCGGTAGAGTATATGGTTCAGACGAACACCTATTGGGCCAATGCCACCTGGAGAATGTTTTTAGGAAAAGAGTTTCAAATGACCGCACCGCCTGGCGCATACAAGTCATTACAAACTCTCAATCAAAAAGAGGAAGTATAGTATGATTATTGACTGTCACGTTCATATGTCCAGTGTGGATGATCGAAACGACGATTACAGCGCAACGTCAATATGCGCACAAATGGATCGTTATGGTATCGATAAAGCTATTGTGTTTCCGAAGTTTGATCTTGAACCGGATAACGTGGGTTTGGCACGAATCATCAAGGCATATCAAGGGCGCTTTGTCGGCTTTGCATGGCTCAATCCACAGCTCAAGGAGCAGGTGATGGTGGATTTGGAAAAAGCAGTGGATCTGGGATTTTCTGGAATCAAGCTGCATCCGCTTTTACATGCTTTTTTCCCTAAGCATCCCTATCTTCATAAAGTGATGGAGAGGGCGCAGGAGCTTCATCTTCCCGTTACGATTCACTCCGGACACGCCCCCTTTTCACTTCCTTCGCAGATTGCCTCATTGGCTCAGATGTATCCGGGGATTCCGGTTATTATGGATCATATGGGTATGCAGCTAGGCTATGTAGACGAGGCGATTCAATACGCGCGCGATATACCCAATCTTTACTTAGGAACTACCGCCATGCCCTTCCATAAAAAAATTGCGGAAGCGGTCGCGGCAATCGGAAGCGAACGCGTCTTGTTTGGCTCCGACGCCCCTGTTATTCATCCCCTTGTAGAAATGCAGCGGGTAAAGGTAGCCGGACTCAGCGCAAAGGACGAAGCGATGGTACTGGGAGGAACGGCACAAAAACTTTTGGAGGCATATCGTGTCTGAACAAGGCGTAAAGCTGCTTTCGGATTTAATCGCAGAACGGAGCATAACGGGAAATGAGCTGAGCGCAGCGCAAACGCTGTTTGCGTTTTTGCAAGCCCACGGTATTTCCTCTGAGCTGGATGTGTTTGAGTCAACCAGAGCAAATGTATACGCCTGGCACATCACAGATCCCTTGAAGCCGCTTTTGATTCTGTGCAGCCATTTAGACGTTGTAGCGCCGGGGGCGAACGAAGGATGGCAGAGCGACCCATGGACACCAGCACAGCGCGGACACCTTTTCTACGGCAGAGGCGTCTGCGACGCCAAGGGTCAGCTTGCGGCCATGACCGAAGCCTTTGTGCAATTAGCCGCGAATCCCAGCTTTCATGGCAATGTTTGTTTGGCGGCGGTTGCGGGAGAGGAAAAGGGCGGCATCGGCGCCAAACGATTCGCGCCGATTTTAGCTTCGCGCTGGATAAAGAGCCCCGCCTATTGCATCATTGGCGAGCCGACTCAGGGCGTGCCCTGCATTGAGCATATGGGGCGCATTGAGATCAGCATTCGGGTATTTGGAGAAGAAGGTCATGCCGCCCGTCCGCAAAAGGGAAAGAACGCTGCGGTCAATGGAGCAAGACTGCTCGTAGAGCTGCTGCCAAGGATTGAAACGCTTTCCGCTCGAACCGATGCCGGCGGGAAAGCAAGCATTGCTTTAACGAGAATCGTCGCAGGGACGGAAAATACAAACACGATCCCCGGGGTTTGCGATCTGGTATTTGACCGGCGCTGGGTCTATACGGAGGATCCAACTGCTATATGCAGCCAATTTGAAAAGGATTTGCGTGCGGCATCGGAGGCATTGTGTATAAAAGCGGAGCTTGGCACGCGCATCGGCATATCCGCCGCCCATACAGATCCAGCATCGCCTGTTGTGCAGGCGGCGCTGCAAGCCTGCTCGATAAAGGATAAGCCTGCAAAGGCCGGGGTTTTCGGCGCGGTTTGTGATATGAACGCATTTCGTGCAGTCGGCATTCCCACGCTCATCCTGGGCTTTGGGGATTTACTGGAGAATCATGCACATGGCTTCAATGAATTTATGGATATGCAAGAATGGCAGAAAATGTCAGAAATTTATATCCAAACGGCTTTTGGCCTTTTTTGATACGCATTGAGGTTTACGGTTTATCCGGCTAAAAGCTCAAAAGCGATGTGAACAGAGCTGAAGGCAAGAAACTTGTCTTTATGTGCGCAAAGTGAAAAACGGCGTTTCTTTTCCTTGCAAAGGATCAGAAACGCCGTATTATGTTTTGCTTTTCGCGCTGTTCAGCTTGCTTTAGGGTGCTTAAATCTTATCGAGCTCTGTTTTAAGATCGGTAATGATGTCGTTTGGATCTTCAAGACCTACGGACAGGCGAAGCATAGACTCGCGGATACCTGCCGCCGCCAGCTCCTCGGGAGAATAGGTGGAGTGTGTCATGGTCGCAGGATGCTCGATCAAGGTCTCCGCATCGCCCAAGCTTACCGCCAGTGTGCAAAGCTTGAGGTTATTGACGAACTCGGCTGCGCGATCCTTGGAACAGTTCAGCTCAAAGGTGATCATGCCGCCAAAACCGCCATCAAAGAGCTTTTTCGCCAGCTCGTGCTGCGGATGCGAAGCAAGACCGGGATAAAACACCTTGCTTACGGCGGGATGGCCTTCTAAAAATTCAGCGATCTTCATGGCGTTTTCACAGTGGCGTTTTACGCGGATATCAAGCGTCTTGAGGCCGCGGTTGATAAGAAACGCCTCAAAGGGGCCGATGACCGAGCCGGTCATATCCTTAATACCGACCATGTTCACGTTTGTCATATCTTCCTGAGAACCGATCAGCATACCCGCGATCACATCTCCGTGACCGTTGAGATACTTTGTGGCGCTGTGCAAAACAATGTCTACACCCATGGAAAGAGGACGCATCAAAACGGGGGTGGGGAAGGTGTTGTCAACAACGATTTTGATCTCGCTGTTAAAGGTTTTAACGATTTTTACCAGTTCCGGAATGTCGATAATCTTTAGATCGGGGTTGGTTTCGCTTTCAAAATACACGACGGTCGTATTTTTGCGAAGATTCTTTTTGACTTCGTTCAAATCCTTGAAATCCACCAGCGTGACCTCCACGCCAAAGCGGGTCAAGCCGTGCATAAAATACGCGAAGGTGCAGCCGTAAAGATTGGAATCGGCAAGCAGATGATCGCCCGCTTTCAGAAACGTCCACATGCAGGCGCTGACCGCGCCCATGCCCGAGCCCATGACCAGACCCATTTCGCCGCCTTCCAGACAGGCAACCTTTGCAGCGACTTCATTTCCGTTGGGATTGCCAAGCCGGGTATAAATATATCCCGGTTCTTCGCCCGCAAAACGAGCGGCGCCCTGTGCAGTGCTGTCAAATACAAAAGTGGAGGTCTGGAAAATAGGCGTAGCCAAGGGGCCTACATGCGCAATATCCTGATGACCACTATGAATTTGCCGCGTCGAGAAACCTTTTTCGTTACATGACATGTTTAGAATACCTCCTTCTTATTTGCCGCTAATGAGACGGCTGCCATTTCATGTAGATGTGCGATAGGATATGTACCATTCTTATCGTAGCATCGAAAGAAAGGCGCGTCCAATATATAAATATAGAGTTTGCGCCAAACTCCTAAAATAAACATCAAGCATTTGAGAGGATCGGCTTGAGGCAATCAGCGACGAAAGGCGAAAAATAGTAAACGCGTTTTATCAAACGCATTTTTATATGATAAGGAAAGAAATTTTTAGGAAAATTGCAATAACAAATTGAACACTCTGCGAGAATAGCGGGTTGGTTAATG
>CAZNJN010000145.1:0-3231 GCA_964573365.1 uncultured Oscillospiraceae bacterium
GAGCGCATCGCTCATATGCCATTCACTGCGCCAAACGTAGAGCTGCTCGTGATCCACTCTTGACGGGTCTCTGTTCATGCCAAGACGGGCAAAAAAGTCTCTGGCAAAGCTCTTTTCCTGTTCCTCAAGCTTCAAATACTCCTCCATGGCCGCCTGCGTGGAAAGTCCACGGCTCTTGCAGCCGCAAAGGATACCGTCAAGCGCCTTGAAGGAGGGGGTTCCGTAGGCGGTGAGAAACGAACAGGCAAGGAGGATCGAGCCCTCATCAAAGCCGTCCTTCACCCAGTTTTCGTAGAGGTTCAGCTCGTCCTGCGTAGGCGGACGCTGTTTATTGAGACGCTTGAGCACCGCCATCGCGCCGCTCTTATACAAAACGCGGGCTTGCAGATAGGCTTCCGCCGCCTCCGCGCTCTTTACGTCCATTTCCGCCCACGCGCGCGCCGCCTCGTCCAGATAACGGAAGGAAACGCCCGTTCCGCGCTCGTTGCTTTGGATCGAGCTTTGTACAAGCATCAACACGGCGGCCTCGCTTAAACCGTAGACCTCCACATAGTCCCTAAGCTTTTCAAGCTCCGCGGCGCTTAACAAACGCGAGCCGAAGCATTCCTGCACGGCTGAAAAGAGCGCGGTAAAGCTGCCCTTTGTCTCGCTTTTTGCCCTTGCGTTTTCTTCTATCGGCAGGTATTGCGCGCAAGGCTCGTTGCCGGGAAGCAGGCGCAGCAGTCCCTGCGACTGCCAGTAGAGCAGCGCCTCTTTTACCTCCGCCTCCCGCATCCCAAGCGCACCCGCAAGATCAAAGCTCTGCGCGCCCTGCTCGGAGAGCATCAGCCCGTAAAGATAAACCTTGCTGTAGCTTTCGGGTGCAAGGGGAAGATAGCGCAGAAAAAAACGATTATCCACCCGCGTAAACGGGCGTTCGTCCTCTATGGGCATAATTTTTATCATGCCCCATTATACCACGTTCGTTTTATGCCTGTCGAGCCATGCCACTCCTTCTTCTTTCATTAGGCAATACGGTGCAAGAAAGTCTCCCCCATATCGTCGTTTTTCGCCGCCGCTTGAGTTTGCGAAGGACAAAGTTTACCAAATGCACACAGTTATACCCTTGTAGAAAGGAAAGGAATCCTTCATAATGAAAGCGAGGAAAGGAGGCGATCTCATGCCCCAGCTTGAGCATAGAAACGCCAGAAAAAAACATTTGCTTTGGATCGCTGTCGTCGCGCTGACCGCTCTTTTGATCCTGGCGGTGTTTTTGCTTGTGCGCGCCGCAAAACGCGCTAAAGCGGCTACAGAGCTTAACGCAGACGCTTCGCCGGCCTTATCCGCCGCTCAAAGCGACGCAAAGGTGCTTCCCGCGCCCGTTACGCCTTCTCCAAGTCCGGCTCTTGAAACGGAGGGGATCGTCGAGCTCACGCCCCTGCCTACGGCCGCGCCAAAAAACCGCTATACAGCCGTGATCGACGCCGATCCGGAAAACTCGCGCGCAAAGCTTCGCGTCACGCTTGACTATACCAATCATACAGGCGATACGCTTTACGATATCGTGCTCAACCTTTGGCCTAAGGCGATCGACAGTAAATGCCTTAGCATACAATCCGTCACGCAGGACGGCGCGGACATCTATTATTCGCTGTGTCAAAAGGGCGCGCTCTATCCGCAGCTACGCATAGGTCTTAGCCGCGATCTGAAAGACGGCGAAAAGGTTGCTATCGGTATCGAATACACGCTGGAGCTTGCCAAGGCGGAGACTCGTTTCGGCTCCAACGAGCTGAGCATGAATCTTTGCAACGCGCTACCCATTTTGGCCGTATACGAAAACGGCGCATGGCGTGAGGACAGCTATGAGGGAATCGGCGATTCCTTTTACAGCGAGGCCGCCGCCTATAGTGTGGTGATCCGCTGTCCGCTTACCTACAATGTGGCCGCTTCAGGCGAATGCGCCGAGGCGCGTATGCTTGAGGATACGAACAGCTATGAGGCGCTCTACCGTGCGGACGCGGCGCGCGATTTTGCCGTTTCCTTCGTGAAGAACGCTTTTATCGAAACAGCGCAAACGCAAAGCGGCGTGCGCGTGCTCGCGTTCACCAAGCAGCGGAAAAAATCCGAGGCTCTTGCAAACAGCGCCGCCGCAGCGCTCGACTATTATGAAAAAAAGCTCGGCGCTTATCCGTATACCGAGTTTTCAGCGGTCGCGACCAAGCTCACGGGCGGGATGGAGTATCCCGGGCTTATCATGGTGAGCTACGATGATCTGGATGGAAACGCGAAGGTGCTTGGCGAGCTGTATATCGCCCATGAGGTCGCGCACCAATGGTTCTACAATCTTGTTGGCAGCGATCAGCTTAACGCGCCATGGATCGACGAAGCGCTCGTTGAGTTTTTAAGCTTTGATTATATCCGCGCCGTGCATGGGCAGGAATACAGAGATCAGCTTTGGAGCAGCCGCTTTCGCGACATCGAAGGCTATGTGATCAAAACCCGGATGGACGCGAAGCTTTCCGACTTTACGAAGGCGCAGAGCGGCGACTACGTTTACGGCGTCTACGCGCGCGGCAGCGCACTCTATGAGGCGCTTTATCAAAAGCTGGGCGAGGAGCGGTTTTATTCGGTATTAAAAAGCATCTGCACCGATCTCCGCTTTTCGTTTTTAAGCGGTGACGAGCTGATCGCGCACTTTTCCAAGGCGGCGGGAGAGGATCTTACGCCCTTCTTTGAAAGCTACATGACCCTTCAGCCGCCGGCGGCACAGAGCGAGGCGAGCTGGTAAAAAGCAATTCGTAAACACAAAATGGGTCTATGCGCGGCAAGCGCATAGGCTCATTTTGTGTTGCTTGATGATTACTTGCGTTATTTTCTTCTGCCGTAGCGACAAGTCAGCTCCGCGATCTCCATAGCAAGCGCAGCGCCAAAGTCGCCCTCCTTCATACGCCAGCGCCAGTTTTCACCGACCGTACCGGGAATATTGATGCGCGTATCCGCGCCCGTTTCCAGATAATCCTGCATACAGGCGATAAAAAGCTCCGCTACGCTGCCCATGCCGCCGCGCAGCATTCCCCGGCAATAGCCTTCGCTCTCGTTAAGGCCGAGATAACGCTTGGCAAACGCAACGTCGTCCGCCGCCGCCTCGTCAAACCAAGCCTTGAGCGTCGTATTGTCATGCGTGCCGGTATAGCAGACGCAATGCGGTGCATAGGTATGCGGCAGATAATCGCTCGGTTCACGCGAGTCAAA
>CAZNJN010000145.1:3241-5206 GCA_964573365.1 uncultured Oscillospiraceae bacterium
CTTAAAAACAGTGACCTGTTCTCTGATAAAGCTCCGGAGGCTTGCAGCAAGCTTTTCACATCCTCCGACAGAAAACCCAGATCCTCCGCAATAATAGGATAATCGGGGAAGGCGCCGTGCAGCGCGTCCGTAAAAGCCGTACCGGGGCCGGGAATCCATTCTCCGTTTCGGGCGGTAGCGTCGCCATAGGGTACGCGCCAATAGGCCGACAAGCCGCGGAAGTGGTCAATTCGTATGATGTCAAAGAGCTTCGCGCAGCCGCCGATCCGGCGCAGCCACCAGCCAAAGCCGTTGCGCTTCATATTGTCCCAATGGTAAAGCGGGTTGCCCCAAAGCTGGCCGTCCGCGTTAAAGTAGTCCGGCGGTACGCCCGCCACGCCCAGAGGAACGCCCTGCTCGTCAAGCTGAAAGTTTTCGCTCGCCGCCCATACGTCCACCGAATCGCGCGGCATATAGATCGGCAGATCGCCGATGATCTTGATCCCGCGCGCGTTTGCGTATTCGCGAAGCGCAAACCATTCGCGATAAAACTCCGCCTGTAAAAACACATGGAAGTCGATCTCGTTGTCAAGAAGTACGCGGTACTCTTCCAGTGCGCTTGCTTCGCGCCTTCGTATATCCTCCGGCCACTCCCAATAGGGCGCGCCGCCAAAGTGCTCCTTGCAGGCCATAAACAGCGCGTAATCGCTCAGCCAGTCGCCTTGTACGCTTAGAAACGCGTCCTCGCTTTCGCCGCGCTCCTTTGCTCGCTCATACGCTTTTTTGAGCAGCGGATAGCGCCGCGCGTAGAGCCTGCCGTAATCGATTCGCCCGTCTTCCTCACGCGCGCTTTGCAGCTCGCCGTCTTCTAACAAGCCCCGCTCGCAAAGCTTTTCCAAGTCGATAAAATACGGGTTCCCCGCAAAGGACGAAAAGGACTGGTAGGGAGAATCGCCGTAGGAGGTGGGGCCGATGGGCAGCACCTGCCAGTAGCTTTGTCCCGCCTCGCTCAAAAAATCCGTAAAGGCATATGCGCTTTTACCCAAATTCCCGATTCCGTATGGCGAGGGCAGGGAAAACACGGGAAGTAAAATTCCGCTTGCTCGTTTCATGCTCTTTATTCGCTCCGTTATTTTTCTTTCGGTATCCTTGCGCTGTGCTTCTAGGTTTCGCGTTTCAGAGCGCGCCGCGCAAAAGTCTTACGTTTATCCCTTTACCGCGCCGTCCACAACGCCCTTGATGATATACTTTTGGCAGGAGAGATAAAATACGATGATCGGGATGATCGCAAGCACCAGACAGGCCATGATCGCGCCCATATCGACTCTGCCATAGCCGCCGCGCAGATACTGCACCACGATCGGGATCGAGCACCAGATAGGGCAGCAAATAGTCGTTCCAAATCCACATGGTCTCAAGGATGCCTACGGAAATATAGGTCGGCTTCATGATCGGCAGCACGATTCTAAAGAAGGTCTGCAAAGGATTGCAGCCGTCGATCATCGCCGCCTCCTCGATTTCAATGGGGATGCTCTTGACAAAGCCGCAGAACATGAACACCGCCAGCCCCGCGCCAAAGCCGAGATAGATAATGATGATGCCCCACGGCGTATTGAGCTTGAGCATATCCGCCGTTTTCGAGAGCGTAAACATCACCATTTGAAAAGGCACGACCATGGAAAACACGCAAAGGTAATACATCAGCTTCGTTCCAGTGTTTTTTACGCGCGTGATGAACCACGCGCACATCGAGCAGCAGATGAGGATCGCGACGACCGAGCCGACCGTTATGATCACGCTATACCCGAAATACTTAAAGAACTCGACCTTTTCGATGCCGCGAATGTAGTTTTCCAAGCCCACAAAGCTCTTGGCGTCGGGAAAGGCGAAGGGCTTGAGGTTGATAAAGGATTTTTTCTTGAACGAATTGATTACGACCACCACGATGGGCATGACATACGCCACGGAGATGAGCGCAAAGAGAAC
>CAZNJN010000146.1:0-5039 GCA_964573365.1 uncultured Oscillospiraceae bacterium
TTTCGTACTTTGACACTCCCTTGCGCTATGCACTCGCAAAGGTAAGCAGTGCATGAAGAAGGTACGCTTCTGCGATACGCGAAAAATCGCGCTGCACAGTCCCATTTCTGTCCCCACGGAAAAACCTGATTATGCTATGCTCAGTCTGTACCGCGCTTTATGGTATGCAGAAATTGGAGGTCTTTTTTTAGCAGTCGCTCCGCATACGCCAAATGGAACGGTCTTTCCTACCGCGCGCAAGGCGGCCACAGGCGGGAAATATGGGAAATATGCGATATCCGTCGGGAAATCCTCTTTTTGCATGGGAAATACCGTGCTTTTACAATCTTCGCCTGTTTCCGTGCCGATTCGCGCCTTTTGCGCCCCGTTTTATCGGGCGATTGGCCGAGTATTTTGAGCGTATAGGCTCTCAGCCGCTTGATTTAGGCGTTTTTTAATCCCCATAAAGTGCATACCATGATTTCTTACCCCCATAAAGTGCATACCATGGCGACGTTTACCGCCCATAAAGTGCATACCATGTGTCCCCCGCGCGGCTTCTTTGGACGCGCGCGCTCGCTTTTCCTCATCCTTGGCGTTCGGCGCCTGCAGAGGACGAAACGACAGCTTGTGGTTTCCGTTGGCAGCTTACACCAGATGTATTGCTCTTATGCACCTGCAAAATCCGCATACTTTGACTCCAAAAAGCGCATACTCTGCCCCCAATAACCGCATACTTCACCCCCATAAAACGCATACCATGATAAGGGAGAACAAGAAGTGCATACCTCCAATAAGTGCATACCTTTTAATGCAAATTTGCTTATTTTACTGACTATTTTGCTTTTCCATATGAACGGCGCTCATTCCGCGTCAGGTGAAAATAAGCCTTTGCGACACAGCTTTTTGAGCGGCGCCGCGCATGTATTGAAAAGCGGCTTTTCTGCTGTTAAGATAGAGTTGTGCCGGAGATACGGCAATATCTCCGGCACGATAAAAAATGGTTATTTTAGACTCGTTAACGCGATCTGCCCCGGCAAGGGCAAGTCGTTTTGTTGTGTCGTCTATGCTTTTATTATAAGCGCCTTTGCGCATCCCGTCAAGAAAGGAGAGCCGCTTTTATGAGCGAAAAAACGCAAAACATCCATAAGCTCGAAGGCGTTTTTTCACGGGGCTACGGCGTTGTGCCAAAGTCGGTCATGCTTGAAAGCGAGCTTTCCGCCGAGGCAAAGGCACTTTACGCATACTATTGCGTGATGAGCGGCAATAACGGCGGTTTTCAGCCCTCCCCGAAGGAGGCGTTAATCCTCCGCTCGCTCCACATGAGCCATACCCGCTTTATCAAACACCGCAAAACCCTGATCGAGCAAGGCTATCTCATTTTCTCGCAGTCGCGGCGAAAGGAAGGAAAGCAGTTTTTTGAGACGACTCGCTATCTTATCGTCAAAGCACCCAAGAACGCGCAAAAGCAGACCTCCTCTCCCCCGTCCACCGATGAACAGGCGGCCTCCCTTGAGCAGGACGCGCCGCTCACGGCGCTTGCGGCGGTGCAGGAGGGTATTTTTTCCGGCGGCTATGGCTTGGTTCCGCGTTTAATCCTCTTTGACGACGCCCTTTCGGTCGAAGCGAAGGCGGCCTACGTCTTTCTTTGCGTTTACGCAAACGCAAGCACCTGCGCCGAACGAAGCGCCAATCCCTCCGCCACGCTGCTCCAGGAAAAGCTCATGGGCAAAAAACGCGTACAACATGCTATGAGCGAACTGATCGAAGCGGGCTATATCCGGCGCAGCCGTATCCATAACGGCGCATTCGCCGGCTTTTGCTATACCCTCTTGTTTGATAAGCAGGAGGGTCGATTTGATACCACGGAGCACGCTTTGCAAGAGCGCGGTTTTGATACTGCGGAAGTAGCCTTGCAAGAGGTCAATTTCGATACTACGGAAAATCAAGGAAAAATTCCTGTGCTTCCTGCTTTTTCTTCGGAGGAAACCCCCGCTGAGCCTTTATGTGAAGGGTTCCGTTTTAATACTGCGGAGTTTAAGGACATAGGGCGCAAAATCGAAACCGCCGAAAGCAAAACGACCGAAACCGAAACCGCCAAAATTGCGACTGCAAGAATAACTAAGGGCGTCACAAATACAACACAAAAAAATATCCGTCTTATCCGTCAAAACGCGCAGGAAGCGCAGGACGGAAAGACGGAACCGGGCGCACAAGGTGAAGGATCCTTCGCGCAATGCGTAAGCGAAGCTTCTGTGCAGATCGAAGCGGATATTCTCTCGCAGGAATACGGCAAGGACGTGATCCGCTCTATCGTTTTGCTCCTTGCGGATCTTTACGGAGCGCGAAGCGGAGAAATGCGGCTCAACGGGCGCAGCTACGACGTCCGGCAGGTGGCGGCGGTGCTGAAGGAGGCGCGCGCGGAGCATGTGGAGAGCGTGCTTGGCGGAATGAAAAATTGCGGAAGTGAAAAAATAGCGAATATGCCCGCCTATTTGACCGCCTGTCTGTATAACGCGGTCATCGGCCTTGGCGCGGAGAATTACAGAGGCGGCGCGACTTTGTTTTAGCGCCGCTCACTCGACCATGTTATCTTCGACGTATTTTTCCAATACGCGGTGCATCAGCTCGTTTACGCTGATGCCATTCACCGTCGCGATCTTGAGAAGATTATTATACAAGCTGGGCTGCATCAGCGCGTTGAAGCGCTTGCTGCGCACCTCCACATAAACGGGCTTCATCGGTACGATAAATTTCGCGCTGGTGTTTTCCTGTACAGGGACGTTTTGCGCATAGCTCTGCTGCATTTGCGGCGCATATTGATACTGCTGCACGGGCGCGTTTTGCGCGCTTCGCACAGGCTCCGCCGCGGGAGTTGCGTTTACGCTCGCGGGAGCGGGCGCTTCGGGCTCGGACGAAGCGGAGGCCTCATCTACAAGCGCGGTGGAAATGAATTGCAGCGCCGGATTGTTCAGATAGCTTTTGCTTTTGACTGCCATGATCTTATTCTCCTCTCAATAATTCATCCGTGAAGGCTTCATAATCCTGAGCGACGTTGCTCTTGGAATTGTATTCGTAGATATCCATCTGGTTTGCCTGTGCTTCCTTGACGGAAACGGCTTCGCGTATCGTGGCGTCAAAGAGCTTGGTGTTGATCTGATCGGCGGTTTTAGAGAGCATATCCGCTACGTCGCGCGAAAGAATCGCCCTTGGGGAATAGCGCGTAAGAAGTATGCCTGAAACCTCCAAATTCGGGTTGCAGTAGCGTTTTACGGTGGTCATGGTCTTATAGAGCTGGCTGATTCCCTGAAAGCTGTAAATGTCCGCCTGAGCGGGAATCACGGCGCGGGTGCAGGCGGTAAGCGCATTGACGGTGAGAATGCCGAGCGCGGGGGGCGTATCGATCACGATATAATCAAAATCCTCCGCAATCTGGTCAAGCGCCTCCTTCAAGCGATATTCCGTGCCTACGCCGCTCATGTTCTGCTCGGCTAGGGCAAGGCTTAGCCCGGCGGGGATCACGCTGCCTTCGTCGCAGGAACGGATTGCGCTGCGTATTTCAACCTCGCGCGCGAGCACATCCATAGAGGTAGGGGTCTCCCCCGCCACCTTGAGAGAAAAGCTGAGGTTGCTTTGAGAATCAAGATCCACAAATAAAACGCGGAAGCCCCGGCGGTGCAGCGCGCAGCCCAGAGCATGCGCGGTGGTGCTCTTGCCGACGCCGCCTTTTTGATTGATAATGGCATAAATCTGTTTCATAAAAGCTCCTTATTGCTATGTATATGCGTATGCGTCTGCATATATGCATGAATGAAAAAAAGAAAGATACTACATACAGACAAACGCTCAACATCAACACATACATAATAACATACGAAATACACATATGCAAGAACAAATCAACAGCACACATAAAAAATAAACAAACATAAAACAGTCACACAATATGCAGACATAAACGCAAAACACATGAGTATATATAGACACAGGTGGATGCACAAAACACAAACATATACACAAACGTAATAAACACATAAATACAGATAACGAAAACGCATAAACAAACAGAACACATATACACATGTGCAAACAGATAAAAATCAACAGCACACATACACATGAGCAAAACACAACAACACCACACAATAGAAATACACAACACATATAGATAAACAACACATACATATACACAGCCATAGGAGCAGGACACATACAGCAAGAACAAAAGTACAAACCGACACATGTAAACACACACATCACACATACAAATAAAAGAACAACACACATATACACACGCGCAATACATCGCTACACAATGACAACACATACATATAACCGAGAAAAATAGACCTGAATACAGATACACATAACACAGACACATCAGGGGGCATACAAATAAGCGGAACGATCGTAAAAGCTAGTAAAATAGGATAAAAATGGAACACACACACAGAATACACATACATATATTTTGCGAGAAATTTGAGCCTAATTGCAGGAAAAAAGAGCAGAAGGGAAATTAAGGACACAAGCGCATACACACAACATATGCGCATGATCCGCAGGGATTGTGACGCAAAACAGCCATAGACCACATACACATAAACAAACACATACACATGAAACAAAAAAATACATATGACATATCAGAATACACAGATACAGAGAAGATAAACATATCAACATGCACATGCACAATAAAGACAATACACCACAGGCCACATACACATGTATTGTCGTATCTGCATCAGTATGAGACATGTGTAGAAGCAAGAGAATACACATGTAAGTATGCACAGGAAGCAGGTGCATGTGGAGGACGTAGATGGATGGGAAGCAACACGCGCATACATATGTGTATCAACAGGTCTGGATGTGCCATACACAGATCGCTACAGAAGCATAAAAAAGGACACATCTGTATGTGGCAGTTGCAACACACAACACATACGGTAGACGGGTACAGATAAACACATGGTTGCGTCTACCCTGCGAGGCATAGGGGAAGACACACACAAAGGACACATGAGTGAAAACATACATAACACATATACACAGCA
>CAZNJN010000147.1:0-5020 GCA_964573365.1 uncultured Oscillospiraceae bacterium
CCAAACAAAAGCCGTCCTAACCCCGCGTTAGGGCGGTTTTCTTATTTTTATTTATGAAGAACCACAGTCTTGAAAAGCCGCTTGCGCTGTGCTACCCTTAAAATAGCTCAACAGAAAGGTTAGGGCTTTTGACATGCAGATCCATAAATCATCCGAGGATTATCTGGAAGCCATGCTGATGATGCAGGAAAAGCACGGCTATATCCGTTCGCTGGATATTGCCGGACAGCTTGGCGTAACCAAGCCCTCCGTCACCTACGCAACAAAGCGTTTGAAGGAAGGCGGCTACATCACCATGGATTCGGACAGCCTGATTACGCTTACGCAGTCTGGCATGGAGATCGCCCAGCGCATATATACCCGTCACAAAACGCTCACCGAGTTTCTCATTCGTATCGGCGTTGATGAAAAAACCGCCCATGAGGACGCCTGCAAGATCGAGCACGATATCAGTGAAAAAACCTTTGAAAAGCTCTGTATACACGCAAGGAGGCAGAATTAAGCGTCCTCGGCTCTAAGGAGAGTCATTTCCAGCAACATATCTCCCCCAAACAGCGTTTAGCACACTCCTCAAGTAGAAAGCCACGCCATTCCTGTTGCCGCTTTGAATCCCGTGCTCATTTTTCATTGACAAATCATTGGAGCATACCATTCGTACATCGTCTTTCTTCCACAATTTGCTAACGGCGATCACAAGCGGCGCCGCTACCATCACGGTCACAAGTAAAAAAGGCGGTACAGCATCTTGCGAGATCACTGTGACCGATACGCCTAAGCCCGCCCAGATCGGCGGAAACGGATCAGTGACGCTACAGCTTAGCACCGGTTCCAAAGACTCCTGCTTCAAGCTGTATTCAGCGGGAAGCGCCAAGGGTACGCCGCTGCGTCAGATTTTTCTTTCCCCTAACAGCTCCGGCAGCATGTCCTTTGATCCGGGTCGGTATGTGCTTAAAATTGCTTCGGGCAAGACTTGGCTGGGCGACGATCAGGCTTTCGGAAAGAGCGGCAGCTATTCTCAGTCAGACGCTTTTGATTTTACCTCCGGCGTCTATGGCATTGAGACCAGCACGACCCACGGTGATTTCCGCTCCTCCTCCATGGGCGGCTTCATAGGCTAAACGCTCAATCCTGCTGTGTCTTTCAATGGATTCATCGCTTCCGCGTTATGATCGTTTCAGTTATGTCAAATAGGCTTGGCGCATTGATCTTCCAGCGCGCCAAGCCTATTCAGCGAACGGCGCTTACTCTCATTTGCGCCGATCTGCTCCCAAAGTCGGTCAAAGTGATGCAGAATTTTATCAATCAGCATACGCCGATTGAATAAATTGATGTTCCATGAGTGGATCATGATATGCTTATTATTTTTGATATGCCAACAGGAATTTGGCATGGTTCCGAATGGCAAACATGCTTTCACAAAGCGCAGAGTAGCACAATCAATCTATCGCCGCAACAGCCTCGCTATAATCCTTTTTAACCGTGCGAAGCAGCTCATCCACCTTTTCTAGGCTGCCCTGTCTCAATTCCTCCACCAAAGGAAACAGATCATCATAAAGCCGAGTCATACTTAGGTTTCCGGCGATGCCCTTTAGCGCGTGCGCGGCCTCAAAAGCAGCTTTTGCATCCCGGCTTTCGATTGCCTCGCACATGCGTGAAAAGCAGGGATCTTGTGGAAACTCAATGAGATATTTTTCGTATATTTCACTTTTCCCACCGAAGCGCGCGATTCCTTCGCTGCTGCAAATTCCAGCCTTTGAAAGGCTATAACGATTCATAGAACAGTCCCCCAGATCCTTCTATTTCCAGTCAAGCGCCGTTGTGCGTGTTCCTTCCGCTATAAGCAGCATCCGCCTTTATTTCCCCGCTTTGCCCGGTAGAGCGCCGCATCCGCTCTTTTCACGACATCTGCAAAGTTCTCCGATTGACATGCCAATGTAACGCCGACCGAGCCGGAAAGCTGAAGCGCTACGTCCGATACTGTCGCTTCTTTGATACTTCCGCACAGCCGTTCTCCTCTGCAACGCGCGATTTTTAGATCGTCCACCCCTTGAAGCAGAATTGCAAATTCGTCTCCGCCCATGCGGGCGACGACATCGCCGCTTCTTATGGCGTTCTTCAAGGTCTCCGCTACCACGCGAATCACCTCGTCGCCGATCGCATGTCCTCTGCTATCATTGATTTGCTTTAAGTTATCAATATCTAACATGAGCGCGGCATATTTTTCGCCGTTTGAGAGACTTGTCACCGCCTCTTTCAGTCCGTGACGATTCAACAGTCCTGTCAGCTCGTCCTTATAAGCTTTTTCATAGAGCTCGCACTTTTTGCAGTCAAAGTCGTGCTTGAGCTTTAACAGTTCCTTCTTCTCCACCGCCTTTTGAACATGATGAAGCAAAATCTCGGGGTTATAGGGTTTGCCCACAAAGCTGTCCGCGCCAAGATGAAGCGCACGCAGCTCGCTGCTGTTTCCGTTTTCCGTCGTAATGATAACGGGGACTTCGTCAATCATGCTGTTATGGCGCATAAACTCCAACACCTGAAACCCGTCCATGACCGGCATGAGCAGATCCAGCAGAACGCAGGACAGCTCATGATGATGCGCTAAGAGATACTCACAGGCTTCTTGCCCGTTTCCCACCGTCGCAACCTGATAAGAGCCTGAAAGCAGCATTTTCATAATTTCCCGATTGCTCTCAATATCCTCTGTCACCAGTATGAGCGGCATTTCCTTGTTGAGCTCCTGCACGGCGGGAAGCGTCTCAAAGGATACCTCGCTTTCCGCCTGTTTGCACTGAGCCGGATGCTCCTTCATATAGGTCACAAAATTCTCCGCCGGCATAGGCTTTGAAAAGTAATAGCCTTGAATAAGATTGCAGCCCATAGATTTGAGCAGCTCAAATTCCGCCTGTGTCTCTACGCCTTCGGCGGTCGTAGGAAGCTGGAGCCATTTGGATAAGCTGACGATAAAGCTCAATATGTTCCGCTTTCCGCCCTTTATCCGGTCGTTGCCGCTTTGCATAAAGCGCATATCAAGCTTGAGAATATCAATAGGAAGCTCCGAGAGCATATTCAGTGAGGAATAGCCGGAGCCGAAATCATCCATTTCAATCACGAAGCCCATATCCTGAAGCGCGGAAACAGCGGCGACGATTTGCTGGGGATTTTCCGTATAAGCCGATTCCGTCACCTCCAGATGGATCAACTCATGCGGGATGCCATAGCCGTCCGCATAGGCGGCGATCCGCAGAGGAAGATCATTGAAAACGAAGTCGGCTCTAGACACATTGACGGAGATCGGAACCGGGTTAATTCCCCGGTCGATCCAGTCCCTGAGCATTCTGCATACCTCTTGAAGCATAAAGCCATCCACCTTTGTGATGAAGCCGTTGCGTTCAAAAAGAGAGATGAACTCGCCTGGAGAAATGAAGCCCAGCTCCGGGTGATTCCAGCGCACGAGCGCCTCCGCGCCTGCCACCGCCCGATTTTCGGTGCAATGTTTGGGCTGAAGATAGACGGAAAACTGCCGCTTCTCCAAAGCCGCCTCCATACAGTCCGCAAGCTGATGCTCTTTGAGCGCCTGCGCCAGCATGGAATCGTCATAGACCGCGTAACATATGCCATATTGATGCTTGATCATCGTGACCGCCAGTTTTGCGCGATCACACATATCCGCAGTAGAAATCAAACGATCCTTCACCGGATAAATACCGTATTTAAGCTGAAACCCTTTGACGGGCGCGTCCTTAAATTCCGCGTTCTGCAATCCTTGGATCTGTGCCTTAACCTGGGATAGATTTTCTCTAAACAGCAGTACGAATATATCTCCGCCGATCCGTCCGCAAGCTCCGTTCTTTCCGACCATCTTTTGAAAACGAGCAGCCAGATACTTGAGCAGCTCCTCTCCGACCGCAGAGCCATAGCGCACGTTGATCATCTTAAAATCATCGACGTCCGCATACACAATGCAATAAGGCTCGCCTGCATGTTCATCCAGAATTTGTTCCGAATGCCGGTAGAATAACTCCCGGCTGTAAACGCCGGTCAGTACATCGATCTCCAGCTTGCTGATAAGCGCCGCGTTATCCCAGAGCCGTAAAAGGCTTTTTACCCTATGACGAACCATTTTGGCATTATACGGCTTTTTCAAAAAATCCGACGCGCCGTTTTCTAGGCAGCATAGTTCTGAGCCCTCGTCCTCCGCGCCCGTCGTTACGATCACAGGCACGCGCTTAATCATACCGTTTGCCGTCATCGCCTTTAGCAGCGCATACCCGTCCATCACGGGCATGAGTATATCCAATAATACGAGCGAGATCGCATACCCTTCTGCGCGCAAGACGTCTAAGGCTGCTTGTCCGTTCTCCGCCTCAAGCGTCTCATAATCATCAGCCTTGAGGATATTACAAAGAATCGTGCGGCTTATGCTGTTATCGTCAACAACGAGTATCTTCTTTTGAGTCACAGAAGCGCCCCCTCCCTAACTCATTTATACTTTTTAGGCCGATGTTTTCCACGCCTGTATGTCCCCGTTGGCTGCCGCCGCGCAGATGGTCAACGCTTATTTTCTAGCACGTTTTTTCAAGAGTCTACGAAATTATTACTAAAATTATAGCATCGTCTGTCGTATTATGCAATTCGCTCGGAAAAATGATCCATAGGTTTATGAGCGCCGCAATCTTCCATTTTTATGAGCTGCTTAGAGCCATAGAATACGTTTTGCAGCAGGCTTTGTTTACCGCATAGCCTGCTGCAAGCTTCTATGTTTATAGGCCGTTTTTCATTTTTTCCTGCTCGTGAAGGCTCACTCAAGAATCCTGCCGTCCGTCGAAATGGTCACGACCTGCCACGGTATGAATTTTCCGCTACTCTCAAGCGCCCTTTTAACCGCGTTTTCCAAGCCGCCGCAGCAAGGAACCTCCATTCTCACCACGCTCACGCTCTTGACATCGTTGTTTTTGATGATTTCCGTCAGCTTATCGGAATAATCTACGCTGTCCAGCTTGGGGCATCCGACAATTGTGAT
>CAZNJN010000148.1:0-4991 GCA_964573365.1 uncultured Oscillospiraceae bacterium
CGGAGAGGCTTTCTATATTCATCAAGCAGCATCCTCCTTTCATCCCGTATTCCTTTTTTCGTCATTTTTTTTAAACAAAAAAGGGCTTAGGCCCTTTTTCCGTTTCTTTTTGCAAAAAGCGCCTTATTGTATGATGCCGTACTTATACTCGGGAACAATGCTCGTGGTGTCCCGCTTGAAGCAAAATTGCAGATCCTTTTCAAAACCAAGCTTTTTAAGGCGATCATAGTGGAAGCTTTCCTCAATGGCGACGCGCCCATCGATGTAGCCCTTGTATACCCAGCGCGAAAGGCGCACAGTATCGCTTTGCTCCACATCCCCATTCGCCATCTGCACAATTTCCTCGCAGATCGCTCCGGCGGTAAGCACATCGTCGGCAGAGATTTTTCCATCCGTGCCCGCGCAGGCAATGAGAATGTCACGGCCGTCGTCAAAGGCTTTTTTCGCCACGGCGCTCGCGTTGATCATCGCGCCGATGTAAATTCTGTCCGCCGCCGCAACCGCGCACACGGCGTTAGAGCCGTTGGTCGTGCTGATGACGATGGTGCGGTTTTTGATTGCATCATCCATGTATTCAAAGGGTGAATTGCCGATATCGAAGCCGGGCGTTTTGATCCCGCCCGTTTCACCGGCAAGGATACATTCGCGCGTACCAAGACGCGCGACAAACGACGCCGCCTCCGCCGCATCCGCCGTGGGTATGATCTTTGTAGCCCCATTTTGCATCCCTACGATCATGCAGGTTGTCGCACGCAAAACATCAACTACAACGACCGTTTTATCCATGAGTTTAGAAGCATGGATTTTGCCCACAACGGGCAGAACGTCAACTTTCATCATCAATTCGCACTTTCTTTCGCTTTACCTTTGGGCTGGGCTGCCGATTTGCAGGTCTATACTACCCTATGGTTATTCTAACAGTGATTTAAGGCTTTGTAAAGCCACAGCGTCGATTTGCCGCAATAATTCAGCGGCGCTCCCTCTACGCGAGCGCAAGCCACAGCCTTGACAAAAATACCGATGCCGCCGCGCCCGCAAGCGTCGCGAGCAGGGATGCGCTCAAGGTGTAGCCGGTCTTTTTTATGCCGATGGAGCCATAATAGAGCGCGATAACATAAAAAATCGTTTCCGTTGAACCAAGCATTACGGAAGCCGCAAAGCCTTGAAGGGAATCAACGCCGCACTGCGTATAAACATCGCTTAACAGCGCCATGCTCGCGCTGCCCGAAAAGGGACGAAGCAGCAGCATCGGTAAAAGCTCCGGGGGAAAGCCCAATCGGCCTAGCGGCTTTTCGAGCAGACGGAGCAAAAACTCCATCGCGCCGCAGGCGCGAAAGGCGGAAAGCGCGATCATCATTGCCGCCATGTAGGGCAAAATGCGCATGACCAGCGGCAGCGCTTCGAGCGCGCCGCGCGCAAAGGCGCCGTACACGTCCTTGCCGCGCAGCATCCCCCAGAGCAAAAAGAGCAGCATCAGCGCCGGAACCACCCAGCTCATCCGCGCCGCCTCCTATGCCGCAAACGCCTAAAGAGCAGACAGAAGGCCACCGCAACAAAGGCGCATACGAGCGACGCGAGAAAGGTGGGCGCAACAATGGCATATACATCCATGCTCTTCCATGCCGCGCGCAAGGATAATACCTGCGTAGGCAAAAGCTCCACCGCAGAGGCGTTAAGGCAAAGAAACAGGCACATATCATCCGTCGCCTGATCCGCCCTCGGGTTGGTCTTTTGCATCTGCGCCATGGCCTCTAGGCCGAAAGGGGTCGCCGCACTCCCCATGCCAAAGAAGTTGGCGCAGAGATTCAGCGTGATCGCCGCCGCCGCTTCTTTTGAGGCGGGAAAAAGCTTCCCCATCAGCGGTTTAAACGCGGAAGAAAGCGCGTCGATCATGCCCGCTTCCTTGGCTACGTTCATAAGCCCCATCCAAAGCATGTAGGCGCCCAAGAGCGTAACGCAAAGCGTCACCGCTTCGCCCGCGCCCGCAAGCGCGGCGTCCGCTACCGCGGCTCCGCTGCCCGTCATGATCCCCATGAGCAATGATATGAGCAGCATCCCGCCCCAAATCCAATCCATCATGCTTTATTCTATGTAGAAGCATAAAGCGCCATGCGTCCCTTTTACGGTACGTCTGCGCCCGAAACGCTCTGTGATAAGCATAGCGTATCGCCCGCTTTGGACAAAAGGCGCTTATAGCTGCGATCCATCCCCATCGCCCCGAGCGGAGCGGTCATGAGAATGGCTTAAACCGCGACCGAGAGAATGCTCTGTCCGCATCCTAAACCCATGGAAAGGGGAATTGCGCCGATCGCAGCCTGCACGGTGGCCTTGGGAAGATAGGCGATAACGCAGAAAAGTCGTTCCTTCCGGTTTAGTTTTGTACCGAGAAGGCACAGCATAACGCCAACGGAGCGAAACGCGAGCGCAAGAAGAATCAGCAGCAGCGCAGACGCCCCGGCCTGCGCTGCATAACGGACGTCCACCGCCGCGCCGACAAGCACAAAGAGCATAAGCTCCGCGGCAAGCCACAGCTTTCCGAATTTTTCACAGAGCCGTTTCGAAACAAAAGCCACGCTTTTCATTTTCAGCGTACACGCCATGCTCAAAACCGCCAGCAAGCCGGACACGGAGACAAAGGGCTTTACCCACTGCTCGACGGCGATAAGCAAAAACGAAAGCCCCAATATAATGATGACCTTCACGCTGTTTCGCACGCAGTTCTTGTGCGCATAGGCGCTTTCAAAAAAAACACTGAGCAGATAGCCCGCGAAGACGCCAAGGGCAATGCCGAGGATAATGGCCGTGGGAATGCGCGCAAAATCCATCAGGCGTGCGCTTTTGCCCTGCGCCATATCAAGAAAGGTCGAAAACAGCACGATCACGAAAATATCGTCGCAGGAGGCGCCCGCCATGATAAGCTGGGGAATGCTCTTGTCCGTGCCGTAGTCCGTTTCCATAAGCTGCAGCATCCGCGGCACGACGACCGCCGGAGAAACCGCGCCGAGCACCGCTCCCATGAGCGCTGCTTCAATCCTTGTCACGCCGAGGAGTCGGGGCGCAAAGAGAAAAAACGCAAGGATCTCCAGTCCGGCGGGAACAAAGGAGAGCAAAACAGCGGGGCGACCCACCTTTTTTAGCTCAGAGAGGTTCAAGGAAAGTCCGGCTTTGAGCAGAATGATGATCAGCGCCATCTGGCGAAGCGCGGAGGAGATGGATAGAATAGAAGCATCCAGCAAATTGAGGGCATACGGCCCCAGGACGACGCCCGTGACGAGCATACCGATGATACGGGGCAGTCTTAGTCTTTGGCAGAGCGCCGCCATGGCAAGACCCACAAGAAAAATAAACGCGAGTGAAGTTAACATTCTTTCCTCCTTTTGCGCGCAAAAAAGCTGACGCCTTCTGCGGCAATATAATCACAGAAGTCATCAGCTTAATAAGCGGCTTAGGTTTCCCAAGGGAGAACTTCATTCCCTTGCTGCAATATAACACGTTCCCCCCTTTTGCGCAATCCCTTTTTCGTTTTCCGCTAGGAGGCATATGCGGCAAACGCACTCGTTTGCGCCGCGCTTCCTTTATACATGTCCGTCCTGCCGCTGCGATTGGAGTAGCTTGTCGATATCCTCGATTTTCTCAAAGGCAAAGCGATCCTCGTCGTCCATGATCTCGCGCATCGCCAGCAGGAGCCTTTCGCAGTCCAGCTCGGGAATAAATTTTGATGAATACATGCTATAGCCTCTCTTTCCTTTTTAGGCAGGCTTTATTTTTTCACCCGCCATTTTTTAGTATAGGAGGCGATAGTAGCGAAATCTTTTGAAATACCGCGAAAAATATATCTCAGAGCAAAAATAAAAAGCGGGCCGCTCAAAATAAATCTTGGGACGCATTTTTAGCTTGCAAGAATCGCGCGCAAAGCACCTTACGCGCTCTTATTCGCGCAGCTCGCTTGGCGTAAGAGAGAGCATGGCGCAGGCGTTTTTAACCGTCGCCTCCGCAAGCGCGTCTTCATCCTCTCCGCGCAAAAGCGCAAGGCGGGAAAGCGTATGGAGCATCAACGCCGGCTCGTTGCGTTGTCCTCTAAAAGGCACAGGCGACATATAGGGGCAGTCCGTTTCTAGAAGCAGCCTGTCTCTTGGCACAAAGCGCGCCGCATCCAAGAGCTTATTCGCATTTTTGAAGGTGATCGCGCCGCCAAAGGCGATATACAGCCCCATATTGAGACATTCGCGCGCGATCTCCACGGAGCCTGAAAAACAGTGCATCTCGCCTTGAAGTCCCCTTGCGCGATACGCGCGTAAAATATCCATACAATCGCCAAAGGCCTCGCGGATATGCAGCACGACCGGAACCCCCAGCTTCTGCGCGCGCTCAAGCTGCAAGGTAAAGCATTCACGCTGCACCGCTTTGGGCGCGGCATCCTCATAATGATAATCCAAGCCGATCTCACCCCAGGCAAGCAGCTTTTTTTCCTCCTTAAAAAGGTGCGCAATGGAGTCCGCGTCCGCTTCGCTAAAGCTTTGCGCGCTTTCCGGATGTACGCCAAGGGCGGCATAGATATACGGATACGCCGCGATCAGCGCGCGCGTTTTTTCCCAGTCCGAAAGCGCGCAGCAAACGTCCATCACACGCGCGATGCCCTTTTCGGGAAGCGCGGCGCAAATCAAGTCACGATCCGCCTCAAAGGCGGAGTCTGAAAGGTGCGCATGTGTATCAAAGAGTCTCATACGCGAATTATAACACGAAAAAAGCGCCGCGCACAGCCCTTTTCTCTAAAGAATACATTGACAAACCCTCTCCGCTTGCTTTACAATAGGACTGCTGTAGATTGGTTTTTTATCTATAGCTGACGCCCTGTGTTACGCGGGTGTAGCTCAGTGGCAGAGCGTCGGCTTCCCAAGCCGATTATGTGGGTTCGATTCCCATCACCCGCTCCATAAAAACTAATATTTCGGAGGAAAGGTAAAAATGGCAAAGGCAAAATTTGAACGCAC
>CAZNJN010000149.1:0-4860 GCA_964573365.1 uncultured Oscillospiraceae bacterium
GCAAGGCACGGATCCGTTTTTCATATGTAAACATTGTGATTCCTCCTCAGGAGCCTTCACTTGTTCAGCTTTTTGTCCGCACCCCAGAATTACTGCCAAAACTATGTAGTGAACGCGCTACTGAAAATATATACAACGAAAGCGCAGCGTAATGATGTGAAGCTGAGCATATTCGCCGCTATTCCCAACACCCTTGCGATAAACCAGTCCGATCTGTGCTGCGTGATTGCAAATGCGCTTGAAAATGCGGGCGAAGCCGCTGTAAAATGCGAGCATGGCTTTATCAATTTCAAGGCGGAAATCTTTCAAAACGTGCTGAAAATCGAGCTTGAAAATTCTTGCGCCATCAATACGGTTTTTCATGAGGGTCTGCCACTTTCGACAAAAAAGGGCAGTGAGGGAACCGGCACAAAAAGCATCTGCGCGATCGCCGAAAAGTATAACGGCATGGCAAAGTTTGATCAACAAAACCAAGTATTTCATACCCGTATCTTACTCAAGCTCCCCGCTTGAACCACATTTGCGCAAAAGCAAGATCGATGTAGCGAATGCCAATGAAAAACTACCGTTAGAGAGCTTGCAGAGGAAGACGAATGCTGATGCGTGTACCCACGCCTTCAAAGCTTACAAGCTCAATATGACCGCCGTGCTGGTCGATGATCCATTGCGCGATGGAAAGCCCTAAGCCGCTCCCGCCCTTTTTGCGCGCGGTATCGCTGCGGTAAAACCGCTCAAACACATGCGGCGCATCGTTTGCGCCGATGCCTATGCCGCTGTCCTGCACATCGATGCGAGCTTCGTTATTTTCTTTCCTTAGGCGAAGCGTGATTTCACCGTTCGCTTCGGTATACTTGGCTGCGTTGTCAACCAGAATGCGTATTGACTGCTTGAGCATAGCTGGATCAGCCTGCACGGTAAGCTGAATGGGCGCGTCAAGAGAATAGCTGTGCGTTTCGTCAATCATTTGCGATTCCTCATAGATTTCCTTGATCAGATCCTGCAATGAAACGGCGGAGGAACTGAAGTGCTGCCGTCCCATATCACCGCGCGCAAGGAAGAGAAGCTGCTCAACAAGCGTCTTCATGTGTTCGGCTTCCACCTTGATTGCGCTGATGGATTCGCGAAGCACCTGTGGATCATCTTTGCCCCAACGGTCAAGCATATTGACGTATCCTTGGATCACGGCGATAGGCGTGCGCAGCTCGTGGCTCGCGTCGTCAACAAAGCGTGTTTGCATCCGCGCGCTTGCCTGCAAGCGCTTGAGCATGTTGTTGACCGCCGCTTCAAGCCCCGCCAAATCCGAATCATGCACCTGCACCTGCGTGTCTGGCGCGTCAATTTGCGCGATAGCGTCCTCAAAGCTGCGAAATTTGCTTGTGTCAAAGCTTTGATTGGCTATCTTTTCTGCGGAAAGAGCGATTTCGTCAATGGGCTTGAGATAGGAGCGAAGCTGATTTCGCTGACTTTTCCAAGAAGCAATCCACGCAAGCAGCTCAAGGACGATTAAAACCGAACAACACCAAAAAAGTCCGCTTAAAAAGTCTCCCGCACTATAGCTGTGCTGTATTCCGGCTTGATCGGTAAAAAAATAAACCGCACTCTTAAGCCAAGGGAAAAAACCTTGACCGGACACGGAAAAGGAAAGCCCTCTTTGCATAAACGGCTCACATTGCGCGCCGCACAAGCCTTCTACCGCGCAGACCCATGCAATGCACGCGGCGAGAATAATGGCCAACAGGCCGGAAAAGATGTTCCCCAAGCGCGCCATCTGAAAGCTCCGATTGAGTTGGATGGCGATGGAGGCAGTTTTTCTGTTTTCCGTCAAAGCGTCTGCGCCTCCTTTTCACTCTTAATTACATAACCCACGCCGCGCACGGTATGGATAAGCTTGAAACCGTAGACGTCGTCGATCTTTTGACGCAGATAGCGGATATAGACGTCAACAACGTTTGTTTCGCCGATATAGCCATAGCCCCAAATGGAATCTAAAAGCACATCGCGAGAGAGCACGATGTCTTGGTTTTTCAGCAGCGCCTGCAAAAGCGCGAACTCTTTTGCGGTAAGGCTGATTTCTTGCGTTGCGTAGCTCACCGTATGGCTGTCGGGATTCATGCAAAGCGCGCCGCATTGCAGGAGGTTTCCTTGTGGGGCGGGCGCCGCGCTACGAAGCATAACACGAATCCGGGCGAGCAGCTCCTCAATGGCAAAGGGCTTGGTAATGTAATCGTTTGCGCCCATATCAAGACCGCTCACCTTATCCATAACTGCGTCGCGGGCGGTGAGCATAATGATGGGAAGCTGAGAGCTTTTGCGAATGCGGCGAAGCACCTCCAGACCGTTGAGTTCGGGAAGCATAATGTCGAGCACCAGCAGGTCGTAAACGCCGGACAGAGCCATATCAAGCCCCGTCCGGCCATTGTCCGCCTTGCCGACCTCATATCCTTCGTGGCGCAGCTCCAACTCTAAAAAGCGGGAGATTTTATCCTCGTCCTCAACGATCAGGATTCTGGTCATGCGTTTACCCCTTATTGCTGATTATTCTGTGAATCGCGTTTTGCTTGGGACTCTTCCATGCTGGTCTTGATGTTGTCGCGTAGATCCTCGGCGTATTCGGTGGCTTTGCCCATCACGTTGTTCAAATCGTCGCTCTTGATATTTTCACCTGCAAACTGATAACGGCAGCCGAAAAACAGCCCAATAACCATCAGCGGAAGAATGATCCAGAAGCAGAGCAGCAGCAGCGCGATAAAGATCAGAATCGGCATCTGTATAGCGACGACGCCTTCTCTTTTTACGCAAAAGGTATTGACCCAGCTTTTGTGAAAAAGCTCCTTGCACCAACTGCAAAAGTTCTTGAAGCCGCTGTTTTTGCTCTGTGCGGAGGCGGTGGCGTTAACGGGTTGATAGCTTGCATCCCCGGTTTTGTCCGCAGTGCTGTAGCTGGTGGCGTTTTCATTGACCTTGCCCTGCTTTTCAAGCATGATCATCGCGTCGAGCAAATCCCAGTTATTCGCTTCGAGCGCGGCTTTTGCTTCTTCATAGCTGATGTTCGCTTTCTGACGAAGCTTTTCTACCATTTCAATGTGATTCATAATGTATATCTCCTTCAAATTGATTCATCGTTCTCTTGAACACGAGAATCATTATAACGAGTCAGAATTAGGAAATCAGATGCTTTCGATTAAAACTGGATTAGAAAATCGTTTTTTCTTAATAATGACCATGCAGGTCGTATGCGCAAGCACCGTGACTAGCCATGAAACGGGGTAAGAGGCGTAGAGAACAGGCAGCGTAGGTACGACTTGAAAGACGGTATAGATCCATATAATACGCAGCACGCATGCGCCCAGAACCGTAACGACCATCGGCAAAACGGATTCACCCATACCGCGCAGGCTGCCCACAAGCGAATCCATAATACCACAGAGAAAATAGGTCGTGCAAATTACTTGCAGTCGAATCATGCCAAAATGGATGACGTCCGGATCTTTATTGTAGAGAGAGAGGAGAACCTCCCCCTTGAGGTATACGACGAAGCCGAGAATAAGACCGATCCCCAGGGCGAGCAGTACGCATTCTACGCCGATTCTCCGAATACGTTCATATCGCTTCGCGCCGACGTTTTGCCCCGTGAAGGTCATGGCGGCTTGCGATACGGAGTTCATCCCTGTGTAGATGAAGCTGTCCAGATTGGATGCGGCTGCATTTCCCGCCATGGCAACTGAACCGAACATATTGATGCTCGATTGAATCAGCATATTGGAGATGGAAAATACCGCGCTTTGCAGTCCGGCGGGCAAACCGACCCGAATGATAGAAACGAGGCGGGTTTTATCAATATGCAGCTTTTTCAGATTGACATGGTAGGGGCCTTCCGCGTGATATAAACAGAGTAAAACAAGCGACGCGGAAACGTACTGAGAAATGACCGTCGCAAGGGCAACGCCGGCAACGTCCATATGGAATTTAATTACGAAAAGAAGGTTCAGCACTACATTGATAAAGCCGGATACGGATAAAAACAACAGAGGCCGTTTTGTGTCGCCGATGGCGCGAAGAATTCCCGCGCCAAAGTTATAAAGCATGATGCCCGGCACGCCCAAAAAGTAGATATGCAGATATAAAGTCGCCTGATCGATAACATCCTCGGGACACGCCATCCAAATAAGGCAGGTTCTAGTAATCAAAAAGCCAAGAACGCCTACGAACAGACCGGCAAAAACCGCCGAAAGAATAGCCGTATGAACGGTCTGAGAAATCGCGTCGTAATCATGCGCGCCGTAGCCCTGCGCAACGACAACGCTTACGCCGATCGACAAGCCCAAAAACAGATTGACCAGCAGATTGATGAAGGAACCCGTAGAACCGACTGCCGCCAAAGCCGTGCGTCCAACGTAACGGCCAACCACGATGACGTCCGCCGCATTATATAAAAGCTGAAGCATGCCCGTAAGCATGATCGGCAGCGTATAGACAATAATTTTGCCGAGCAGAGGCCCGTTACACATGTCCATATCATAGCGCGCCACGGCGCCTTTTTTTCGCATTATATCCATGGGGGCATTATATGACGAAGTATAAAGCCAGGTCAACTTGAAACAAGATATATTCTGTATAAAAAAGCGAAATGCTGCGGAATGACGGCTTAAAAAATGTGGCAAAAGTCTTGACAAGGCATTCGTGTTGCGCTACAATAATCAAGCGCGTTAGAAAAACGACGTCCTGCGGGAGTAGCTCATTTGGTAGAGCGCCGCCTTGCCAAGGCGGAGGTGGCGGGTTCGAGCCCCGTCTCCCGCTCCAGTTTTTGCACCCTTAGCTCAGTTGGTAGAGCACCTGACTCTTAATCAGGGTGTCCAGGGT
>CAZNJN010000150.1:0-4807 GCA_964573365.1 uncultured Oscillospiraceae bacterium
GAGCATTGAAAGAACACTGGTCTTTCCGCAGCCCGAAGGTCCTACAATAGAAATAAATGCGCCCTGCTCTATAGTCAAATCAAGATGCTCTACAGCGAGCGTTTCGCCGCTTAATTCGTGATAGATCAAGCTCACATCCTGCATTTGCGCGATTTCTGACATAGTCATACCCCCAAATCGTTATACCTGCAATGTATTCTTTCATCGTCATTGGGGTGAACGCGGTTTTGCATCCCTGCGTATTATAAAGAATATAGAGGGGGGATAAAAATGATGACTCGTCCATCGACCATTCGTTTTCGCAGATGCTATGTACGCAGACGCTCATGCCGCTGCTGCTGTGAATTTTTTGTATTATTGGTGCTTCTTCTGCTTTGCGATATACGGCTGCTTACCGCGTTCGGCCTGTCTTTGATTGGTCTGCTGATCCTTGAGCTGTTCGTATTGCGGCGCTTTTAACGAATTTAGAAAAATGCGAATAGAAAAACGCGGCTTCTCACAAAAATGAAAAGCCGCGATTCGTGCGCTGTTATGTCTACAGCTTACAATAAGTCGATTACCATTCGTCTGCTTAGACGCTGCGCTGAATCTTGCCGGAACGAAGGCAGCGAGTGCATACATTCATCTTGCGCGTCGTACCGTCTACAACTACGTTTACGCGCTGGATGTTGGGAGCCCAGATCCTCTTGGCTTTACGGTTGGAATGACTTACCAAATTGCCGGACATAGCGCCCTTGTTGCATACTTCGCAAAACTTGCTCATGTGCTTACACCTCCTTACCCGACGTATAGCATCATAGCCCGCAAGGGGCTTAGAACTCAAACAAATCGATTCTACCACACGAGCACGACGTTTGCAAGAAAAAATTTCTATTGTGCCTTACGATTGACGTCTCGTAGGAGAAATTAGCGCTTTATTTATTGATCGGCGCTTTTTTTGGTATAAAATACATACGCTTCTCCATCTTTGGAAAGCAGATAGTATGTATCGCCTTTTGCCGCTATCGCGTATTCGTCCGAAAACGGCTCTGCCAAGTCATACTCCGGTTTGATTTGCCACTCGCCTTTTGTGTTGATATAGCCCCATTTCCCGGTGATGGAATCGAGTACAGCCGCACAGTTTTCACTAAAAGAATCAGCTTGGAAATACTGCGGCGCGATCTCATAGGAGCCAAGTGTATTGATATAGCCCCAGCCTTCCTCATTTTTGACGGCTGCCAAGCCTTCTGAAAAAGCTTTGGCATCAAGGTAGGTAGTTTGAAATGCGGATCGCCCCAGAGCATTCATATAATAATAAGTGGTATCGTGATCGATTACAACGGCAAAGCCCTCGCTAAACGTAGTGCCTTTGAGCTGAGAGCCGAGCGTTGCTACCTTTTCGCCAACCTTATCGATGATATAATGACGGTCTCTTTCATATTCGTCAGAGGTCGCAAATGCAAGATCCTCGGAAAAATCACCCGCTTTGCGCCATCTTGCGCTTACTGCCAGCGTACCGAAAATATCGATATAGCCATAGGCGGAGCCGGTTCGCACAGCCGCTCTGCCGCAGTGAAAGCTTCCGGCGTCACGGAAGGTATAATCGGTCACAAGCTTTCCGCTTTGATCGATATAGCCCCATTTCTCACCCAGCTTAACCGCCGCATATCCTTCGCTGAACTCAAGTACCTGTGTCCAGCAAGGCTCGATGAGCCATACGTCATTGATTGAAAGCAAACCGTAGAGACCGTTTTCCTTTGCAAAAGCAACATCGCTCTCAAATTCATACGCTTCTTCAAAGCGCGGCGCGATCACGACCTGTCTTTGCGTATTTTTATAGCCCCATAATCCGTTTTCATAATAGGGGATGATGCGCCCTGTCAGCGATACGGGAACAGGCGTAGGGGTAGGCGCGGGCGTTGAGAGAATGTCGAGTGCGCTTTCGGGCTGCGTCTGCATAGCTTCGTCAAATTGAAGGCTTACATCGCGCAGGATGTCCGCGCCGTTTCCTTGATAAAATATTACAAAAAGAAGAACGCCTGCGATAACAAAAACAGCCGTCAGTATATAGAGACCCAAAACCGACGTTTTGCGTTTAGGTGTGCCAGCCATAGCTTTTATTCTTTATCCTCTTTTCCCATTACGATGGAAATAAACTTATCCGCCGCAGCGGAAAGCGGCACGCCTTCAAGCGTAATAAGGCCTATACTGCGCGAAGGCATGGGCGTAGAAAGCTCGATTTCAAATAGCTCGCCGCTTTTAATCGCTTCCGCCGCAAATTCATAGGTCACACAGGCGACGCCAAGTCCTATTTTTGCAAATTCGACAAGGAGGGAGTGCGCGCCAAGCTCGATCTCTGGATGCAGCGTTACGCCGCAGATCGAAGCGAAATCATCAAGATACTTACGAGAATTAGACGCCTGCTCAAGAAGCACAAGCGGTTCATGGGCAAGCTCCGAAAACGCGACAGGTTTCCCCTTCAAATGCGAAAACCGCTCTTCCGAAGCAACGAAAACGTCATGGACTCTAAGCACATCCTGCATAGAGAGCGCGTTATCGTCTACGGGCAGATTGACAAGCGCGATGTCTACCTTTCCGATCTTCAGCAGCTCTACTGTTTCAGGCGTAGTTCTATTGGTAACCTGAAGCTGGATATCAGGATAGATCGTATGGTATTTTTCTAAAAAAGGCAGCAGGAAATACTGACAAAGCGTGTCGCTCGCACCAATCATCAAGCCACCGCTTTTTAAGGTGCGCATGCGGTTTAGCTTATCTTCCGCCGCGCAGATCAAGCTTACGGCTTTATCCGCATAGCTGTAAAGCATTCTGCCTTCGCTCGTCAGTGTAATGCCGCGACTGTTACGCGTAAAGAGAGTACAGCCGAGCATGTATTCCAAGCGATGCATAGACTGGCTGATCGCCGGCTGGCTTACATATAATTCGCGCGCCGCGTGCGAGAGACTTCCGCAGCGAGCCACAGTACAAAAAATGCTATATAAATCAAGATCCGCAGTCATAGCTATTATTGTCCCTTTCTATCATTCTTTTTATTATAAGCGACTATTATAGGTTTTGCAATAAGCAAAACTAATACATAGTGTAAGTCATATCGAAAGTGCTATACTGATTTCAAGAAGAAAACAGTAGGAGGAGGAACGACGTCTATGATCAAAGAAAGCAAGCTCCCTTCAGCAACGGGTACAGGGGACATTTATATTCGTTTTTGGATCCCCGACGATCGGCAGCCGCGCGCGGTTTTGCAGCTAACGCACGGTATGGCGGAGCATATCGACCGCTACGATGACTTTGCGCGCTTTCTAAATGAAAAAGGCGTTATATGCGTAGGACAAGATCATGCCGGACACGGAAAAAGCATTGACCCGTCACGCGGAAAGCAAGGATACTTTGGAGAAAAAGATGGATGGACGCATTTGCTTGAAGATATGCAAAACGTGTGCCGTCTAGCAAAGCAGGAATATCCCGAGCTTCCCTACATCCTCATGGGACACAGCATGGGTTCGTTTCTTGCAAGAAGCTACGCATCTCGCTTCCCGGAGGGCATCGACGCCTTCATTTTTTCGGGTACGGCGGGTAAAAACCCCGCGCTCCCCGTGGCAAAATGGCTGGTAAAGCGGGAAATCAAAAAACACGGGGCAAAGGGTGCGGGCGATAAGCTCGACAAGCTGGCCTTCGGTTCTTACGCAAAATCCATACCCGATGCTAAAACGGCCTTCGATTGGCTCAGTCATGACGAAGCCATTGTAAATGCTTATAATCAAGACCCCTTATGCGGCTTTGTATTCACACTGGGCGGTTTCCGCGATCTTTTTGACGGCCTTACGGAGATTCAACACAAGGATTGGGCAAAAAAGGTTCCTCAAAAGCCGATTCTGATTTTCTCTGGCTCCGCCGATCCTGTCGGCGGAAAAAATGCCGCCGGCCCCAGAGAGGTCGCCCAAGCGCTATGGAATACCGGTCACGACGTTACGCTCAAGATCTATGAAAACGGGCGGCATGAGATGCTCAACGAAAAGGAGAAGCAGAGCGTATACCAAGATGTCTTGACGTTTATAGAAAAGCAGGTATTATAGAAGTAATGTACGCCGAATGGAAAGCTCTGTATGATGATTTAAGCGGCTGTGAAAAATGCGATCTTTGCCACTCGCGCAAAAGCGTCGTGGCAGGGGAGGGCAACGTTCATGCACTCGTCATGTTTGTTGGCGAGGGTCCGGGACGGGAGGAGGATCTTTCGGGTCGCCCCTTTGTAGGGCCAGCCGGGCAGCTTTTGGACAAAATGCTCGCAGCCATCGATCTAAAGCGGAAGGACGTATACATCGCAAACGTCGTAAAATGCCGTCCGCCAAGCAACCGCACGCCGATGGAGCATGAGGCGGAAGCGTGTCTTCCGTATTTGCGCGCCCAGTTCACGCTGATTCGTCCAAAGATCATCGTCTGTCTAGGCGCAACAGCGGCAAAGTATCTTTACGCGCAGGATGTGCGCATCACAAGGGATCGCGGGAAGTGGATCAACAAAAAGGGCGTATGGATACTGCCAACCTATCACCCTGCCGCATTGCTCCGCGATACCGGCAAGAAAAAAGAAGCTTGGCTCGATTTGCAGTCTCTGCGTGAAAAAATCGACGCGCTTTGTGCAAAGGCTTGAACATTCATTCAATCTGGTGTTATAATTAGGCGTGAATTTCAGATTCTTTGGAGGTATCTATGTCCGGACATTCCAAATGGGCAAATATCAAAAACAAAAAAGAAAAGACCGATAATCAGCGCGGTAAAATTTTTACCAAGATCGGCCGAGAGATCGCAATCGCCG
>CAZNJN010000151.1:0-4783 GCA_964573365.1 uncultured Oscillospiraceae bacterium
GGCCGGCGCCGATATGATGGACGGCACGCCCATCTACGACATCAAGCCCTACCTCCCCTTTACGGATTCTCATCCCGATGCGCTGGGCGGTTTTGGCGCGGAACGGCTTGACTATGCGCTGAAAGTAGACTTCCCCGAAGCATGGCTTTGCATGATTCCCAAGGACAAGCAAGAGGCGCTTTTGGCCTCTCTTGCACAGGACCCGCGCCCCGCGTACCGTAACGATCCCGAGGAACGCTTCGGTTTCGAGTTCGCCGGCTTCGACGTGCGCTTTACGGTGGATGAGGGCGTGCTTCATGTATGCGAGATCGTAAGGCTCGCATAGCGAGTTCGCCTCTTAGCTCAGCGTGAAGGCTTCGATTTGGCAGATCGGAATAAACGTAGGATTGATTCCCCGTTTCCCCGCTGTGACGATCATACCGAACGCGCTTTTTACCACTGTATCGTTTGAGACAACCTGCCCGCCCGCGCGAATTTGCGGCGAACTGCCCACAGTAATTTCCGTGCGGATCGCGTGCTCGCAGTCCGCTGCGCAGCCGTCGGGCTCGGGGCTTGGCACGGGCAGATATTCGATTACGCTGTTATAAACTGCGCCGGGTATGTTAATGCTCGCAATGCGGCATAGGGAAACATGATCGCCGCTGTTGAGCAGCAGTACGCCCGCCGACGTTTCGTCAGGAAGCAGCCCGAGCGGTCGGCCTTGCACGGTACCGCCGTTTTCCAGATTGATCGTGAAGCCTTTGTCGCCGTAGATATCGATGAGCTGCACAAGGACGTTTCGAAGCTGAAGTATGCACAGGCAGTCTCCCGAATCACCCATCGGGCCTTTATCGCCGGTCTCGCCCTTGTCGCCGGTCTCGCCTTTGTCGCCGGTCTCGCCCTTGTCGCCGGTCTCGCCCTTGTCGCCGGTCTCGCCCTTGTCGCCCGGAGGACCCGGAGGACCCATCACGCAGCAACAGCAGGAGCAGTCGCAGCAGTCGCAGCAATCGCAGCAGGGGCGGCAATCGCAGCAGTCGCAGCAGGGGCGGCTACAGCCAGAGCAGCCAGAGCAGGACGGACGCGAACGCAAATCTTCTTCAAGAGATGAAGGACTGTCTATCATCATGGGCATATGCCCTAGTTTTCTCCATATTTTCATATTACACCTCGTTTTAATCTTGGACGCTTTTCTAGGAAGCCTCCTGCTGTATACTATACAAAAGCAGCGCTGTCTGTTCCTTTTGCTTAGCTGCACGCTTGACAGGCGCACGCTTTTTTCACTATACTTGCTACGAAGCACCACAGCAAAGGAGAAGCGCCATGCCAGACCGCCTAGACAACGATAAGCCGCCCGAAGAATGCCGCTATTCTTTTTTTCAAAATAAGGAATGCGAATTTTTCCCCTGCCATAAAACCAATCTGCCGGAGGATTTCAACTGTCTTTTCTGCTACTGCCCGCTTTATACGCTGGGCGAAAGCTGCGGCGGGGTCTTTCACTACGGTGAAAACGGCGTAAAGGATTGCAGTGGATGCCTTTTACCGCACGGACGGGCAAGCCTTTCGTATATCTGCGCGCAGTTTCCGCGTTTAGCCGCGCTCGCGGCAAAAAAGAAGCAATAAGGCGACAAGAAAAAAGCCTCCGAAAAACGGAGGCTTTTGTTTACCCTTGATAGAAGCTTAGGGGCGCATACCGCCGCCACCCTGTACGCTGATGGTATCGCCGGTGATATAGGAAGCCGCGTCCGAGCAAAGGAACACGCATACGCGGCCAATGTCCTGCTGAGGATCGCCGAAACGGCGCAGCGGCATACCCTTGATGGTCTGCGCGTACACATCGGGATACGCTTCCTTCCATGCGGCAAGCTGTTCGGTCATGGCAAGCGGGCAAACCACGTTGACGTTGATTCCAAACTCGCCCCATTCGTTTGCAGCAACGCGGCTCAGACCGCGAATGCCTTCCTTTGCCGCCGCATAGGAGGACTGCCCGAGTTTTCCGGCAAGACCCGCGCCCGAAGCAAAGTTGACGACCGCGCCCTTGCTCTCCTTCAAATAGGGGAAGCAGGCTTTCATATAGAAGAAGGTCGCATACAGACCGGAGTAGATCGCAAGGTCAAAGTCCTCCTTGCTGTGGTCAACGAGCATTACACCGGATTTGGATGCCTGCGCGTTATTCACCAGCGCATCGATGCCGCCAAAGGTCTTGACGCACTGATCGACAACGTTTTGGATCGCGGCTTCGTCCGCGCCGTCCGCCTTTACCGTAAGAACCTTTACGCCGTAGTCTTTTTCTATACTTTCCTTAGCCTTATCAAGCGTAGCGGGCGTGCGTCCCGTTAAAACCAGATTCGCGCCCTCCGCGGCAAACGCGCGCGCGATACCATAACCGATGCCTTTTCCGCCGCCGGTCACGATGACGGTCTTATTTTGCATAATGCCCATGTTTTCTCTCCTTTATTCTTTTGTAGTGCATAGGATATTGAATCGATATGTTGATATCGTATGCTATCTTTATCCTACAAGATACGGCGCGTTTGTCAAGAACATGACAATAGCAAAATGCAAGAAATCACCATAAAGACACATTGCTCTTTTTGGGAATGTTGAATCGAATTGCGCCGCCGTGTTTTAGAATCAAATTCACTATGGTATAATCGAAAAAAAGCAAAGGGAAAAAAGTATGCGAATACTGGTCGCCGAGGATGAAGAAGAAATCGCCAGAGCCTTGCAGCTTATGCTCGAAAAGCAGCGTTACGCCGTGGACTGCGTACATACGGGTACGGATGCGCTCGCCTATCTTTTCAGTGAGAGCTATGACGCTGTTTGTCTTGATATTATGATGCCGGAAATGGACGGCTTAAGCGTGCTCAAGGCTATGCGCGAAAAGGGTATTGCTACGCCGGTGCTGCTCCTTACCGCCAAGGCGGAGCTTGACGATCGTGTCGAGGGCCTCGACGCGGGCGCGGACGATTATCTTTCCAAGCCCTTTGCCATGCGGGAGTTTCTTGCGCGAATCAAGGCGCTTTTGCGGCGCAGCGGCAGCTATACGGATGAGCTGCTTTCCTTTGGCAGCGTCAAGCTCGACTGCGGCGGCTACACGCTTTCCAAAGCGCCGCGCGAGGCAAGACTCAACAACAAGGAGTTTCAGCTTATGGAGCTGTTTATGCGCAATCCGCGCCATGTGTTTTCCACTACGCAGCTTATGGAGCGCATATGGGGCTATGAGTGCGAGGCGGAGCTGAACGTGGTATGGACAAATATCGGCAATCTAAGAAAAAAACTGCGGGAGCTTGACGCGGATATCTTGATCAAAACCATGCGCGGCGCCGGCTTTGCGCTTTATGAAGGCGGGAATGCGGAGGATAAAGCAACATGCTGAACCGCTTGCGCTGGCGCTTTGTGCTCGTTTCCATGCTCTCGCTCTTTCTGGTGCTGCTTATTTTCATCGCGGGCATCGGCTTGATCAACTACCGCATCCTCACGCGCGAGCAGGATCAGCTTTTGATGGGCATAGCCCAAGGCGGTATGCGCCCGCCTGTCCCGCCCCAAAACGGCGCGGAAAACAGACCGGAGGGATGGCGCAGACCCGGCGGCTTTGTTCCCGCACCGGAGGCACAGTTCACCACGCGCTTTTTCACCGTCCGCATAGGCAGTGCAAGGACGGTCAGCAGCATCATGCTCGACTATATCGCCTCCATCAGCAAAGAGGAGGCGCAGAGCTATGCCCTTAGCGTCTATGCCGCCGGCAGAAGCTTCGGCTACTATCAGGGCTTTCGCTACTATATGTACGAGGAAGATGGCGAAACCGTCTGTGTCTTTTTGAATTGCAGCGCGCAGCTTCAGTTTTTGCGGACGCTGATGGCCGTTTCCGCCGCCGCGGGTTTGGGTCTGCTCCTTTGCGTGGGCGTCGCCGTGTATTTTCTTTCCAAACGCGCCATACGCCCCTTCGCTCAAAGTATAGAACAGCATAAGCGCTTTATTACCGATGCAAGCCACGAGATCAAAACGCCGCTCACCTCCATTTCCACCAGCGCCGATCTTCTCTCCCTTGAATGCGAGGATAACGAATGGGTGCAAAATATTCAGAAGCAGTGCAGCCGTCTTGCCCGTTTGGTCGGTGATCTTGTGGAGCTTGCGAGGCTGGATGAAACAAAGCCCTTTTCCGATTTTTCGGACTTTTCCTTGAGCGAAGCCGCCTACGAAGCTGCCGAGCCTTTTGCCGCGCTTGCCGCCGCCAAGGGCTTCGTGTATGCAGAGCATATCGCGGACGGCCTTTTTCTGCACGGCGAGCGCGCCGCGATCCAGCGCCTGCTTTCCATCTTGCTTGACAACGCCGTAAAATACTGCGTGCAGGGCGGAACGATACGGCTGGACGTATATGCAAAAAAGCGCGGCTGCCGCATCGATGTTTTCAATAGCTGCAAGCGCCTCGACGATCCGGAGCATCTAAGCAGGCTCTTTGAACGCTTTTACCGTCTTGATCCATCACGAGCAAAGGGTAGCGGCGGCTATGGCGTGGGACTTTCCATCGCCCAAGGCATCGTCAAGGCGCACGGCGGTTCGATCCGCGCAAAGAGCGAGAGCGGGAATTCCATTCTCTTTCGCGTTGAATTCTAGTCGAAGCTCAAATACCTGCGTCCTTACAAAACAAAAATCCTCCGGCAAAGCCGAAGGATTTTTAAGCGCGTGAATGTTAGAACTTCATGGCGTTAAACTTAACGCCGGGGCCCATGGTGGAGGAGATCACGAGGCTCTTGATGTAAGTACCCTTCGCCGCGGCGGGCTTCGCCTTGACGAGAGCTTCCAT
>CAZNJN010000152.1:0-4748 GCA_964573365.1 uncultured Oscillospiraceae bacterium
GGACTCGGATGTAAAAAGATACCTTGACATTTTGAATACCTCCAAATAAAATCGAACCTCACGCTGCCGATGAGGTTCTAAGGGTGAATCTCATCTTTCAGCAAAATGCTGCCGGATTTGGCACCTTACCCAATACGGGCAGGTTGTCGGGTTTCATAGGGCCGGTCCCTCAACCACTCTTGATAAGTGTCAGTATTCAGTTCGTATATATATTATGCCATAAACATTCGATTGCGTCAACTGGAGAGCTATATTATAATCGTAGCTGATTAAAACTTGGAGCGAATAAATATGAAGCGTGTTTTAGGCTGCATCCGGCGGGCGGATGAACGATTTGGCATGATCAAACCCGGCGATAAAATTTGCGTGGGCGTTTCCGGCGGAAAGGACAGCCTCCTTTTGATGTACGGACTTAAACTGTATCAAATGTTTAGTAAAACGCCCTATGAGCTGTGCGCCGTGATGCTTGATCTTGGCATATCGGGTCAGGATTTTTCTCCCGTGCAATCCTATGCGGACTCGATCGGCGTACCGCTTGACATTATCAAGACCGACATCGGCGACGTTGTTTTCAATGTGCGCAAGGAAAGCCATCCCTGCGCGCTCTGCTCTAAGCTTCGCCGCGGCGCGCTCAACGACGCCGCAGTAAAGCGCGGCTGCAATCTGGTAGCATTAGGCCATAACCGGGACGATGTGATCGAGACCTTCTTTTTGAGCCTTTTGTATGAAAGCCGTCTTAATACCTTCGGCCCCGTAACCTATCTAGGACGCAAGGAAGTAACCGTGATTCGCCCCTTGGTCTTTTTGCCGGAAAAGTACGCGCTCGGCGTAGCAAAAAAGCTGGAGCTTCCGATTTGCAAGCCGAACTGTCCCGTAGCCGGCAGCACAAAGCGCGAAGAAATGAAAGACGTTATCCGTTATTTTAACACTCTAGTACCCAATGCCGAAGAACGCATGATGAACGCGATCGCCGATACGCATAAATACGGCATGTGGGACAGACTTCGTCTGCCTCCCAGTGATATAGAAGAACAGGCGGATGAAGGCAAAGAAGAATGACACAGCAAATTAAGGCGCAGGACTGCGCCTTAATTTGCTTTTTCACGCAGTTTCCCCAGTATTTTGTTTTCCAGCCGTGAAATTTGCACCTGAGATACGCCAAGCAGCTTTGCGATCTCGCCCTGCGTTTTATCTGAAAAATAGCGGAGCATAATGATTTGCCTTTCCCGCGGATCGAGAATACACAAAAGCTCTTTGAGCAGCACATGATTGATCGCCGTTTCCGCTTCGTCGTCTTCGCCTGCGATGCGATCCTCAATGATTGTATCCGAGTCATCTCCGTATGCAGGATCGTATAACGAAATATGCGGCCTGACCGATTCAAGCGCCATCGCCACGTCCTCCGCCTCCTCGTGGATATAGGCGGCAATCTCCTGTATGCGCGCGTCACGGCCAAGCTTGGTTGAGAGAATATCCTGTGCGGAGTTCGCGCGTATCGCCAGTTCCTTTAGCGAACGGCTCACCTTGATCATACCGTCGTCCCGCAAAAAGCGTTTGACCTCCCCTACGATCATCGGAACGGCATAGGTGGAAAAGCGAAGTCCCAAACTCAGATCAAAGTTTTGTATCGCTTTGATTAAGCCAAGATAACCAATTTGGATCAGATCGTCATATTCAGCGCCGCGCCCCAGATATTTTTTGATGATGGAGCGAACTAAGGCCGTATTGCATAGTACGAGCTTCTCCTGCGCGTCCTCATCTCCGCTTTGCGCCCGCTTGATCAAAGCCTGTGTCTGCTTATGGGTAAGCAGAGATGTATCAGGCATTGTCCCCCGCCTCCGCAATCCTTTTTCGCATGATGACGCTTGTCCCTTCGCCAATCGTAGATTCCACTACAAGGCCGTCCATAAAGGCTTCCATAACCGAAAAGCCCATGCCCGAGCGTTCCAAATTGGGGCGCGAGGTATAAAAAGGCTGCATGGCAAGCGCCACATCCTTGATACCTTTTCCGTTGTCCCGTATCGTTACCTCAAAGAGCTGCTCATGAATAACGATATCCATAAATACCTCGCCGTGCGGATCGTTTTCATAACCGTGGATAATCGCATTTGTCACCGCTTCGCTTACCGCCGTGCGGATATCGGTGATTTCCTCCAACGTTGGATTAAGCTGCGCTGCAAAAGCGGCGGCTACAGTACGCGCAAAGGATTCGTTTTGTGATAATGCGGAAAAACGGATATGCATTTCGTTATCGTACATTTGATCATTCCCCCTTCTCAACCAAAGCATAAATTCCGGACATTTTGATGATGCGCTCCGCATAGCGGTTCATACCGGTGAGCACGACGCGGCCATGCCGTTCCGCCATGATGCGATAGCGTCCGAGCAGCACGCCGATGCCTGAACTGTCCATAAAGGTCAAGCCGCTAAGATCAAGCTGCAATTCACGGATGGAACGATCAGCAAGGAGTGTGGAATCGATATAGCTGCGAGCTTCTTCCGCAGAATGATCGTCTAGTTCTCCCGCGATTGATATGCGCAATTTGTTGTTTCCAAGCGCCTTTTGTAATTCCATAGATAAGCCCCCTTTGTGCGTATTTTGCTATAGATAGATTCATCACAGAAAATTTGCAACCTGCTGCGAAATAGGACTACTTTTGCCAAAAAACAGAAAAGAAAAAAGAGACGTTCAAAATGAACGCCTCTTAAAAAACGATTAATAACTTAGTTGGCTACCGCCTCGTCCTGCGCATATACGCTTACTTGCTTCTTTCCCAGACGCTTTGTTTCAAAGCGCACAACTCCATCGACCTTGGCAAAGAGCGTATCGTCCTTGCCAATACCGACGTTGTTACCGGGATGAAAATGCGTTCCGCGCTGCCTGACAAGAATGTTGCCCGCCAAAACGAACTGCCCGTCCGCACGCTTGGATCCAAGACGCTTAGACTCGCTGTCGCGACCGTTTCTGGAGCTGCCAACACCTTTTTTATGAGCAAAAAGTTGCAGATTCATCATTGTATTACACCGTCCTTTCCGTAATATTGATGTAATCACCGTAGGATTCTTCAATGTCCCTTAATCCAAGAGCCATCGTTTCTAAGAGTAATTCCGCCTGACGGCGCGTGTCGTCATCCATGCTGCGAGGAAGAATGCAGCTAAGCGCACCTTCTTCAACTTCAAGTGCGATATGCAGCTTGAGCAGTTGTTTAAGTCCCATAGCTGTCGTCTGTGTCAATGCGGAAATGGCGCTGCATACGATGTCGTATCCGGCATCCGCATATCCACAATGGCCATAAACCTCATAGCCTTCCAGACCGTTATCGCTTCTTAATAACATCACGTCCGTCATTGCCAACACCTTTCCTTAGCCGATCGATTCGATCTTAACCTTGGTATAGGGCTGACGGTGACCCTGTTTCTTGCGGATGCTCTTTTTGGGCTTATAATGGAATACGATAACCTTTTTGCCCTTGCCGTGCTCAATGACCTTAGCCTTGGCGACAACGCCTTCCACAACAGGCTTGCCGACGACGACTTCGTCTCCGCAGAGCATCAGCACATCAAAAGTAACATCGGCGCCGATCTCTGCATCCAGCTTTTCGACCATGATCTCATCGCCAGATTCGACCTTATACTGCTTACCGCCGGTACGAATGATTGCGTACATGAATTTGACCTCCTCTTTCCAGTCTCGCCCATGAACGGCGGCAGCAAGAAAACTGCGCTTTGAACCGTCACAGTGCGGCTACATTTTTGTGTTTACGCACAAAAATCATAGGTCATAACACGACCTACGATTTGCATTCTATCATGCACACCCTATAATGTCAACGAAAAATCAGCGGCTTTTCTTGCTTTTTTCTTGCATCGGTAACCAAATTACGGTTACTATAAAGAAGCGGAGTCTATGATAAGGCGGTGGTAATATGAAGTTGACAGTTTTGGGAAAATTCGGTCCGTTTCCCGCTCCCGGCGGCGCCTGTTCGGGATACCTGCTGGAAACTGAAAGCTTGAGCTTGATCCTTGATCTGGGCAGCGGCACAATGAGCCGTCTGCGCCGCATCAAACCCGATCTTAAAATTAACGGTATCATTCTTACGCATCTGCACAGCGATCATATGTCGGATATGCTGGTTCTGCGCTACGCGCTTCAGCAGCTCGCCTCAAGAGGAATAACGCTTCCTCTGCCCATTTCCGTAATCGCTCCGGATTCCCCCGAGCTTGAGTACCGGCAGCTTGCCGCTTCCGGCGTGTTTGACATGCTTCCGATTCAGGATCATATGAAAGTTCGCTTTCAAGATCTTTCCATTACCTTTCACCGAGTGATTCACCCTGTGCCAACGTATGCTCTCGTTATCGAACAAAAAAAGAAAAAGCTTGTCTATACAGGCGATACGGGTTACAGCGATGATTTATTTTCCATAATCGAAAATGCAGACATTCTTCTTGCAGATACCTGCTTGCTGCAAGATGAAAGCACGGGCGCCGTCGCGGCTCACCTTACAACGCGGGAAATTGGCACCCTGGCTCAGCAGGCGCATGTAAAGCAGCTAATCTGCACGCACATCTGGGGCGGCGGTTATACGGACGCGCAGGTGCTTGAGCAAGTGCATACCTATTGCCCTACCGCCTTAATCGCAGAAGAAATGCACGAGTATTATGTTTGAGGATTGACGCGGAAGGATTTCGCTTTTATAATAAATTTGTTGCGGATGTGGTGGAACGGCATACACAACAGACTTAAAATC
>CAZNJN010000153.1:0-4727 GCA_964573365.1 uncultured Oscillospiraceae bacterium
AAAAGTTCATCGACGGTATGAAGGACGCCTCCAAGGAGCCGATTTTCCAAGAGTGTATTGATGTGCTTTGCGCCATGTTCCCCGAGGACGCCGATTTTGTCAAAGCTACGCCCGCGCGCATCGTGGACGGCGTAACCGTATCGACGCTCCACGGCTGTCCCCCCAATGAGATCGAAGCAATCGCAAGCTATCTCATCGAGGAAAAGAAGCTCAATACCTTCGTCAAGTGCAATCCCACCATTCTCGGCTACGAATGGGCGCGCAAGCGCATGGACGACATGGGCTACGACTATGTGGAATTTGATGATCACCACTTCAAGGAGGATCTTCAGTGGGAGGACGCCGTTCCCATGTTCCAAAGGCTCCAGAAGCTTGCCCGCGAAAAGGGGCTTGAGTTCGGCTTAAAGCTTTCCAACACCTTCCCTGTGGATGTTGCCCACGGCGAGCTGCCCAGCGAAGAAATGTATATGTCCGGCCGCGCGGAGTTCCCGCTCACCATCGAAATGGCGCGGCGCTTTGCCACCGAATTTAAGGGGGATCTTCGCATTTCCTATTCCGGCGGCGCGGACGCCTTCAATATCGAAAAGCTCTTTGACGCGGGGATCTGGCCTATCACTATGGCGACCACGATCCTAAAGCCCGGCGGCTACGGACGCATGGTACAGCTTGGCGAATTATTTGATCAAAAGGTCTTTAAGCCCTTTGACAAGGTCGATGCTGACGCCGTCGCCAAGATGAGCGCGGATGTACTTCACGACAAGCATCACCGCAAAGCCATCAAGCCCGCTCCTAAGCGCAAGATCGAGGAAAAGGTTCCCTTGATCGACTGCTACATGGCGCCCTGCAAGCACGGCTGCCCCATCTCTCAGGATATTCCCGAGTATATCGAGCTTTGCGGCAAGGGGCTTTTCCTTGACGCGCTCAAGGTCATCACGGACAAGAACCCGCTTCCCTTCATCACCGGCACGATCTGCGCGCATCACTGCATGGATAAATGCACGCGCAATTTCTACGAGGAACCCGTGCGCATTCGCGACACCAAGCTCGTCGCGGCCAAGAGCGCCTATGACGAGCTGATGGCGACCATCGAAGCGCCCGAAAAGACCGGCGCAAAGGTGGCGATCATCGGCGGCGGTCCTACCGGCATCGCTGCCGCCTTCTTCGCGGCGCGTCAGGGCATGGATGTAAGCGTGTTTGAAAAGCAGGAAAAGCTTGGCGGCATCGTGCGCAATGTGATCCCCGCCTTCCGCATCGAAGACGAGGCGATCGACAAGGATGTTGCGCTCTGTGAAAAAATGGGCGTAAGCTTTGTTTGCGGTAAAGCGGCTCCGAGCCTGGATGAGCTCAAAGCGGAGGGCTTTGCTTACATTCTGCTTGCCGTGGGCGCCGAGAAGCACGGCTCCCTTGCAATCCAAGGCAATCAGATGAACGTCATTGATTTCCTTTATAAGTTCAAAAACGCGCCCGAATCGCTGCAGGTCGGTACGAGCGTCGCCGTCGTAGGCGGCGGCAACACCGCCATGGACGCCGCCCGCGCCGCCAAGCGCGTCAAGGGCGTAGAGAAGGTCAGCATCGTTTACCGCCGTACACAAAAGTATATGCCTGCCGACGCCGAGGAACTCGAAATGGCAATGGAGGACGGCGTAGAATTTGTGGAGCTTGTCTCGCCCCTTAAACAGGAAAACGGCAAGCTGCTCTGCAAAAAGATGAAGCTGGGCGAACCCGACGCAAGCGGCCGGCGCAAGCCCGTCGAAACCGACGAGCTCGTTGAGATCGACGCCGATACCGTGATCGCCTCCGTTGGCGAAAAACTGGACGAGGAAGTCTTTGCAGAATACGGCGTCACGCTTGATGAGAAGGGGCGCGCTCCTAAGCGCAGCGGCAACGTCTTTGTCGCTGGCGACGCGCTTCGCGGCCCCGCCACCGTAGTTGAAGGTATCGCCGACGCGCGCGCGTTTGTGGATGCAATCGCGGGCGAATATATGGCGTGCATCCCCGCCGAGGGCAAAGCGAGCCGCGAGGACGCGCTTGATAAGAAGCTCCGTCTTGCTAAGCCCGGCAAGTGCGAGGCCGATCGCTGCCTAAGCTGCAACACGGTCTGCGAGTGCTGCGTTTCCGTCTGCCCCAACCGCTGCAACGTGGCGATCACCATGCCCGGCAAGGAAATGAAGCAGATCCTGCATCTTGACTATATCTGCAACGAATGCGGCAACTGCGCGTCCTTCTGTCCTTATGCAAGCAAGCCCTATAAGGATAAATTCACCTACTTCCGCAATGAGGAGGACTTTAACGACAGCGAGAACAGCGGCTTCATGGTAATTTGCGCAAGCTGCCCCGTTGTAAAGGTCAGACTCGACGGCGAAGTCAAGGATTATGATCTGTCCGCAAAGAACGAGCTGCCCAAGGACATCGAGTGTTTGATCCTTACCGTCATCCGCTCTTACGCCTACCTTCTGTAATGCGTGACACGGGGAGAGCCGCTGCGCGGCTTTCCCCGTTCTTCTTCTTTTCACTAAAACCACCCAATGCACTCGGAGGAACCGCTATGGCAACATTCACAGTAAACGGAAAACAAGTCCATGTAGAAAAAAATCAAAAGCTGATCCGCTATCTTCGCGATGAGCTTCGCCTCACCTCCGTCAAGGACGGCTGCAGCGAAGGCGCATGCGGCACCTGTACCGTACTGATCGACGGAAAAGCGACCAAATGCTGCGTTCAGCAGACCGATCGCATGGAGGGTAAAACCATTATCACCGTCGAAGGTCTTTCCCCCATAGAAAAAGAGGTCTATACCTATGCCTTTGGCGCCGCAGGCGCGGTACAGTGCGGCTTCTGCATCCCCGGCATGGTGATGTGCGCCAAGGGTCTGCTGGATGTAAATCCCGATCCGAGCGAAGAGGAGATCCGCTTCGCCATCCGCAACAACATCTGCCGCTGCACCGGCTATGTAAAGATCGTTAAGGCGATCCGTATCGCTTCTGAGGTACTGCGCTCGGGTGTTGTACCGCAGGCAGAGAGCAACTGGCGCATCGGTTCAAGAGTACATCGTCTGGACGTGCCCGAAAAGGTGCAGGGCTACGGCCAGTATCCCGACGACATTTATATTGAGGGCATGATCTACGGCAGCGCTGTACGCACCGCCCATCCGCGCGCCCGCATTCTCGCCATCCATGCGGAAAAGGCGCTTGCGCTTTCCGGCGTGGTCGGCGTGTATACCGCGAAGGATATCCCCGGCAACCGCGTCGTCGGACACTTGATGAAGGATTGGGACGCGCTCATCCCCGTTGGCGAAATCACCCGTTATTTGGGCGATCCCGTGTGCCTTGTCGCGGCGGAAACACAGGAGCTTCTCGAGCAGGCGAAAACGCTCATTGAGGTCGAATACGAGGTCTTGACGCCCGTTCGTTCTCCCCGGGAGGCGATGGCCGAAGGCGCGCCGCTGCTGCATGAAAAGGGCAATCTTCTGGCGCACAAGCATGTTTCGCGCGGCGATGCGGTTCAAGCGATTGAGAACAGCCCCAACGTGCTTCATGTGCAATTCCATACGCCCTATACGGAGCATGCGTTTCTTGAGCCTGAATGCGCAGTCGCCATGCCCTATGAGGAAGGCGTACTGATCTATTCCACCGACCAAGGCGTATACGACACCCAGCAGGAGACCGCGGGGCTGCTCGGTATCCCCAAGGAGAAGGTGCGCGTAGAAAACGCGCTCGTCGGCGGCGGCTTTGGCGGAAAAGAGGATGTGACGGTACAGCATCACGCGGCCTTGATCGCGTTCCTTGCAAAGCGTCCTGTCAAGGTCAAGCTCACACGCGCCGAAAGCATCATCATCCACCCCAAGCGTCACCCCATGGATATGGACTTTACGCTCGGCTGCGATAATCAGGGCATCATACAGGGCATCAAGGCAAAGGTCGTCGCGGATACCGGCGCATACGCCTCCTTGGGTGGTCCCGTCTTGGAGCGCGCCTGCACGCATGCGGCGGGTCCCTATAACTATCAGAATTTTGAGATCGACGGCTATGCCTACTATACCAATAATCCGCCGGCGGGCGCTTTCCGCGGCTTTGGCGTTACGCAGACCTGCCTTGTGACAGAAACGCTGCTCAACATGATGGCGGATAAGCTTGGAATGAGCCACTGGGAGATCCGTTACCGCAACGCGATACGGCCGGGGCAGGTATTGCCAAACGGACAGATCGTAGACGAATCGACGGGACTTGTCGAGACGCTTGAGGCTGTTAAAGACGTATATGAGAGCAGCAAATTTGCCGGTATCGCCTGCGCAATGAAGAACGCGGGCGTTGGCGTGGGTATACCCGATACGGGACGTGTCCGCCTGCTTGCGAAGGACGGAAAGCTGCATATTTACACCGGCGCAAGCTGCATCGGTCAAGGCTTAGGCACGGTGCTTGTGCAGTTTGCGGTCGAGACTACACGTCTGCCCAGAGAAAAAATCGTCTACGAGCGTTCCAATACCTTTGAATCGCCCGATTCCGGCACCACAAGCGGCTCGCGTCAGACGCTCATCACGGGCGAAGCCTGCCGTCGTGCCTGCGAAAAGTTCAACGAGGCTCTGCATGGGAAAACCATCGAGGAGCTTGAGGGTATGGAATTCTACGCCGAATACCTTGCAAAGACCGATCCGCTTGGCGCTGACGTCCCTAATCCCGTCAGCCATGTGGCCTACGGCTATGCCACGCAGGTCTGCGTGCTGGATGAGGGTA
>CAZNJN010000154.1:0-4697 GCA_964573365.1 uncultured Oscillospiraceae bacterium
GCCGAGTCAATTTGCTTGAGCGCGTCGGATATACCCTTGCTTCCCGCCTGCGCCAGATCGGTAACGCTCTTGGTCATTTCTCCAAGCTTCATATCCGTAATCGTGGTGTTCACTAAGCTGAGCGTCTGGCTCACCTGATCGATCAAGGGGAATAGCTTAATACCTACTGCAAGCAGCGCGACCACTAAAATCACCACTGCGAGCGCCGCGCAGAAAAATTGCAGACGGGAATACTTTGTCTGCTTCGCGACGTTCTTTTCGATTTTTTCCAAAAGCGACTGGACGTCGGCTGTTGTTTCAAGCTTGCCTTCTTCGTTCTTTTTGACTTCTGTTTCCATACTTACATCCTCTCCCCGTTTTTTACTGCTGTTCGTAGCTTCACTACTCATAACATCGCATTTCTTAAAGAAAAGTTTAGTCTTTTGCCACTATTGGATTTTACTTGCGAGTATGATATATTGTTCTATATATTTTATTCTGTTTTGTCCGCATAATCAATTTCTAATCTGAAAAAGGGATGGGTATTTTTATGTCAACGCTGCCTCTTGATTTTAGATCCTGGGCGGAAATCGATATGTCTGCTCTATTGCATAATTTCCAGTTTGCCAAGCAAACCGGAAAGCAGGTTATGTGCGTCGTCAAGGCGGACGCCTATGGGCATGGCGCGCTGCATTGCGGGCGTTTTTTGGAACGGCACGGCGCGGACGCTTTTGCCGTAGCCAGTCTGAACGAGGCAATTCTTTTGCGCGGCTCCGGCGTGGATCTCCCCATCCTGATTCTGGGCTATACGCCGCCCGAATACGCAAAAAAGCTCGCTGGTAACGACATTACCCAGACTGTCGTTGACGAGGAGCATGCCGCTTTGCTCAATAGCGCGGCAAAAAAGGCAGGCGTGCGCGTCAAGGTGCATATCAAGCTGGATACGGGAATGTCCCGCGTGGGACTTTTGGCGCAGGGACGCGAACATGCGCTGGAGGCCGCACAAGCCGCCGCGCGCATTTGCGAGCTGCCCTCGCTTTGCGTAAAAGGCATGTTTACGCATTTTTCCGTCGCCGATACGCCCTCGCAAGACGCGTATACGGCATGGCAGCTCGATAATTACCAAACGGTGCTTCAGTACCTATGTGATCGGGGGCTTCGTCCCGAAACCTGCCATACGAGCAACAGCGCCTGTATTATGAATCATCCCGAAACGCAGATCGACATGGTACGGGAGGGGATCATTCTCTACGGCATGTATCCTGACAGTATGCCGCATAAGGACGGTTCGCTGCGTCCCGTTATGACGCTTAAATCCCGCGTCGGGCAGATTCGCAGCTTTCCCGAAGGCGCCTCCGTAAGCTACGGTCGTACCTTTCAATGCGAAAATAGCTTCTCCAGCGCCGTTGTGCTTGCAGGCTATGCGGACGGGCATCCACGCCGTCTCTCCAACCAGGGTTTTGATAAGATCGGCTCAAATACCTATAAGCAGATCGGACGCATCTGCATGGATATGCACATGATCGACATCAGCGGACATGAAAACGAGATCCATCCCGGTGACGAGGTTTCGCTCTGGGGTGGTGACGGTATGAGTACGGAGGAAGCGGCGCAGATCGTAGGTACCATCAATTATGAGCTCACCTGCCTTATTACGCCGCGCGTGCCGCGCGTTTATTTGCACGAGGACATCTAATCCTCCGCTCTCCTACATATAAATATGACGATCCGGTATATAGAATCTTAACGCTTTTCCTTCTGTCTTCCGTGAGCGATCGATCTTGACGTCAAAAGCGACGCAAGCCTATTTCTCTTATGTTTTTGTCTACATGTTTTCCTAAATTGTGACGGAAAATGAAACTCGTCGTTGACGTATTGTGACGCCTTGTGTTAAAATTCTAAATAATAGCTGAAATGGTACTTTTCTTGTACCATGATGCTACCATGACGCAGAAATAATAATAAGGAGGTTTTCTATCATGGAAAACAAGCGAGGTCAATGGGGGTCTTCCTTTGGATTCCTCATGGCTGCAATCGGTTCCGCGGTAGGCCTTGGCAACATTTGGGGCTTTCCGTACAAGATGGGTAAAAACGGCGGTGGCGCGTTTCTGCTGGTTTATCTTATCTTGGTCGTCTTGGTCGGTTTCGCCGTTATGCTCGGCGAGCTCGCTCTTGGCCGCAAGTATGGCCGCGGCGCTGTAGGCACCTATGCCGCGATCGGCAAAAAATGGTCTTGGGTTGGCTACATGGGCGTTGCGTCCGGCTTCTTTATTCTTGCCTTCTACAGCGTTCTGGGCGGCATGGTCCTCCGTTATATGGTGGGCTTCATTATCCAAATGTTTGGCGGCGCGGGCTTTAACGGCTTAGGTTCCGGTGAATTCTTCGGTTCCTTTATCACCTCGCCGGGCGGCATGCTTCTCTATTACGCCATCTTCATGGTTATCAACATCATCATTGTATCCGGCGGTATTCAGGGCGGTATTGAAAAGTTTTCCAAGATCGCCATGCCCGCTCTGGCGGCTCTGCTGATCGTCGTTATCGTCTACGTTGCGGCACAGCCCGGCGCCGGCGAAGGCTACAGGTTCATGTTTGTTCCCGACTTTGCGGTTCTTGGCTCTGATTTCTTCAACGTACTCAAGACCGCTGCCGGCCAGATGTTCTTCTCGCTTTCCCTTGGCATGGGCTGCATGATCACCTACGGCTCTTACCTTGGCAAAGAGCAAAACCTCGATTCCAACATGATCATCATCCCCGTTGCGGACACCCTTATCGCTGTGATGGCCGGTATGGCTGTTATGCCTGCCTGCGCGGCCTTCGGCCTTGATTACGGCGCCGGCCCCGGCCTGCTGTTCGTAACGCTGCACGAAGTATTCATTACCGGCATGGGCGGCTTCATCGGCGCTCTTATGGGCTTCCTGTTCTATCTGCTGGTGTTCATCGCGGCCATTACTTCCTCCATCTCGCTCCTTGAGGTCTGCACCACATACCTTATCGATAAGCGTATTGAGAAGGGCGAAGAACCCAACCGCAAAAAGCTCACCACGATCATTGCGGTCATCATCTTCATCGTTGGTATCCCCGTAGCGCTCGACGGTTTGGGCGGCGGCGGCGTTGTGCCGATTCCCGCTACGCTCTTTGGCATTTCCACTGAGACTATGCCTGTTGCTTTGGACTGCTGGCTTGACCTGTATGACTGCATTTCCGAGGGCATCATGATGCCTTTGGGTGCATTGATGATGTCCGTCATCATCGGCTGGATCCTTGGTACCAAGGTCATCAAGGCCGAGGTCGAAGCTACCAACGGCGTAAAGTTCACCCTCTACAGGTTCATGGAGATCTGCTTCAAGTTCATCGTACCCATCGTCATGGTCATCGTCTTGATCGCGCAGCTCCAGTCCTTCTTCTAGGCCATACCCTATACAACATCATCGCATGTTGAAAACCAACGGTTTCCTGCCAATCGGCTGGAAACCGTTTTTTATGCTATACTGTACTGGTTGGAGTAAAGCGATTATTGGTTTAACGAAAGGCCGGCAGGATATGCACGATTATGCTAAAATCAAGGAATTACAGTCCATTCTTTTGAACAGCCGCTCCATTCTTTTTCTTGGGGGCGCAGGGGTATCTACGGAAAGCGGACTTTCCGATTTTCGCAGTGAAAAAGCGCGCGAAGCCTGCATCCGCCGCTTCTCCTATCCGCCCGAGATCATTTTAAGCGCCGATTTCTTTGCGCGGGAAACAGCTTTGTTTTACGACTACTATCGCGCTTTTCTGCTGCAGGACGCAGAGCCGAACGCCGCGCACTACGCGCTTGCGAAGCTTGAAAGAAGCGGCAGGCTCAACGCCGTTATTACACAAAACATCGACCTTCTGCACGAAAAAGCGGGCAGTCGGCGCGTGCTCAAGCTGCACGGCAGCATCGATTCAAACCGCTGTATGCGCTGTGGAGCCATCTACAATGCCGCCTTTATGCGAAGCAGTGAGGGAATCGTCGCCTGTCCCGCCTGCGGAGGGCTTATCAAGCCGGAGGTTACGCTCTATGACGAGCCTGTGGACGATTACGTTTTCCGCAATGCGCGCGCCTGCATGTTCAGCGTCGATACGCTGCTCATCGGCGGCACTTCGCTGTCCGTCTATCCCGCCGCGTCGCTACCGGAGTTTTTTATGGGAAAGCGGCTTGTGATCCTCAATCAAAGCGAAACGCCGCTGGATTCCCAGGCGACGCTTATCCTTTGCGAACCGATCGGCTCCGTTTTTGAGGCGCTTGAGCGCCTTGGGTAAAGCGATCCTTAAGAAGAAATATAGCGAACAATTCCGTTAAAAATCCCCTGCGCCATTTTCTTTTGAAATTCTGGATCGATCAAGAGCTTTTCATCCTCGGCATTCGTCAAGTGTCCCATCTCAATATTCGTCACGGGGCGCTTGCACCAGTTAAAGCCCGTCTGATCGTCGCGGTAGGTGACGCCCTGGCTCACCGGAATACCCGTAGCGTCCCCGTAGCACTCCAGAATTGCCTTTGCCGCCTTTACGTTTTGCGCATAATACGGATAAGCTTGATCCTTGGGAACAAGCATAAAAGCACCTCGTTTTTCCGTGTTTGTACTGCCGTTACAGTGCAGGCGCAGTCCGAGATCGACCTCATGCTCATTGAAAAATTCCGCGCGCGCAATGTTTGACATATTCACGTCGTTTGTGCTGCGCGTCATAAACACCTCGGC
>CAZNJN010000155.1:0-4626 GCA_964573365.1 uncultured Oscillospiraceae bacterium
TTCCGCTCTCATACAAGCGTTTGATGCTTTCAAGATAGGCCGTCTGCGCGTGCCAGTCAACCAGCGTCGCTTTGAAGTAAAAGTCCATCATCTCATCGACGCTTATGCCGGCCTGCTGTGCAAAAGACTCGTTAGGCACGCGCGAGAGTACCCAGCGGGTAGTAGAGCGCGCCGCGCTGATCTTTCCCATCATACGCTTATGCGCGGTAAGTACAGAGTCCTCTACACCGTGAAACTCATGCGGATTTCGCGCGCCGCGAAGGCCGATATAGCAGTCCGCCCATTCCATGCCCTTCATGTGCATGTCGTTCACCCACTCGACCTGCTCCTCGTTTCCAAGGAGCATCAAGTCGCGCTCGAGCGATACCGATTGAAACTCAACAAAGGGCAGCGCGCCCGCCTTGATACATTCCTGATAGCAGGCTCTTGCCAAGGGATAAGTGCCTATTTCCATCATCGTGATAAGCACCTTTTCGCCCGCCTTTACCTCTACCGAATAATTGACAAGGATCTTTGCAAGATCGCTCCAGTTCTTATCCATACTGCCACCTCAGCCTATCCATTTGGCAAGCTTTTGCATCATGCGCTTGCTCATTTTTTCCGGCTCCATCATGGTCGCCACGGAATACGGCGTAACGAGGCCTTTTTCGGTTATAATGCCTGTCACCAGCTCCGGCGGAATCAGCTCAAAGCTGATGTTGACGATGGTGGCGTTTTCCGGCGCGCACTCCTCGCTTACCTCCTCGCTCGGACGGGCGCTGTCGCGAAGCGGATACCCAAGCAGGCTCATAGGATCGAACTTGCTGGTATCGGCCGCCACATAAAACGGGATGCCGAAGTATTTGCTCACAAGTGCCGCCTGATACGAGCCGGTCTTTGCAAAGGCCTCACCGGTCGCGCGGATCGCGTCGGCGCCGATGATAAACAAGTCGCTCTTGGGAACGAGCGCGCAAAGCAGCGCGTCCACGCCGAAGGTTACGGGAATGCCCATCGCGGCGATCTCCTTCATCGTGCGGTAGCCCTCGTTATGCGGGCGCGCCTCATGCGCGGTGGCGGTCATGCTTTTTCCGCTCTTCTTCGCCTTTTCCAGTATGCTCATCACCGAGCCGCTGGTTGAAAAGGTAGATATTTTCGCGCCGTCTGGAATCATACGCGCGCCGATCTCACCGATGATGTCCAAGGAGGAATCCTGCGCCGCCTTTCTTGCGCTAAGCAGAGCAAGCGCGGCGTCCGCCGTCTCCTTCGCGCTTAAGGCCTTGTCCTCGTATTCCTCTACAAAACGCATACAGGCGTCAAGCAGGTTGATAAGGGGCAGTATCGCGGAGGCGGAGGCAAGAATGCTCTCTACGCTCTCTTCAATGTACCCGCAGAGCGCGCGCGCGTCTGCAAAGTCCGCACGGCGAGCCTTGATCTCGTTGCAAAGCGCCAGTATACCGTCGTCCACAAGCTCACAGCTTCCGCCATAGGCGTCCATCTTTACTCTTTTGCAGTATTCTTGTAAGGTAAGCATCATTTTCTCTCCTTTACTCATTGCAGTCCATGATTGCGTCGATAATCTTTTGATACCCCGTGCAGCGGCAGAGGTTGCCCTCTACGCTTTTGCGCACAGCCTCGCTTGAGGGGTTCCTTCCGTTTTTCAGCAGATAATAGCCCATCATCACCATGCCCGGCGTGCAAAAGCCGCATTGCGACGCGCCGTGATCCGCGAGCGCCGTCATCAGCTTTTGCGCGAGCGGCTCGTTTTCCAGGCCTTCTATAGTCACGATGCTCTTTCCGTCTGCCGATACGGCGGGTACGAGGCAGGAATTGACCGGCATACCGTCCAATAGAACCGTGCAAGCGCCGCACTCGCCTTCGCGGCAGCCTGTTTTCGCGCCCTTAAGCCCTAAATCCTCGCGGATCATATCCACCAGCATTCGATCCTCGGCAATATGCAGCTCTTTTTTCTCCCCGTTGAGCGTCACGCTTATTCTCGTGCGCATACTTCCTCCTCCTCTTGCAGCAGCAGCTTTCTCAGTTTATCTCTGAGCAGCCGTTCCATCACGGCTTTTCGGTACTCTGCGCTCGCGCGGATATCATCGATAGGCGTTACGCACTCCATATACATGGCGATGATCTCCTCGATCAACGCGTCGTCGATCGTCTTTGCGTCCGCGATTTTCGCTTCCGCCTTTTCACATCTTCGTATGACCGGTGCGACCGCGCCAAGCGACGCGCGCAGAATATGCCTTTCCCCTTCCCTACGGTGCGTCATGCAAAGGCTTGCTACGCTGATCGCCATGCTGTTGCGCAGTCCCACCTTTTCAAAGCTGTATTCACAGGGATAAGCGGGGATCTCGAAGGCTTCGATGATCTCCCCTACGCGAAGCGCCGTTATGTTAACGCCCAGCAATAGCTGCGGCATTTCGAGCTTTCGCCTGCTGAGCTCTCCGTCCGCGTCAAGGCTTGTTAATATGGCGCGCGCTTCTAAAGCGAACAGCGCGTTTGTGCCGTCGGCGGAGGGCGAAGCGTTCGCCGTGTTGCCGCCGAGCGTCGCGCGGCTGCGGATCTGGGGGCTTGCGATATGCGAGCATGCCTCGCACAAGAGCGGCAGCCGCTTTTGCACCGATCGATTGAGAATCAGCTCGCCGACGGGAACCGCCGCTCCGATGATGAGCGTATCCTCGTTTTCCTCAATGCCGCGCAGCTCTTGAAGGTCAAACACATCCACAAAGCGGTTCGCCTTGCGCTTTCCGTTTTGCAGGGACGGCATCACATCCGTCGCGCCCGCGATCGGCGCGAGCGCACAGGTGCGCAGCAGCTTGAGCGCAGCTTGCAGCGTGGAAGCCTTTTCAATATGAAATCTGCTCATGTTTTCCGTCCTTTCCGCCATCGAGCCTGCAAAGCGGCGTCAGCTCTTTGACATTTTCCAGATATTGCTCGTAAAGCTTTTTATATGTTTCACTTTGTCCTTCGATACTCTCCTGAATCTTTTGGGTATGGATCATGCGCGCTGCCGCCTCCTCATAGCTGGAGAAGCAGTCAAAGGCGCGCATGGCGCAAAGCGCCGCGCCCAAAACGCTGTCCGATTCCGCGCGTAAAAGTGAAACGCCGCTCACGCTTTGCAAAATATCGCAGAGTACGGGATTTTTTGCAGCGCCGCCCGTGATCTTCACGCCGCTTTTCCAGGCGTAGCCAAGCTTTTGAAAGTGCATGCCTATATCCCAGATGGAATAGGCTACGCCCTCGAGCAGCGCGCGCGCCATATCGCCGCGCGTAGTCGAGCGTGAAAGGCCGGAAAATACCCCCGCGGGTGTTTCGCTTGCCGCGGGAGAGCCTTTCCCCATAAGCCAGGGAAAAAAGCTTACGCCGTTCGCCCCGGGCAAAGAATGCGCCGCCTCATCGGTCAAAACAGCGTAGGGCGCGCCCTCCCCCCTATAGGCAAGGTCTATAAACCAGCGCACCGCGTCGCCTGCGGTCTTTGTAAAGCCCCCCAGCACAAAGCTGTCCTCCACATACGGCCAGCAAAACATTCCGCTTTCATAAAGCGTTTTACCCTTTGGCTTGCTCTTTAGCACGATCCGCGCCACGCCGTTCGTGCTTACGCTGACCGCGCCCGCGTTTGCGCCAAGCACCCCCGCGCCCAGCATCGCGGCAGCGCCGTCGTTAAGCCCTGCCACCACCTGCACCTGTAGGGGCATCCCGCATTGCTTTGCGATCTCCGCTTTAAGCGTACCCGCCGTTTCCTCAAAGGGAATCAGCCTTCCCATTCGCTCCCTCGACACGCCGATCACCGACAGCTCCGCATCACTCATGGCGGCACAGCCGTTTGACGAAGCCTCGCTCACATGCTCGCCTGTAAGAAAGCTTAAAATAAAGCCCTTCACGTCCTCAATAAAAGCGGCTTTTTCAAAAAGCGCGGGCGTTTCCTCCTTGCACATCAAAATGTGCGCCGCAAGTCCCGTCTGCGGCATGCCGTGACCCACCCAGGAGTAGCCGATCTGGCGAAAAAGTCTTTCGCCGTATTTTGCCGACCGCTCGTCCTGCCAGATCGCGCAGGGTGCAAGTTCGTATTCATGCGCGTCGGATAAAACCAAGCCGGGACCGTGCGTCGATACGCCCATCGCCACGATGCTTTGATCCAAATCGCCCAGCAGGAACACCGTTTTTTTCAAAACCTGAACGATTGCGAATTTCCACTCTTCGGGGTCCTGCAACGCCATTCCTCTTTGACTTCTGTCCGTTGTGAGGGCATAGCTGCTCTGCGCCAGGGTTTTTCCATTCTCGTCCACCGCGATGCACTTCACCAGCGTCGTCCCTAGATCTAAACCGAGAAAAACTCTACTTTTCATTTTTCTCTGCCTCCATCAGCTTTTCAAGCACGCGCTCGGGCATCGCCGGAATATCGGTTATCCATATTCCCGCGGCGTCGTGGATCGCGGCGATAATCGCGGGTACGGGTCCGCTGATGCCCAGCTCCGCCAAGCCCTTTACCCGCAGCTCACCCATATCCACCGGCTTATTCACAAAATCGACCGATATTTCGGGCATATCTGTCGCCGTAGGAAAAAGGTAGTCCGAAAAGCCGTGCTGTAAAGGCGTCCTATCATAGGGATTAAGTTCCCCTAAAAAATCCGGCATAGTCGT
>CAZNJN010000156.1:0-4561 GCA_964573365.1 uncultured Oscillospiraceae bacterium
CCTCTTTTATCTTGGCCGCTGCGCGCGAGGGCGGCAGCGGCGATCCGGGCAATTACTACACGATGGACGGAACCGAGCTTGACAGGGACGCGCAAACGCGTCCGCGCTTTATAGACAGCGAGATATAGGAGAAAAGCTATGTCATATTCGACATTTTACGGCGTGGAGGTCGCGCGCAGCGGTTTATATACCGCGCAAAGCCAACTGAATATCACTGGCCATAACATCTCGAATGTGGACACGGCGGGCTATACGCGCCAACGGCTTTCAACCGCCGCCAAGGTGATCGCAAACTCGACGCTGCAGTTTGCTCTTGACAACAAATCCAGCACCGGGCAGGGCTCAGAGGCGCTTAGCGTCAACCAGATCCGGGATCTGTTTCTCGACGTGACCTACCGGGAGGAGAAAACGGATACCTCCTATTGGCAGACCTGTGAAAAACAGTTCTATATGGTGGAACAGATCTTTGATTCCGTATTGGAGGATGACGACAGCTCCGCAAGCATCTATAATGCGCTCGCAAAATTCAGCGAGGCGCTCAGCGACGTATCCAATAACGTTTCATCCAAGGATATTCGCACCGCGCTGGTGGAAGCGGGAACCGCGCTTACAGAATCCTTTAATTATGTATACGGCAAGCTGGCCGAGCAGCATTCCAACCTCAATACGAATATTTCGACGACCGTCGGTCAGATCAACGATGTGGCGGAGTCGATCGCCAACTTGAATTATCAGATCTTCGGCTACGAGCTAACCGGCGCCACAGCCAACGATCTTCGCGACCAGCGAAACGTACTTATGGACGAGCTGAGCGGCTATATCGGCTATGACTATTATGAGGACGCCAAAGGGCAGATGGTCATTTCCATAGGCGGCAGGGATCTTGTCAACGGCTATAGCAGCAATAAGATCACCGTATACGACAAGGGCTGCGAGAATCAACTGGATGTTCTCAATAATGAAGAGGTCGTCACCACGCAGTATTCCGTCGTGTGGGCGGACGAGTTCGGCAAGCCCGGCATCAGTCTGGAGGATCAGCTCAAGGTCGAGGGCGGTTCGCTCGGCGCGTATTTCACCATGCGCGACGGCGGCACGGAGTCCGAGGCGGGAATCCCGTATGTGGTGGAGCAGCTCAACTCTCTTGCGCGGCGTATCGCCGAGGAGGTCAACGCGGTTTCGAGAAAGGGCTACACGCTGCCCTTTACCCAAAGCGAGGAGCTTACGGCGGGAGACACGGCGCAATATCATATGATGAACGCCGATGGTACGGCGGCGACGGACAGCGCCGGAAACTATATTATGATCACGGGCATCCCGATGCAGACGGCGGCGGACGGCACACAATACTATCCCTCCATACAGGGTGTGGATCTTTTTGAAGCGGGCAGCAAGGACGGCTACGCGAAGGTCAACGCGAAAAATCTTTCCATCTCGGCGGCGGCGCTCGCCTCTCCGTATTTGATCGGCGCTTCGAGCGAGCAGGTGCTCTCCCCCCATGAGGAGTATACCGACGAGAATCAGCTCATGGGCAATAACGAGAACCTTAACGACATCATCACGCTTTTCAGCAAGAAAAACGATCTGGGTCTGCCGGACAATTTTTCAAGCGATCTCACAAGCCTTGTGACGAGCGTCGCGACCTCGCAAAAGCATAACACAAACATGGTGGACGCGCAGGAAACGCGGCTTTCGGCGATCGAGGATCAGAAAACTTCGATTTCAGGCGTGTCTCTTGATGATGAAATGACGGATATGGTGCGTTTTACACACGCGTACAACGCTTCGGCGCGTATTCTTACCACGATTGACGACGAACTGGATACGCTGATCAACAAAATGGGTCGGGTCGGACTGTAAAGCGCGGCGCAGAAGGAGGAACAGGCTATGGCTATGCGGATAACCAATAACATGATGGTCGGCAAGTTTAAGACAAACCTGCAAACGAACATGCAAAAGATGAACAAGTATACCCAGCAGCTATCCACACAGCGCCGTATCGTGCATATTTCGGACGATCCGGTCGGCGTACTCGATTCGCTCACCGCGCGCACAAGGCTTTCGGACGTTGCGCGCTATCAGGATAATCTGCAAAAAACGAAGGAATGGACGACTGCTGCCGATACCGCGTTACAGCAGATCAGCTCGCACATGACGAGCACGCTTGAGAGCGTCGTGCAGGCTTCAACGGACGTCTATAACGATTCCGACAGAAAAAACATCGCCTCGCTTGTGAGCGGCCTTCGAGACACGATCAAGGAGGCGCTCAATACGGCGGTCGGCTCCCAGTACGTTTTCTCGGGCTACAATACGAGCAACGCGCCCTTTAGCGAGGACGCGAACGGAAACGTGCTTTATAACGGCATCGATCTAAGCAACATTTCCGACGCCGCAAACGTCGCCCTCATCAAAAAGGAGCAGAGTCAGCAGGTGCAGGTCGAGGTCGGCTATGAGCTGAACATGGATATGAGTATGCCGGGCGTCGAGGTTGTCGGCGTCGGCGAGAGCAACATTTTCAAGATCATGGACGGCATTATCGAGCTGATGAACGGCAGTTCCTCAAGCGAGGATGTAAGCACCGAGCTTAGCGGCTACATCGGCGACCTGCAAAAGGCGCAGGAGAACATAACTACCTGCCTTGTCAAGACCGCTTCCGCGGAAACGCGCTACGACATGCTCAGCGACCGCTACAGTCTGGATACGATCAATTATACCGAGATCAAGTCGCAGGTGGAGGATATTGATTCGGCGGAAACGATCATGTATTGGAAAATGGCGGAGGCCGTGTACAATCAGTGTCTCGCGGTGGGCGCGAAGGTGATACAGCCCACGCTGCTTGACTTTTTGAACTAAGGCGAATCGATAGAAAAGATGCGGCGGGAAAAGAACCGCCATAGCCGGACTTTAGCAAAAAAGCTGCCGTAGCACAGGCATCAGGATGATGCGATGGGCGGTATGCGGCGAAAAGGACGGCGTCGCTTAGACAACGCGAAGGAGGGCGTGTCTATGTCTGTACCGAGATTAGATATTCACAGTACGCGCGCCGTGCTGGAGATCCAACGTGAACCGATGCGTCTTGTTGTGCGCCGGACGTCGCCGCGTATGAACGTAACGCGGACGCATACGCGCTTTCGGATCGCCAACTCGCAGCAGCTTCTTGGAGAGCAGGTAGGCAGACGAGGCCCCGACGCGCAGCGCCGCCGGATGATACAGCGAAACCGTCAGGCGATGATGGACGGCATTCAGCGTACCAACAGCGAGGCCGAGCAGTATTCCAACTATTACCGCGCGGGGGATTCCAATATCGTGGCGCAGGTATCGCTGAGCAATATGATACAGGACAGCGTCCCCGTGTATGACACCGTATCGATCCCCGCGCCGCTTCCCGAGGTGGAATGGGACATGGGCGATATGGAGATCGACTGGGATATGGGCGAGCTGGAAATGGAATGGGAGGGCGATCCCATGCCGCAGATTTCCGTCACGCCGCACTCCGTTGAAATCCGGCTTGTCAGCGGCGAGGTGATCCGCGTAGCGGAGCAGGAGGCGGAGCAGATCGAGCGCGAAGGCTATGGCAAAAGACTGGATAAAAAGGTCTAGCCGTAAAAAACACACAAAAGCTTGCGCCTGTTTTGACACAGCTACAAATATATAGTAGAATAACCATAAACTTAGCAAATCTTAAAATATGAGGTATGCGTCCTATGTCCATGATGATTGAAACCAGCCGCTTTGGCAGAACGGAGATCGATCCGGATAGCATCCTGCATTTTAGCGAGGGGCTGTTGGGCTTTGAAGAGCTGCGTCGCTTCGCGGTGATCCTTTCGGAAAATACGGAGCCGATCCAGTGGCTTCAGGCCGTTGACGATCCTACGGTATCGCTGCCCATCATCAATCCGTTTTTGATCAAGCCCGACTACGAGCTGGATGTGGACGACGCGGAGCTGCATTCGCTGGATATGCCCGGCGCGGACGAGGTGCTTGTGGTGAACGTGGTCGTGATCCCGGACGACATCAAAAAAATGACTGTCAATCTCTGCGCGCCCATCCTCATCAACATGAAAAACCGCAAGGCGCGCCAGATCATCATGGAATACGGCAATTCCGACGCCATTCGCTATCCCGCCTTTGCGGGGCTTGTCGCCTACTATCAGGCGATCGAGCAGAACGCGGGGGAATAAGCGATGCTGGTATTGACGAGAAAAACCGACGAAAGCCTGATCATCGGCAGTGAGATTCGCGTGACGGTGCTTGGCTTTACGGGCGATAATAAAGTCCGCCTTGGCATTGACGCCCCGCGCACGGTGAAAATTTTGCGCGGTGAAACCTTGGATCAGACGCGCGAGCAGAATCGCGTTTCCGCCGCAAGCGGCATGAAGCTTGCCGCGCTGCTCAAAAACGCGGCGGCAGAGGAAGAAAAGAAAGAAAAGTAAGAAGGCGGGGGGCCGATCCCCCAGTCAGGCTACGCCTGAGCGCCCCCTTTAGCAAGGGGGCCTGTGGCAAGCAGCGACCAAGCCTCCCTTGTTAAAGGGAGGGGGACCGCCGCAAGGCGGTGGAGGGATTC
>CAZNJN010000157.1:0-3519 GCA_964573365.1 uncultured Oscillospiraceae bacterium
CAAAAGTGAATATGTTTCTAACCAAAGATGTGCGTTGGAAAGGCGCCGTTATTAAGTCTGTACGTTTTCTTCCCACAGGACGCTGCTTTTCTTCTGTTCCCCCAGCCTTTGACTCATATGGTAAGGGGCTGCAGCTTTTTCATTTTGCTACAGCCCCTTAGTTTGGTGCGGCCAATGAGACTTGAACTCATACGGTCTCCCATACGCCCCTCAAACGTACGCGTCTGCCGATTCCGCCATGGCCGCAATTCAAACTGCAAGAATTATTATACAGATTTCCTTACGCTTTGTCAATAAAAATTATAAACAGAATTATCAATGAAATCATACTATGATGATATAAATACCTGAAAAGGAGAAATTGGCGATGGCAACGCGAATTATGAATCCGCCCACCAACCGGAGCACGCAAAACTCGGAACGAGCCCGCCCTGTCGGAGCGGTCGCAGATACAGAAGGAAGACAGCAACAAACGGAGGCACAGGTACAGACGCAAGAAGAGAGCGGATGCTCCTGCCGGCATCGCTGCTGCACTAGAAGCGTGGAGTTTTGCGAGACGATGACTGTAAACTCACCCTTTAACGCAAGTAACATCAAGGAAGACTGCGCAAGAATCGCATATGACACAGGCTATCTTGGCTATACGGTAGAACCGGAAACGGTACAGGCGGAGCTTCCCTGTGGCGGAACCTGCCCTGTGGATGTATTTAAGATCGGTCTGTCAGGCGCGATTCCCTATGTGATCGACGTAGGTCCCATTACGGCGGATTGCGGTGTGCCGGTGTGCATGAGCTGCTTCGGAAATGTGATGGTCGATGAATTTATCGGCTATATTTGTGGCAGTGAAGAACCGGAGCTTACCGAGCTGAATTGCAGCAACGTCACCCCGTCGATTCAAGTGGCGATCTCCGATTACCGAAATTCCGATAATACGAACATTACCGTATATGGCACGTTCAGCTTCTCCGGATTGCCGACCTGCGTATAAAAAAAGAGAGGCTTGCTTGCAAGCCTCTCTTTAACTGCATCGCTTTAGAGCGTATTTGCCTTGGTTCGTACTTCTTCCTGTACTTTGGCGATAAAGTCATCCAAGGACATCGTACCAAGATCCCCATTATCGCGTGAGCGCACAGCTACGACGTTCTGCTCAACTTCCTTGTCACCGATGATCAGCATGTAAGGAATACGCTGCATTTGTGCTTCGCGAATCTTAAAGCCGATTTTTTCGTTACGATCGTCCGTTTCGACACGGAGCTTGAGCGCACCGAGCTTTGCGGCGATATCCTTTGCCGCGGCGATGGTGCGATCCGTAAGGGACAGTACCTTGACCTGTACGGGGGCAAGCCAAGTTGGAAACTTACCGGCATAATGTTCGATTAAAACGCCTATAAAGCGTTCTACGGAGCCAAAGACGACGCGGTGTATCATTACTGGACAATGCTTTTCGCCATCCGCGCCTACATAGGTAAGATCAAAGCGTCCGGGAAGCTGATAGTCAAGCTGAATAGTGCCGCATTGCCAGGTACGTCCAAGAGAATCCTGTATATGGAAGTCCAGCTTGGGACCGTAAAATGCGCCGTCGCCGGGATTTATAACGTAGGATTTACCAATGCTCTCGATGGCGTCGGAAAGGGCGGCTGTCGCCACGTCCCAGTCCTCTACGGAGCCTATGTGATCATCCGGCATCGTGGAAAGCTCAATGGTGTAGGGCAAAGAGAAGAGAGAGTATACCTCGTCGAAAAGCTGCGCAATACGCACCACTTCGTCCTTGATTTGCTCCGGCGCAAGCAGGATATGCGCGTCGTCCTGCGTAAAACAGCGCACGCGGAACAGACCGTGCAGTGCGCCGGAAAGCTCATGCCGGTGTACTAGTCCCAGTTCGCCGTAGCGCAGAGGCAGTTCTTTATAAGAGTGCGGCTCCAAACCGTAGACCAAGATGCTGCCGGGACAGTTCATAGGCTTAATGGCAAAATCCTCATCGTCAATGACGGTTGTGTACATGTTATTCTTATAATGCTCCCAATGCCCCGAGGTCTCCCAAAGACTGCGGCGCATGATCTGCGGAGTGGAAATTTCAAGATAATCCCACTTTTTATGCACATCGTGCCAGTAGTCTATAAGCGTGTTGCGAAGAACCATTCCCTTGGGAAGGTAAAAAGGCATACCGGGCGCTTCGTCACAAAGGGCAAAAAGGCCAAGCTCACGACCAAGCTTGCGATGATCGCGCTTTTTTGCTTCTTCAAGGCGAGTGAGATACTCGTCAAGATCGGCTTTCTTTTCAAAAGCTGTGCCGTAGATGCGCTGAAGCATTTTGTTTTTTTCATTGCCGCGCCAATAGGCTCCGGCGACGCTCATCAGCTTTACATTCTTGATTCGTCCGGTCGATTCCACATGCGTACCTGCGCAAAGATCGACAAAGTCGCCCTGCTGATAAAAGCTGATAACGGCGTCCTCGGGAAGGTCACGAATCAATTCCACCTTGTACGGCTCGTTGCGATCCTCCATGTACTTGATGGCTTCCTCACGAGGCAGCTCAAAGCGCTTTAGCGGCAGATTGGCCTTGGAGATATTTTCAATCTCCTGCTCGATTTTGGCCAGATCGTCGGGGGTGAACGGCTCGTCTATGTCAAAATCGTAGTAAAAACCGTTCTCGATCGCAGGACCGATGGTGACTTTTACCTTGGGGAACAGCTTTTGTACGGCTTGTGCCATCATATGCGATGCGGTGTGGCGATACGTCCAGCGCCCGTCGGGATCGTCAAAGGTGAGAAGCTGCAGCTTATGATCGCCGTGAATCGGGCGAAAAGCGTCGTAACGCTTATCGTCAAGAAGCGCAGCCAGCGTAGCCTTACGCAGACGCGGGCTGATGCTTTCCGCGATTTGCAGCGCGGTTGAGCCGTCCTGATATTCCTTTACCGAACCATCGGGAAGTGTGATTTTCATAAAAAGTCCTCCTGTCAGAGAATAATCATTGGATAAAAAAACGCCCCCAGCATTACGCTAGGGACGAACAAAAGCAACTTGTCCGCGGTTCCACCCTAATTGGATTAACCCACTTAGTTCAGAGGATAACGGATCTGAGCCGAATATGGTCAAGGGGCGGTACTCCCTATCAACCCATAATAATATATCGATTATATTTGCCAATGCGTTTTTTGTCAAGAGGCGGATTTGCATGATGGAAAAAACTAGAACGAAAAAGCGGAGAATAATTCAGACATACTAGGTACGGCTGCAAGAGAGCAAGCATATCTTGCAGAATGGAGAATTGGCGTTTGCAAAATGGGAAAGGACTGCAGAATGGTAGAAAAGCGGCTTTGCGCAATACATACGCAAAAGTATGAGGTCGATCTGGGACGCTTAATGAAAAAGAGGCTTTGTGCCTTGCATTCGCCGTTTACTGAGTTGAAAGAGAACAGGAGCTCGGCGGCGCTTTATACGAAATCTAAAGCGGACGAACTGCTTTGGTGCAAGGCGGCGGCGGATATGATTCAATATGACATTGCCTATTTGGAGCTT
>CAZNJN010000157.1:3529-4528 GCA_964573365.1 uncultured Oscillospiraceae bacterium
CTTGCCGAGCGCGCACGAGCTTTGCCGCTTACCATGAGCGAAAAGACATGGATTCTCAAAAAAGCTGCGCAGCTTTCAAGACGGATTACGGATGCAAGCATATCCGGAGAAATCCAAAGATTTTATGAGAACGCGGAGAATTTGAATGTTGAAGGCTTCATCATTTTTCGTGCGCCACGGCTGCAAAGCGCATGGGACGGCTGTATTCGGGAGGCGGCGGAAGAACTGCTGCTTGAAACGGAATATATGGAGCTGATCGGCGTGCTTTCCGGCTTTGTGCGGATGCAGGAGCCAAGAGTAAAGAACATCTATATCGTATTGCATCCGGATGGAGGCTGCACGCTTACGGACGATAGGGACGCGCGTATCAATTATGCAAATTGCGCAGAGGACGGAATCATCAGCGTTTTAGTGAGCCTCGCTCCCGAGCACATTACGGTTTACGACCTTTCAGGAGGGAAAAGCACGACGCTCACCGACGTCTTGCTTCGGGTTTTTGACGACCGCGTAAAATACTTTAAGTAGGGTATCCGCTGTGTTATAATGGGCGCATGAACGATACCTTACAGGCAAAAATCAAGCTCCTGCCCGATCAGTCGGGCGTATACAGGATGTATGACGCAAAGGGAGAGCTCATTTATGTTGGCAAGGCGGTAAATCTGAAAAACCGCGTGAGCCAGTATTTTCATAAACAAACGCATCCCAAGGTTGCGGCTATGGTATCGCATATCTGCGATTTTGACTATATCATTACAAACAACGAAACAGAAGCTCTAACGCTTGAAAGCAATCTAATCAAAGAAAACAAACCTCGCTATAACATCCTTTTGAAGGATGATAAGCATTTCCCGTATGTGCGGCTGGATGTCCGCCAGGACTTTCCGCGCTTTGAAGTAGTGCGCCAGGTGAAAAAGGACGGCGCGAGATATTTCGGCCCTTATCTTTCGGCTATTGCCCTAAGGGATTCGCTGAACATGATAAGGGACGCCTTTCCCGTTC
>CAZNJN010000158.1:0-4459 GCA_964573365.1 uncultured Oscillospiraceae bacterium
CGGCGCCTCTTTTCGCATTCCGCTTGCCAATTCAATCGGTTCTGTTGGCATGTGTTATTATGAAGTCGCCTACCCTTATTATGCAGGTCTGCTTGTCATTTCTACCGCCGGATTTCCTACGGCAATTTCAAAAATGGTTTCCGAGCGTGCGTCTCTAGGTGATTATGCGGGTGCAAAGCATGTTTTCAAAACAGCGCTGCTTATTCTATTTTTTATCGGGTTTGTTACCGGTCTTCTGATGTTTGCAGCCAGTGATACTCTGGCCAAGCTTTCAACCTTTAATGAAGCATCCATAAGCTTCAAAGCGCTTGCGCCGGCGCTGCTTCTGGTGTCCTTGATGTGCGCCTACCGCGGCTATCTCCAAGGGATGCAAATGATGACCGGAACGGCCATCTCCCAGGTTGCCGAGCAGGTATTTAAGCTGCTGATCGGACTGACTCTGGCGAAAAAAATGCTCCCAATGGGACCCGAATATGCCGCCATGGGCGCCTTGATCGGCGTAAGCCTTTCCGAGCTGGCCGGTCTTGTCGTTATCTTACTCTTTTATATCGGCAAGCGGGATGTGCTGGAAGGGCAGATCGAAAAGCAGCGCGAGGTGCGACTTGCTTCTCGCGGGCAATTAACCAACGAGCTGCTCAAAATAGCAATTCCCGTCACCATCGGCGCCTCGGTAAGCTCCCTCTCCGGTATGGTCGATTCCGCGTTGATCGGTCGTTTTTTGCGTCAGCTCGGCTATGGCGAGGAAGCCGCCAAAACCGCTTTTTCTCTATTACGCACAAATGTATCCACGCTGACAAATATGCCGGGAGTGCTAACAATCGCGCTCGCCATGAGTTTGGTTCCCGCCATTTCCGCAGCAATGGCGCAGCGTGATTACAAGGCGGTACGCATGAGTATTCAGCTTGGCTTAAAGCTTGCGCTTATCATTGGGCTTCCCTGCTGCGTGGGGCTGTTTATTCTGGGCGAGCCCATCCTTTCCCTCCTCTACCCCAGTTTAAGCGCGGATAATCTGTCTGTCGCGACCGAACTGCTTAAAACAGCATCGATCGGCGTGCTCTTTCTCTCTCTGGTTCAAAGCATGACCGGCGCGATTCAAGGCATGGGAAAAGCCAATGTGCCTGTGTTCAATTTGTTCATTGCCTTTGTGCTCAAGGTCGTTACGCTCGTCGTGCTTATGCGCATTCCCCGTATCAATATTCAGGGCGCTGCGGTTTCTACGGTGGTTTTATATGCCTTTGCCGGCCTTGCCGACACGATCTATGCGCTGCGTTCCACAAAAATGAAGCTTAATCTTCTAGACGTCATCATGAAGCCGCTTCTCTGTACCGCTTCTATGGGCGTATGCGTGTTTTTTCTTTACAGCCGCTTAGCTGCCCATGGAAAGATTGCGGCGGTCGCAGCGATCACCGTAGGCATTGTCGTATATTTCCTGCTTTGCATCCTTCTGCGCGTTTTTAACGAAGCCGAGCTTTCACAGATTCCCGGCGGGCGCAAGCTTAAAAAAATCATGTACCGGAACAAATAAGGAGAAAAAATATGCCAACCATTACGATCGCGCCCCTTAGCACGCCGTTTTCGATAAGCCGCGCCGCGGAAAATGCAATACGGTACGCTCCTCTGCTTTTTTTGCAGACTGCGGAGCATCCGAGCGCAAACTGGATTTTGGAGGACAAGCTTAACTTTTGCGCAATGGACGATCTTTTCGCTCAAGCCGAGGATTTTGACGCGCTAAACGCCGCCATCGCCAAGCGGCTTGTCTGTGGCAAGGATGCAGTCTATGCCGTTGTGGGCGGCGGAATCGGCGAGGCACAGCTTGAGGCGATACGCACTTGCGCAAAGAGCGCCTCAACAGAGCTTTGTCTGCTGCCCGGCGTCAGCTACGCACAGGCCGCCATGTCTGCCGCCTGTCTTACCTTTGAACACGCATGCGTATCAAGCGCCCTGTCTATCCATACGCTTGGCGCGGCCTTTGATCCATCGCAGGCGCTTTGCGTGGAAGAATTAGATACCGTGCTAAGGGCAGGAGAGGTGAAGCTCTTTTTATCCGAGTATTATCCCGATGAAACGGCGTTATTTTTCTGCGTCATGGATGCGCGTGGCGCTTATGGCGTGCGGCAGATTCCTCTTTATATGCTGGACAGGCAGCCGAAAACTGATTACTTTGCCTCCACGGTCATCATTTTGCCTCCTCTCCCTTTGCTTTCGCGTTCCCGCCACGGCTTTGAGGATTTGCGTGAGATTCTGCGCCTTCTTCGTGCGCCCGGCGGCTGTCCCTGGGACGCAAAGCAGACGCACCTTTCCCTTCGTGCTTCCCTGCTGGAAGAATGCTACGAGGTGCTGCAAACCATTGATGATGAGGATACGGAGGGCATGTGTGAAGAACTGGGCGATTTTTTATTGCAGATCGTATTCCATGCCCAGCTTGAGGAAGAAAAGCGCTGCTTCACCATGCGCGATATTTCAAGCGGTATCGTCAACAAGCTCATTTATCGGCATCCGCATGTCTTTGGCAGCGTAAAAGCCGATACGAGCGAAGAAGTGCTCGTCAACTGGGAAAAGCTGAAAAAGGCGGAAAAGCACTTTGAGAGCCAGTCCGATATGATCGACGCGATCCCGCGTGCCCTGCCCGCGCTGATCCGCAGCGGCAAGGTGCAAAAAAAGGCGGCGGATGTGGGCTTTGACTGGCCGCAAGCGCAGCAGGCTCTCGCAAAGGTCTATGAAGAGGCCGACGAGCTGCAGCAGGCGATGCAGGAGCCCGATGCGGCGCATATTGAGGAGGAACTGGGCGATCTGCTTTTTGCCTGCGTCAACGTCGCGCGCCTTTTGCATCTCAACGCGGAGCTTGCGCTGCAAGCGGCCACGGACAAGTTTGCCGCCCGCTTTCAAAGGCTGGAAAGCGCCATAATACGGGATGGTTTAAGGTTTAGCGAACTGAATTTGGAACAAATGGACGCCTATTGGGATTCCATTAAAAAGGAAATTTCTTAAAAAGCGGATTTACGCATTAAAAATGCTAAAAAAGACTTGTGTTCCGCCGTTTTTGCTGTTAGAATAGGATTCGGTTAATCGAGAAATCGAAATAACATTATTTCACAGGAGGAACACTTTAATGAATAAAACCGAACTGATCGCAGCTGTCGCCGAGAAGAGCGCAATTTCTAAAAAGGATGCCGAAAAGGCTGTTGCCGCTACTTTCGACGCCATCACCGAGACCTTAGTCAAAGGTGAAAAAGTTCAGTTGGTTGGCTTTGGTGCTTTTGAAGTGCGCGAGCGTCCCGCTCATAAAGGTCATAACCCCATGACCGGTGCGGAGATCACTATTGCGGCTAGTAAAAGTCCTGCCTTCAAAGTCGGCAAAGCACTTAAGGACGCGCTTAACAACTAAGAGTTTTTTACTCGTAAAAGAGGCTGTAGCATGATCAAATTGCTATAGCCTTTATTTTTCGTTTACTTCTTGCTTGAAGGTTTTTCAGTTTTTTCGCGTGCCGATGCCTTTTTTGCAGAACGAATCTTATGCTTGCAGTATTATCACTCACGCGGCGTCAAGATTTTTTATACGCCCTCCTTCAATAAATCCACAACCGTATCGCAGGTCATGTTAGCGATCCGTTTCACATACGCTTCATCCTTAAAGTTTTCCATGCCGCAGATTTGCAGCAGCTCCAGATAATCATAATCATAAACGCCATAGGACGTAAAACGAAGATATTCGTCTATCGCAGCTTCTCTGTCGCTCTGAGATTTTTCCCAGATATCAAGCGCAGTAAGCGCGGACGTCGCATAGCTAATGTAGTAGAGCGGCGCGCTGAAGCTGTGATTGACATACATCCAGTCATAGTCGTGCGCACCCGCCTCGTATTCTTCGCCATAGCTCTTGCGAATCTCCATATACTGTGTATTGAGCTCATCAATCGACGCATCGGTATGCGCATAGGCGTATTGCTGAAACTCATCCTGAATACATCCCTCGATAATACTGTTCAAAAATTGGGTCAGGTGCTTGGCGCGCAGCAGTGACGCCTTTTTTTCTCCAAAGATTTCGCCATAGTATTCATCATAGAGCAGCTCCAGACCTTGCGAATTAACCTCGGCAATATCATAGTTAAGCGTATCGACCAATACGTTTTTGCCCGGCGCATAATGAGCCGAAAGGAAATGTCCAAATTCATGCACGCTGTCCGAGAGCGTCCTTGCGTTGCCTTTATAGCACATATTATAGATAAATGGTTCGTTGTAAGACGGGAGCTCCGTCGTAAAACCCTGATCCAGCTTTTTCGGATCATCCGTAAAATCACAAAGATGATAACGCCGCATATACCGATATGCGTCATAAACCTCCGAAGATATGTGCTTTGCGTATTTGCCCACATAACGCAGCACATTGTCCGCGGAAATGTCATAGTCGTTTCCATCCAATACGAGCAGGGGTTGATCGTTGATTTGCGTATAGTATTTAGGT
>CAZNJN010000159.1:0-4436 GCA_964573365.1 uncultured Oscillospiraceae bacterium
GGGTCGCGAAGTATGGCAAAAACGCCGCTTACTTCTGCACCAACGATGCGCACACCGAGCCGCTGCTCAAGCAGCTTCTCGAGTACGGCGGATACTTCATCGAAGCCGACCTTCCCTCTCCTCTTATGGGCTATCCCGGAGCGCTCGGTCTTGACTTGACCGCTGAAGCCGGCGACTTTGAAAAGATCCTTGCTAAGGTCGAGTCCGCGATCAACGAAAAGGGCGGCGCGGGACGCTTCGGCACCTGGGCTTACTCCTACGGCTACACCGTATCCGCTGGTCTTGCTCAGCACGCGATGAACGTCATCAAGGGCGAGAGCGAGCTTTGCGACATCGACGATATCGCCAAGGCCTACGAAGTCTTCTCTCCCAAGGCTGCTTGGAACGGCTCCAACTACACCAACGCGGAGACCGGCGTCAAGTCCGACAATATCTTCCTTGTATATCAGGATACCTACATCATGGGTAATCCCGGCCATTACATGGGCGCAACCGAAGTCGAAGTTCCTGAAAAGTATTTCACCACGAAATAAACTGACACAAGCTTTTCAAGTATAAAAAAGGGGGAGGATCAAATCCTCCCCATTATTTTAGGCAGGTAATAATATGGTAAACACGAATACTCCTTTATTGGAGATGCGCAATATTAAGAAAAGCTTTTTCGGCAATCAGGTTTTGACTGACATCAATCTCACGCTCCATGAGGGCGAAGTTCTCGGTCTGGTCGGTGAAAACGGCGCCGGAAAAAGCACCTTGATGAAGATACTCTTTGGTATGGACGTCATACGAGAAACGGGCGGCTACGAAGGGAATATCGTTCTCAACGGTGAAAAAGTAGAGTTTGCAACGCCCTTTGCGGCGCTTGAAGCGGGCATCGGCATGGTGCATCAGGAATTTTCACTGATCCCCGGCTTTACGGCAACGGAAAACATCCTGCTCAACAGGGAACCGAAAAAGACAAATGTCATTTCTCAAGTTTTTGGCGAAAGACTCAATACTCTTGATTACAATGAAATGAAAGCGCGCTCGGAAAAAGCAATCGATAAGATGGGCTTTAAGATCGACGCGGACATGGTTATCAATAATATGCCGGTAGGACATAAGCAGTTTACGGAAATCGCCCGAGAGCTTAGCAAGGAACACCTAAAGCTGCTTATCTTAGACGAACCGACTGCCGTCTTGACCGAAAAAGAGGCGGACGCGCTGCTTGAGTCCATACGGGGCATGTCTGAAAAAGGGATCGCGGTCATTTTCATTACCCACAGGCTTCACGAGATCCTTTCCGTATGCGACAAGGTGCTGGTCATGCGCGACGGCTACGTCGTTAAAGACGTACCCGCAAAAGAGACCGACGTCAAGGAGATCACCCGCTGGATGGTCGGCAGAAACGTCGATACCTCCGCAAACGCCGATATACGCATCGATCCCGACGCGCCTACGATCATGTCGATCAAAAAGCTTTGGGTGGACATGCCCGGCGAAACGGTGCGAAACGTTAACCTTGATATTAAAAAAGGCGAGATCCTCGGCATCGGCGGCTTAGCCGGACAGGGCAAGCTCGGCATCCCCAACGGCATCATGGGTCTTTGCGACGCTGGCGGAACCGTCGTCTTTGACGGGGAGGAGATCCCGCTCAACAGCCCGAGAAAGTGCCTCGATTCTTCACTTGCCTTCGTTTCCGAAGACAGGCGGCAGGTCGGTCTGCTCTTAGACGAGACCCTCGAATGGAACATCGCGTTTCCCGCCATGCAGATCCAGAATAAGTTTTTGAAGAAATACTTCGGCGGTCTGCTCAACTGGAGAGATGAAAAGGCAATCAATGAGGTGACGGAAAAGTACATTGAGGATTTTCAGATCAAATGTACCAGCTCCAAACAAAACGCAAAGCAGCTTTCCGGCGGCAATCAGCAGAAGATCTGCCTTGCAAAGGCCTTTGCTTTGGAACCGAAATTCCTTTTTGTTTCCGAGCCTACGCGAGGGATTGACGTCGGCGCGAAATCGCTGGTCTTGAACGCGCTCAAAAAGTTTAACAGGGAGAGCGGCGTCACGGTTGTAGTCATTTCCTCGGAGCTGGAGGAGCTTAGACAGACCTGCGATCGAATCGCCATCGTTTCGGGCGGGCGTATCGCCGGCATACTTCCTGCGACTGAACCGTCAGAAGAATTCGGCATGCTGATGATCAGCCAAGTGAAGTAAGGAGGAGCGAATGAACGACACACTTATGGATAAAAACACGCTTTCAGGGAGACTGAAAAGCTTTATCGACAGCTTTGGCCTGCCGAGACTGATCATTGCCGGTTTCCTTGTGCTGCTGCTGGTCGCGGCGCCGTTCGTGGGCGCGGACTTCTGGTCGCAGATCACCAATACGATCAACCGCTTTAGCTGGAACGCCGTGCTGGTGCTCGCGATGGTTCCGATGATCCATTCCGGCTGCGGACTGAACTTCGGGTTGCCGCTGGGCATCATTTCGGGACTTCTGGGCGCGACGCTCTCGATCGAGTTCGGCTTCACGGGCGCGATGAGCTTCGTGATGGCGATCGTGATCGCGACGCCCTTCGCGCTTATCTTCGGCTCCGGCTATGGCTGGCTGCTCAACAAGATCAAGGGCGGCGAAATGATGATCGCCACCTATGTCGGCTTCTCCTCCGTATCCTTCATGTGCATGATGTGGCTGCTGCTTCCGTATCACAGCCCGACGATGGTATGGGGACTGGCGGGAAAGGGACTTCGCACAACGATCTCGCTGGAAGGCTACTTTGACAAGGTGCTTGCACGTTTTTTACAGATCAACATCGGCAATCTTTCGATACCGGTCGGCACGCTGCTCTTCTTTGCGGTACTGGCCTTGGCGATGTGGGCGTTTTTCCACACCAAGACCGGCACGGCGATGACGGCTGTCGGCTCTAACCCCACCTTTGCAAAAGCGGCCGGCGTCAATGTTGATAAAACGAGAATGCTTTCCGTCATTATGTCCACTTGGCTCGCGGCGATCGGCATACTTGTATATGAGCAGGGCTTTGGATTTGTGCAGCTCTACATGGCGCCCTTCTATATGGCGCTGCCCGCCGTATCCGCGATCCTGATCGGCGGCGCTTCGGTCAACAAGGCGTCGATTACCAATGTGATCATCGGCACCTTCCTGTTTCAGGGCATCGTGACGATGACGCCGACGGTTATGAATTCGATGATTCATATGGATATGAGCGAAGTCATCAGAATCATCGTTTCCAACGGCATGATTCTCTATGCTTTGACGAGAAAGACTGAGGGCGCAAGATGAGTACGAATAAGAATTCACTGGATAACAGCTTTGGCAAGAAGGTTGGCGGCTTCATCCGCGACAACTCCGTGCCGCTTATGTTTGTGATTATCTGCGCGATCTGTATCCCGATTTCCGGATTTTCACCGAGCTATCTGATCAACGAGATCATCACCCGAATGGGCAGAAATACCTTTTTGATCCTTTGCCTGCTCATTCCGATCATGGCGGGCATGGGTCTTAACTTCGGGATGACCCTTGGCGCGATGGCAGGTGAGATCGGCTTGATTCTGGTTTCCGACTGGCAGATCGTCGGCATACCCGGCGTGGTGCTCGCGATGATCATTTCCATCCCCATTTCGGTGCTGCTGGGTCTGCTCTGCGGCAAGATCCTCAACATGGCAAAGGGACGCGAAATGGTAACGAGCTACATCATCAGCTATTTTATCAACGGTCTGTATCAGCTCATCGTGCTCTACATGATGGGCTCGATCATCCCGATCCTGCATTCCTCCATCAAGCTGCCCCGCGGCTACGGCATCCGAAACACGGTGAGCCTGCTCAAAATGAGACAGTGCCTGGACAACCTGATCGCCATTGACATCCACGGCGTGAAGATTCCGGTTTTGACCTTTATCCTTATCGCGCTGCTTTGCCTGTTTATCGTATGGTTCAGAAAGACAAAGCTCGGACAGGATATGAGAGCGGTCGGACAGGATATGCAGGTCGCGCGCGACGCGGGCATCAATGTGGAACGCACGAGGATCATTTCCATCGTAATGTCCACGGTGCTTGCAGGCTTTGGTATGATAATCTATCTGCAAAACATGGGTAACCTTTCCACCTACAGCTCGCATTCGCAGATCGGTATGTTCTGTATCGCGGCGCTGCTGGTCGGCGGCGCGTCCGTGGATAGAGCGTCTATAGGCAACGTGTTCCTTGGCGTAACGCTGTTCCATCTGATGTTTATAGTGGCTCCGGCAGCGGGCGCTAAGATCACGGGCGACTCCATGATAGGCGAATATTTCCGCGTGTTCGCGTCCTACGGCGTTATCACTGTGGCGCTGACCATGTATGAGGCCAAAAAGCGCAAGATCAAGAGTCTGCTTGGCAAGCAGCTTAAGCTTGACCAGAAGGAGGAAGCAAAATGAAATCTAAACGAGCATGGCTCTTTAGA
>CAZNJN010000160.1:0-4361 GCA_964573365.1 uncultured Oscillospiraceae bacterium
AATCATGGCGGGCGATCCGGGCGTTGAAAGCTACAGGGCAAGCATTTGCGAGTTCTATATGGACGTATTTGGAAACGGCATATTTGGCGGCAAAGGCATATGGCGCGTAGACAGCTACCTTGCGGTGTCCGAAAAGATACCGCCTAATAGTGTGTTGTGCCATGATCTTCTTGAAGGAAGCATGGCGGGCGCGGGACTGTTGGAGGACGTTGCGCTCTATGATACGGAGATGGCAAGCTGCCTTGCCTGGTGGAAGAGGCTCCATCGCTGGATACGGGGAGATTGGCAGCTGCTGCCCTTTTTGAAAAAAGCCAGCGGCATCACGCGCTATCAGATCCTTGAAAATATCAGAAGATCGCTGCTGCCGCTTTCAAAGCTGCTGATGGTTTTCGCGCTGCCCTTCATGGGCGCTGCGTATGCGCTAGCGGCTTTTTTCCTCCTGTTTTTTGACGCCCTGTGGGATACGGCGAATGTGCTTTTTGCAAAGCGTCGCGATATGAAAGGGCTCTTGATCGAACACGAACCGCTGCTTCGCCGGACGCTCTTTGAAATCATGCTTTTGCCGTATGCGGCTTGGCGCAGTCTTGACGCGATCGTGCGAAGCGTCTATCGTATGGCGTATTCTCACAAGCATATGCTTGAATGGCAGACGGCCGCGCAGCAGAACGGGATCAAGTTTTGCCGCTTTATCGACTATGCAAAAGCATACTATCTTTGCCCGCTTACAGGCGCGTTTCTTCTTTTCCTCGGGCGTAATAGCTGGTACTCGGCTTTTATCGCGCTGCTCTGGCTGTTTGCGCCTTTATGTATAAAAGGATTGGAAGCAAAGAAGCTGAAAGCTTTGCCCTCGCAGGCGGATCGCAGTCTGCTCATGGATATAGCGATGCGTACATGGCAGTTTTTTGAGACCTATGCCAATGAAAAAACGGGCTTTCTTCCGCCGGATAATGTGCAGGAGAGTCCGCAAAAGCCTCCCGTTCTGCGCACGAGCCCTACGAATATCGGCTTATGCGCCATTTCCTGCGTGGCGGCTTATGACCTTGGCTTTATTGATTCCGGCGAGCTATATAAGCGTCTTTCGGGCATGGCGGACAGCTTGGAAAAGCTGGACGATTGGCATGGGCATCTGTTTAACTGGTATGATCTAGCGAGTATGCAGCCTTGTGTGCCCAGCTATGTGTCGTCGGTTGACAGCGGCAATTTCGTATGCGCGATGCTTGCCGCGGCGCAGGCGGCGACAAGCGCAAAGCAGGACGAGCTTTCAAAAAGGCTGCGCGCCTTGGCGGTAAAAGCGGATTTCAGATGCCTCTATGATGAAAAAGCAAGGCTGTTTTATATCGGCTATGACAGTCATAACGGAAGCCTTTCGCCGTCCCGCTATGATTTGCTCGCGAGCGAAGCACGGCTTTTAAGCTTTGTCGCGATTGCCTTGAATCAGGTCGAGCAGCGCCACTGGTTCAGCCTTGGGCGTCTGCTCACGCCGGATCGGGTGCTGATAAGCTGGAGCGGGACGATGTTTGAATACTTGATGCCGGTTCTGTTTACGGGCATGACGCAGGATACGCTCCTTTACAGAAGCTGCATGGGGGCGGTACAGGTGCAGTGCGAAAACGCGGGAAAGGGCGGCGTATGGGGCATATCCGAGAGCGCGTATTACGCTTTTGACAGACGCCTGTACTATCAGTACGCGCCCTTCGGCGTGCGCGAGCTTGCGCTTTGCGACAAGGATGAGGAGGCGGTTTTCGCGCCCTACGCCACGCTCCTTGCGCTTATGTGCGAGCCTTCAAAGGCGATCAAGAACATAGAACGGCTAAAGGCGCTTGGCGCCTTGGGTGAATACGGCTTATACGAGGCGATCGATTTTGAACAGACGCGCACGGGAAACGATTATAGAATCGTAAAAAGCTATATGGCTCATCATCAGGGCATGGGACTTTGCGCGATCGCCGATCTGCTGCGCGACGCTTCGATCAAGCGGCGCTTTATGCAGGTGCCGGAAGTACATGCCGCGCGGCTTTTGCTTGAGGAAAAATCGCCCTTGTCGGTGCGTATTAAAGCGCTGCACCGAAAGGAGAAGATCGTGCCGATACGGGAGCTGCCGCCCAGATCGGGAAAACAGAATCTCTATCCCGAAACGCAGTTGCTTACAAACGGGCAGTATACCGCCTTTATCAGCGAGGACGGGGGAGGCTATAGCCGCTTTGGAAACATTATGCTCAGCAGATGGAAGGCTTCGCAGGATGAGGATACCATGACCAACGGAATCCGCGTCTATGTGGCGACGCAGGAGGACGCATGGGAGATTAACGGCATTGGGGCGGAGGCGGGCAGCTACTTTTTGCCGCATGAGGTCGTGTTTGAAAAGACGCAAAACGAAACGGGCAGCAGGATGCGGATCTGTGTAAGCGCCCAGCATAACGGGGAAATACGGGAGATCCGCATAACCAATCATGCGAATGAGAACCGCAACTTTTCCCTCGGGGTGTTTTTTGAGCCTTCTCTTTGCACAAAGATGCAGGACGCTGCGCATCCCGCTTTTCAAAAGCTGCGTATCGACGCGGTATGTGAGGAAAACATACTGCTTTTTCAGCGCCGCAACACGCCGGAGGAAAAGCCGGTCTGGCTGTTCTGCTTGCTCGACGGTGTTAAGGCACGCTATTGCAGCGACGCGCTGATTATGCCCGGACGGGGGAGAAGCCAACTGGAGGCGATGAAGGAGCCGCTGCCCGATGTGCCGATTTCTTCGCCCATAGAGCCGCTATGCCATATTCGCGCGGAGTTTACGCTCTCTAGCGGCGACGCGCAGCAATGCAGACTGATCTTCGGCTGCGCGGTGGATCGCGAAACGGCGCTGCACGACGCTTTTGTGCTGCGGGAGGAAAATCCGTGGGAATACGCCAGAGCGCAGGCGAAAAGCAGCCTTTACTTTTCCAATATCGAGCGCGGAAAGGCGGATCTGTTTGAGAGGCTTGCGGGACGGCTTATCCTGCGTCAGCCATATAAAAACAATTTGCCGGACGCAAAAGGCGGCGTAGCCTCACTTTGGGCGCTGGGTATTTCGGGCGACGATCCGATCGTGCTTCTGCGCGCCGCGCAGTGGACTCATCTTAGGACTGCACGTTTGCTTGCCGCGTTTGAAGCGTATTTCAGCGCGCGCGGAGAGAACTGCGACATCGTGATCATCGGAGACTATCCAAACGCCTATAGGAACGAGCTCAAGGAGGAGCTTGAAAAGCTGCGTTCATCGCATGTGTATATTTTTAACAGGTACAATCTTGATGCAAACGCCATCGCGATTCTGCATGCGCTTTGTTTCATCGATATGGACACGCAAACGCTGGAGGCTTGTCTGCAAAACGCTAAGCCGCCAAAGCAGGCCGCGCTTAACGCCGCTTCGACGCATACAGACGACTTTGCCGTTAAGCGTCCGCTTGGCATAAGCACCGATAACGGCTTTGATCCTTTGGATTACAGCTACGTCGTTCTGCTTGGCGCACACAAGCAGACGCCGCTGCCTTGGTGCAACATTATGTGCAACGAATCCTTCGGTACGCTTATAAGCGAGCGCGGCGGCGGCTATACCTGGGCGGGAAACAGCAAACTGGCAAAGCTTACGCCGTGGTATAACGATCCGCTTACCGACAGGCAGGGCGAAAGGCTGGTCATCACGGACGAACAAACGGGTGAAAGCTGGAATCCGCTCAGGGACGCTTCTCCGCTGTGCATACGGCATGGCTTTGGCTATAGCAGCTTTGTTTCGGGCGCGCGTGCCATCTATATGCGCATGACGGTGTTTGTACACAGCTCCCTTGCGCGCAAGTATACCTTGGTGGAGCTTGAAAATCCCCTGATGCGAAATAGAACGCTCAATATTGCGTACCAAACGCAATGGCTGCTTGGCGACGCGCCGCATACGGAGGCTGTCCGCAGCGAAAAACAGGGGGAAACTCTCAGCGTAATCAATATGCGAGAGGAGCAAAGCGCCTGTCTTGGCGTATCGCCGGAAACAAAAAACCGCGTACTTTGCGGCGCGGCGGCGGAAAATACGAGTTTGAGCTTTAGCGTCAAGCTTGCCGCCGGCGAAAAAAAAGAGCTGCTCTTTACGCTATACAGCGGAAAGGCGCTGGGAGAATATCCAAGCTGCGAACAGGCAAAGGCAGAGCTACGTGCAGTAAAGCAAAAATGGAAGGAGCGATTTGACGCTCTTAGCGTGAATACGGGGGAGAGTGAGCTTGACGCAATGCTAAACGCATGGCTGCCGTATCAAACGGAGTGCAGCCGGCTGATGGCGCGCACGGGCTATTATCAATGCGGCGGCGCTATCGGCTTTCGAGATCAGTTGCAGGATACGCTCTCGCTCA
>CAZNJN010000161.1:0-4355 GCA_964573365.1 uncultured Oscillospiraceae bacterium
AGCAGGTGTTCGGCCACGGCTGGCTGGTGCTCGACGGCGGCAAAATGAGCAAGTCCAAGGGCAATGTGGTCGATCCTACCGCCCTTTGCAAGCGCTATGGCGTTGACGCCATCCGTTATTTTCTCCTTCGCGAGGTCCCCTTCGGCAGTGACGGCGTATTTTCTAACGAGGCGCTGATCTACCGCATCAACAGCGATCTGGCGAACGACCTTGGCAATCTTCTCTCGCGCACGGTCGGCATGATGGAAAAATACTTTGACGGCGTAATCCCGCAAAGCAGCTGCCCCGTAGGAGAGGAGGACGACGCGCTGATCGCGATGGCGAACGAGCTGCCCGCCAATATTGAAAAGTGCATGAACGATCTTCGTATTCCCGAGGCGCTTATGGCGATATGGGAACTGATCGATAAATGCAACAAGTATATCGACGTTACCGCGCCTTGGGTGCTCGCTAAGGACGAGGGCAAAAAAGCGCGCCTTGCGACGGTCATGTATAATTTAGCGGAATGTCTCCGCTTTGTGGCGGTTCCGCTACAGGCATACCTGCCCGATACCGCGCCCAAGATGTTCGATCAGCTTGGCATAAGCGGTGAAGAGGAGCTTTTGAGCATCGAAAGTCTGCACTTTGGCGCGCTTAAGAGCGGAACCAAGGTGCAAAAGGGAGAAAATCTTTTCCCGCGCATCGATGTAAAGGCGGAGCTTGAAGCGCTCAGCGCGGAAACGGAAACGAAAATGAAGGAAGCGGAAAAGGCGGCGAAGGAATCCGAAAAGGCGGCGCAAAAAGAAGAAAAGCAGGCTGAAAAGGACGCTAAAAAAGCCGATAAGGGCAAGCATACCTCCATCGAGTTCCCCAAGGAAATTCCCTTTGAGGATTTCTGCAAGGTGGAAATGCGCGTAGCGAAGGTGCTGGACTGCAAATTTGCGGAAAACAGCCGCAAGCTGCTTATTTTCACCCTCAAGGTAGGCGAGGAGGAGCGAACCATCCTCTCCGGCATTCGCAAGTGGTACGGCGAGCCGGAAAAGCTGATCGGCAAAAACGTGATCATCGCCGCGAATCTTGCGCCGCGCATGATCGCGGGCATCGAAAGCCGAGGCATGATCCTTTCCGCCGTGAACGGCGACGAAAGCGAGCTTTCCATGCTCACTACGCTCACTGACGCCTTCCCCGACGGTACGCTTGTCTGCTGAAAAGAACATTCAAAAAAACAGCGCGTCCTTTCCGGGGACGCGCCGTTTTTTATGAAAAGCCCTTTCATCGTCCTCGCTTTACGGCTATACTTAAATAAAACACCTTTATAGGAAAGGATCGTTCATCATCCATGGATGTTTCAAAAATTATTGCTTCTTTAGAAAACTGTCCCTGCGGCAGAGACCATGCGTGCGAGCTGAAGGCGGTCGAATGCGACAGCGGAAATGTGCGCCGCGCGGGTTCGCTTTTACAAAAGCACGGCTTTCCCAAAAGCATTCTGCTTGTGGCGGATCAAAATACGCTTGCCGCGGCGGACGGTATTGAAAAAAGCCTTATCGACGCGGGCTTTAGCATAAAGCCAAAGCTGTATAAGGATCTTCGCGCGGCGGATATGCAAGAGGTACGCGTGCTTGAGTCTCTCATGGGCGATGTGGACGGCGTTCTCTCGGTCGGCACCGGCTCGCTCAACGACATTTGCCGCCTTTCGAGCTTTCGTCAAAAGAAGGCCTTCGCCATTTTCGCTACCGCGCCGAGCATGGACGGCTTTGCCTCGGGCAGTACGCCCATCACGGAAAACAATTTCAAAATTTCCTATGTCGCGCATCAGCCCTCCGTGATCCTTACGGATACAGAGCTTCTTTCAAAAGCGCCGCAGGTCTTAAAAAGCGCCGGCTTTGGCGATATGATCGCCAAATACACGGGGCTTGTGGACTGGCAGGTATCCCATCTCACCACGGGAGAGTATCTTTGCCCGCGCATTTTTGATTTAACCAAGGACGCGCTTATGCGCATCGTCGCCTTGGCGGACAAGCTCACCGCCGAGGACGAGGAAGCGGCGGCGGCGGTATTTGAGTCGCTGGTGCTTACAGGCATCGCTATGCGCGTCGCCAACTGCACGCGCCCGGGCAGCGGAACAGAACACATCATCTCGCATTTTTGGGAATGCAAAAAGCTGGAGCAGGGTCTCATTTCCGATTTCCACGGCAAAAAATGCGGCGTCGCCACCGTACTTGTCAACCGCTTTTATCACGAGCTGGTCGCGCGAAAAAACATCACGCCGCATAAGGAAAAGCTGGACTGGGACGAGATATGCGCCGCCTACGGTCCAAAGCTCGGCGCGGAGATGATGAAGGTGAATACGCCTGAAACGATCACGGCGGAAACCTCTCCCGCGATCCTTGCGCAGAACTGGGAAAAAATATGCCGCATCGTAAACGAGCAGCTCCCCACGGACGAAGCGCTGCTTGCGCTGATGCAGCGCGCGCACTGCGCGACGACGATCGAGGAGATCGCCGTATCCAAGGAGCTTGGCGAGCAGGGCTTCTACTATCATCCCTTTATGCGCCGCCGCATGACGCTTATGCGGCTTCGGTGGATGCTGGAATAAAATTCGATGACGGCAGGCTAGCGTGAAGGTAGTCTGCCGTCATTTTGAAGCGCGTCTGTATTATTTGCCTTTGCGGGTAATAAAGGATATAGTTATTCTGCGCAAAAGCCAATATAGGAACCAAATCCCAGCATATACAGTGCGACAAGGATGGAACCGTCTTCCTCTTTCGCTGTGCTCCTTAATTCTTCAATAACCGTATCGTTCGGTATCTCTATCGTGTTTGTGTTTTTCACAACGCTTTCAATGATTGATGGCAGTACCCTGCACATTTGGTAAAAAGCATCCTTTTCTCCAGTGACAAGCTCATAAAACGCATCCATGCTCAATCTGCGAATGCGGCGGTGTTTTTGTTGTTGACCATCCACGCTTACGCTCCACGTTATATTCTGCGATTTTTTCGCTATTGCCTCGACAAGACAGCAAATACAATCATCATCCGAAAGAAGTTGTCCCTGCATTTTCATATACGTTTTGGATGATGACGCATCGTTCATTGTATTATGCTTATTTTTCATTTCAACATATACAGTTTTTACTTTATCACCATCAGGCATAACTATCCCGTTTTCTCGGCGGACAATAACATCCCATCCAGACGCCGGCACTGAGCAGTCCTTTATATACTGGAATATTCCTTGGTGAAAATACCCAATATCATTATTATTTGCCTTGTCTCTTTGCCGGAAAATCTCGTTTTTAACAATTTCCTCCCATGAAAAATGATAGACGTTTTTGTCAAAAAGCAGTTTTATTGGATCAATCAGGTTTTTATTAAAGCGTTTCAAATTATATGATTTCAGCTTCGCACCATAATGCTCAATCGTAAGCTGAACGTGTCTTGTAAAATCATCTTCGGAAATAAAGTTCAACGGCCACATCGCATTTTCCCCTTTTAACGCTTTACAAATTTCGCTTGCTATTTCATAGGCTAGCAAGACGGGAACCGCATTACCGACCTGCCTGTATTGGCTTGCGACGCTTCCATAAAACGTCCAATCATCGGGAAAGCTTTGGCAGCGGGCGTTTTCGCGAACGCTGAAGGGACGGGCATCGACAGGGTGACACCTATCCGTTTGCTTTTGTGAGGGAGATGTCAAAACCGCAAGAGATGGTTCTTCCATGCTCAATCGCCTGAGGATACCTGTTCGACCGCCTCCCATATCCCAACAGCTTTTCATATACTGTTTTGCTACTTCCTCATTTATATCCCGCCAATATCCGCCCGGAGGCACCATTGCAAAAATCTCTCTTTTATATTCCCCATACTGTGCGCATTCGCTTGGAGGTACATCCTGCAGGATATCCCGTAGTACAGGCTTATACTGATGCGGCACAGGAAATTGTACTTTTATTTGATCTTTTACATCATTGCGAACCCCTATTGTGATCAATCGCTCTCTTTTTTGCGCTACGCCATAGTCCCATGCGTTCAAAACCCTTTTTTGAATTGTATAGCCTGTGTTTTCAAATATTTCTATAATCGTCTGATAAGTTTTTCCATGATTATGCGACAATAATCCCTTCACGTTTTCAAACAAAAAGGTCTTAGGTAGAAGTTTTTCAAGAAACAGGGCGAAATGATAGAAAAGCGTTCCTCTTGCATCATCCAGCCCTAATCGTTTTCCGGCATACGAAAAAGACTGACACGGTGCGCCGCCGGAAAGCAAATCCAGCTCTCCAGTTTCGATATTAAACAGTTTGCATAAATCTTGAGAAGAAATATTAGGGAACCTCTGATTTAATCAATACCGCCGAATATGGTATAAATATGGTATAA
>CAZNJN010000162.1:0-4349 GCA_964573365.1 uncultured Oscillospiraceae bacterium
GAAAAGCGATCAGACTTCCTATATTTACGATAGAAACGGAAATCTGATCACGACCTTCGCGGGAATGGAATATCGCGACTGGGCGGATATTGAGGAAATACCCGACATGCTGAAAAACGCGGTCATTTCCGTAGAGGATGTGCGTTTTTATAAACATGGGGGTGTTGATTACAAGCGTCTGTTTTCCGCCGTCGTCAATACGCTGCGCAACGCGGATACGCACGGCGGGAGCACCATTACCCAGCAGCTAATCAAAAATAAGATTTTAACCAACGAGCAATCCTATAAGCGCAAAATACAGGAAGCGTATCTTTCGCTCGAGGTCGAAACGATTTTGAGCAAGGACGAAATCCTAGAGGCTTATCTTAACAACGTGTTTCTTGGCGACTCCAACTACGGTGTAAAAACCGCCGCGAAGGATTATTTCGGCAAAGAGCTCAAGGAGCTTTCCATTCGGGAATGCGCGATGCTTGCAGGCATGGTGCAAAAGCCCTATGAAACGAATCCGCGCGCAAATACCTATACGCGCAGCTATGATGACGGCACAAACAAGATGGACATCACGGACGACAGAACCAACGTGGTGATCGAATGTATGTATAAAGCCGGCTTTATCACGGAGGAACAGCGAGACAAGGCTCTTGCCGACACAGTCAGCATTATCGAGGTATCCGAGAAGAAGCAGCTCTATGACATGCCTTATTTTGTGGAGTATGCGATTTACGATGTAATTACGCATATGCTTTCGCAGCGTGAAATGCTTGATACCAAAGCCAACCGCACCGCGATAGAGAACGAGCTGAGGACGGGCGGCTATCATATTTATTTGACGGTCGATACCAATATGCAGCATACCGTAGAGCAGACACTCGAAAACTGGGATCAGTACCCAGATCTTGCCGATCCTTCCGCGGCGGTCAAAATCAAGTCCAATGCGGACGGTACGACCCTTGAAGTACGTCAGCCGCAGTCTGCGGCGGTCATCATCGATCAGCATAATGGCGAGCTTTTGGCGGTCGTTGGCGGACGCGATACGCCCACGCGCAGAAAACAGTGGAACCTTGCGTATCAAAGCGCCATGGAGGTTGGTTCCTCCATCAAGCCCTTGTCGGTATACGGGCCGGCGCTTGATTTGGGGCTTTCACCCGCAAGCATCGTCTATAATTTTCCTTCGCCGATTACCGGATGGAATACGGAAACGGGCTATCCCAATATTGGCGACGAAAAATACATCGGCCCGATTACCTTGAGGCGCGGTATCGTTTCATCCCTGAACGTAGCGGCGGCACGCATATTGATGAACAAGGTAACGCCTGCCGTAGGCGCGCAGTACCTTACCAATCTGGGCGTTGACCCTTCGCGCATCAATGCGGACGGATCGGGACTTGCGCTGGGGACTTCCGGCGTGACGCCTATTGAGATGGCGGGCGCATACGGCGCTATTGCCAATGCGGGGACCTATATCGAGCCGATTTCATTTACTAGGGTCGTCGATAACAACGGAAAGACGATTCTCCGCTCCACGCAGGTGCAGCAGACGCGGCAGGTATTTAAGCCGTCAAGCGCCTATATGCTGGTGGATATGCTCACCAATGCCGTGCAGAGCGGAACAGGTACAAAGGCAAAGATCAGCGGAATGACCGTAGCCGGAAAGACGGGTACGAACTCGGACTATCGCAGCGTGTATTTTGCCGGCATGACGCCTTACTGCACCGCCGTAGTCTGGATCGGTCATGAGGATTACACGCAAAAGCTTAAAAACAAATCCACCGGCGGAAAATACGCCGCGCCGCTTTGGCAGGCCTTTATGTCTGAAATTCTCAAGGGCTATGTGGATAAACCGATCATTGACGAATCTCCGGTAGCTCTCGGCCTTACAAAACGCACGGTTTGCTCGGTATCGGGAAAGCTGGCGACGGAGGCTTGCTACGAAGACCCCGACGGGCATGTGCCGGTTACGGAATGGTTTGAGCAGACAAATGTACCGCAGGAAAGCTGCAACATGCATATTAAAGCAAATATTTGCTCCCTTTCGGGGCAGGTTGCTACATCCTACTGCCCGCAGGAATATGTGCAGTCCACTTGTATTACGCTCATCGATGCGGATTCTCCCTATCGTGAATTTGCACCGGAGATTTTGAAGCAGTACATGTCCAACTTGCTTTATACAGACTACACCTATGAGCAATATTTGCAGATGGCGTATACTACGGATACGCTCTGCTCCATCCATACGCCCATAGGCTACACGGCTTCGCAATGGCAAAGCGAAGCGCTCACGGGCGCGCAGCAGCTCATTGCCGAGGTGCAGAACTACTTGTCGGCCGTGCAGACGCTTTCCGATACGGAGCGCAATACGCTGCAAACGGCGCTTGACGATTTGCAGGGCTCTATCAGTTCAGGCGAGGCGGGCAGCGTAGCGCAGGCAACGGAACGGCTGCGGTATAACTATGGCGTGCTGCTGCAGTCCAATCCGCCCGTGGCCGCCGGAGACACAAATAATTCCAATGGATGAGCGTTTGAACAAGCTGTATTCGGCTTACGCCTTGGCGCTTGAGTCGCAAAGCCACGAAAAGAACGGCGACTATGCGCATCCCGTTTTTGGCGAGGGGCAGATCGGTGCTCCGCTTATGTTTCTTGGAGAAGCGCCCGGCGCCGAGGAGGCGAAGCTTTCTCGCCCTTTTGTGGGAAAAGCGGGAAAGCAGCTTGATGAAATGCTCCTTGAAGCCGGAATTGAAAGAGAAAAGGTCTTTGTTACCAATACCGTTAAATATAGGCCTACGAATATAAAAGAAAAAAGCGTGTCGAACCGCACACCGACGCAAAAAGAAGTCGCTTGCTCGCTTGAACTTTTGAAAGAGGAAATTGCCATTGTCCGTCCCGAAATCCTTGCGACGCTTGGCAATACGCCGCTTAACGCTATACTTAAGCTTTCAACAAATAGAAAGTGCAGCGTCGGAGAAGTCCACGGACAGGCTGTGGAAATACGGATCGGAGAATGCGCGCTTTTGCTGATCGCGTTGTACCATCCGGCAAGCATGATCTATAATCCTGCGTTAAAGACAACGCTTCAGACGGATTTGATACAGCTTGGAAAAATCTTAAAGCAAAGGACGATGACAATATGAAAAAAGCCTTGCGGCACTTGATCTTTGCAGCCGTGCTTTGCGCAATGACGCTTTGTCCCTTTGCTTTAGCGCAAGACGCGCAGATCGGAACGGTGACGGCAGAGGGCGTCAATATACGCATGTTGCCGGACAAGGAAGCGCAGGTGCTTGTCCAGGTCTCGCTTGGTACGGAGCTGTCCGTGATTTCAAACGAAGGCGGATGGTATCGTGTGCTTTACAACGACGAGGTCGGCTATATTTCCAAGGACTATCTTTTTGTGAACGCGACCGGAAGCAGAGGCGCGTATGTGCAGACGGACGGTGCTACGCTGCGGGGAGGCCCCGGACAGGACGCCTATGCGATCACCACGCTTTCGGCGGGACAGGGCGTAAAGGTAAAAGCCATCATCAAGGAGTGGTATTTTGCCGTCGTCAATGATCAAGCCGGGTATATCCACCGCACCTATCTCGCGATGAGCGAGTCGTCCACTGCGGGTGGGAGTATGCTTAAAATGGGAATGGAGGGTGCGGAGGTCAAAAAACTGCAAGGAGAGCTTTACGACCGCGGATTTTTGAACAAAGACAGCATTACGGGCAGCTATGGAGCCAAAACCAGATCGGCCGTGCTTGAATATCAAAAGGCCATGGGCTTTTCCAGCGCCGACGGCGTAGCAGGAACGCAAACGCTCAGCACGCTCTACGATAAAAATAACAGGCTGAAAAAAGAGACCGCGAATCTTACAAAGCTCAAAGGCACGGTCATATTGCTTGATTGGTTTAAGGGCGGCAGCGACTGGCTGCATAAGGGCGCAAGGTTTACCGTGACGGATGTGAAAACGGGTTTGAGCTTCCGCGCCCGGCGCTTTGGCGGCTGGTATCATGCGGACGTCGAACCGATCACAGCAGGCGATACCGCAATTATGAAGCGGATAGCCGGCGGAAAATGGTCCTGGGATCGGCGTGCGATATGGGTCACCTATGCGGGCAAGACGGTGGCTGCAAGCATGCACTGTATGCCGCATATGTCTAACCCCACGCGCAGCAATAACTTTGACGGGCATTTTTGCATCCATCTGCTTAACTCCAAGGTGCATGAGACCAGTAAACCCTGTCCAAGACATCAGGCCTGCGTTCGGGCGGCTTACAAGGCCGGAAAATAGATTGCGAAAACCTCCATAGACCTCGCATGGAAAATGCGGGGTCTTTTACATGTTATCAGAACAAAATGCAGATAATGTTAAA
>CAZNJN010000163.1:0-3178 GCA_964573365.1 uncultured Oscillospiraceae bacterium
GGATGGAAAACAGCGACGCCGCCTGTCCTGAGGAGGTCAGCAGCGCACCCACGCCGCCCTCAAGCGCGTTGATCTTTTCCTCCACACAGGCCGTGGTGGGGTTCGATATGCGCGAATACATATGTCCTTCCGCCTTCAGGTCAAAAAGGGCGCCTACTTCGTCGGCGGATGTGTATTTATAGGTCGTGCTTTGATAGATGGGCAGCACCCGGGCTTCTCCGTTTTTCGGCGAATAACCGCCCTGTACACAGATGGTTTCGCGTTTTTGCATGATCTTCTCCTCCACATTTTGATTTTTGAAGCAACAAAAAAAGCAGTCCGCATGGTTTTGCCGGACTGCCTTTGTGTTCTCTTTCGCGCCCTACGCGCGCTGATTATGCGCGCAGACGAAGCTCGATCCCAAAGGCAGCCCCTCGCATCATCATCGCGCACATCATCATCTGCATGGCGTTATTCTTCATATGAGAGTACCTCCTTCTTTTCTAGAATCGATTGGCTATAGTGTAACCAGAGCTTGCGCGCTTGTCAAGTGGTATTTCCTTCCGCAATCTTTTTGCGGGCAAATTTGAGAGGTGGGGCGTACGCCTAATCCTTGCGTCTTTGCAAGCTAAAAGCTGATCCCCGCGCGCTTTACGATGGCCTGCGCGCGCCGCTCCGCTTCTTTGATGATCCAGTTTTCATCGATCGTCATAAGCCTTCCATGTTCCATAAGCTTTTTCCCGCGTGCAAATACGGTGTCTACCACCGCGCTGGTCGCCTGATAAACGATCGTGGAGGCTAAATCGTGCGTAGGCGTCGCACAGAGACAGTTAAGATCCATCACGCAAAGATCCGCCAGCTTTCCTTTTTCCAGGCTGCCTGTCACCTTGTCGCGTTTGAGCGCCTTTGCGCCGTTGATCGTCGCCATGCGCAGCACGTCCTTCGCCGGCACCGCCGCCGGATCGTCGTGAATCGCCTTGTGCATCAGTCCCGCAAGCCACATATCGTCCATAATGCTCATGCGGTTGTTGCACGGCGGGCTGTTCGTACCAAGCGAAACCGCCATGCCGCGCGCAAGCTCCTTCGCGATGGGCGCAAAGCCTGCGATGCGCAGCTCCGCCGCCGGAAGATGCATGACGTTGACCTTGTTTCTATCCAGCATATCGATTTCCTCATCGTCGATATGTACCACATGCGCCGCAAGCAGGTTGGGCGTGAGCGCGCCGATGCTGTTTAAGTAACGAACAGAGCTCATGCCGGTCGTTTCCTTGACAAATTCGACCTCGCTCTTTGATTCCGCCACATGCGCCTGCAGCAGAATATTTCTTGCTAGGGACAGCTCCGTAAAGGATTTCCATAATCTTTTGCTGGATAAAAACAGATTCAAAATGTTTAAGCAGGCGTCCACACGTTCCTCTTTGCCATGCCAGCGCTCGATCAGCTTAATGTTTCTTTCCAGCGCCTGCTCGGTCGTCATCCGGAGGCTCTCCGGAATCTCTCCCGGCAGATCCATCGTGGAAAGGCAGACAATGCCGCTCATGCCGGTATCCAAGATCGCCTGCGCGATGGAATCGGGATGCTCGCCGCTCGCCTCGCAAAAGGAGGTCGTGCCGCTCTTGATCATTTCAGCGATGCTGAGCATACTGCTGATATAGGCGTCGTCAGGCGTGAGCGCCGCTTCATACGGCCAGATGCGTTTACGCGTCCAGGTGATCAAGTCCACGTCGTCCGCCAAGCCGCGTCCAAGCGCCTGCGTGGTATGCACATGCGTCTGGATGAAGCCCGGCAGCAGCACATAGGGCTTTGCATAGGCCGGCGCGGTGATCTCCTCATAGCCGGCAAAGCGGCTTCTTTCAAGCGCGTCCATGCTTCCCATATCCTCGATATACTTGCCGCGGATCGCCAGATACCCGTTTTCGAGTACTTCGTTTTGCGCGTTCATGGTCATGATTCTCGCGTTCGTCAACAAATAGTTACCCATTGTGTTCCCCCTTTTTATCTTGCGTCCCGAATATAGGGCTTCCCCAAATGCTCGGGATCGCGTTGTTTGCCGATCGAGCCTAAAAGCGCGATCACGGTAATTAAGTACGGGATCATGTTCATAAATTGCGCAGGCAGGGCGACGCCCATAGCCTGCATACGGAATTGCAGACACTCTGCCGCGCCAAAGAGCAGCGCCGCCAAAGCGACCCGCACCGGCTCTCGTCTGCCGAAGATCACCACCGCGAGCGCGATATAGCCTCGGCCTGCCGTCACGTTTTCGGTAAAGACGCCAAGAAGCGACAAGCTCATATACGCACCGCTCAGTCCGCAAAGGATACCGTTGATCGCAGCAGCGGTATACTGCATACGATACACATGAATCCCTACCGTATCCGCAGCCCTTGGATGCTCGCCAACCGCGCTTAGCGCCGCGCCCCATTGCGTGCGTTTAAGAAGAATCGCGCTTAGGAGCAGCAGCACATAAAAAGCATAGATCAAAATATCCTGATTGAAAAAGGCTTGGCCGATCAGCGGTATTTTTGAAAGCCCGGGAATGGCGATTTTAGGAAAGGTCATCACCTGAGGATAATTTGAGCTAGCAGATACCACGATTTTCAAGAAATAACTCGTCAGTCCCAGCAAAAACATATTCAGAGCAATACCGCATATCGTCTGATTTTGCTTTAGCTTCACGCAGATAAACGCGTGCAGCATGCAGCATAGCAGTCCGCCAAGCATACCGCCAAGCAGGCCTAGAGCCAGATTTCCACCCGAAAGATACGCAAGGGCAAAGCTGCAAAACGCGCCTGCGAGCATGTTGGCCTCTAGGCCGATGTTCAAAATGCCCGCCTTTTCGGAATAAAGCTCGCCTAAGGCGGCATAGGCGAAGGGCGCCGCCGTGCTTACCGCCGCGACTAAGAACGAGCTTAAAAATGAAAGCGATAAAAACTGTTCCATTATTTCGCCGCCTCCTTTTTCCCTTCCAGATATCCGCTAAGCAAGCTGTCGCAAAGCAGAAGGAGCACGATAAAGCCCGTCAGAATGGATACGATCGCAGAAGGAATGCCCATCTGCCGCTGCATGGTGTTCGCGCCCACCTGCAAGGCCGCAAAGCCTATCGCAGCCGCGCAGACGCCCGCAGGCTTATTGCGCCCAAGCAGAGCCACAAGAATAGCCGTGTATCCGCTGTTCCCCACCAAGCCCTCCAGCAGACGGT
>CAZNJN010000163.1:3188-4326 GCA_964573365.1 uncultured Oscillospiraceae bacterium
CAAAGTCCAATTCGAGATAGGCGCAGGAAATTCCCCGCGCCTGCAAGGCCGCATAAGCCTCCGCGCAGACAGGACGCAAGAAGAATGCTGCTCATAACGCCAATGCCCAGGCAGCCGGCCGCGCGCTTGTTAAAGCCCACCACCTGCATTTCAAAGCCCATAGGCGTGCGTTCCATGATCCACCATACGAGCAGCGCCATCAAAATCGCCAGAAGCAAGCCCGTATGCAGGCGCGTAGGCTCGAGCAGGCCGCTCAAGACCGGCTCAAGCACAGGGGATTGCGGCAAATAATCACTTTTATCCTGCAATGCGCCGCGCACGAGGATGCCCGCCAAATCGAAGGCGATATAGTTGAACATCAAGGTGTTGATAATTTCCGATATGCCAAAGCGCGCTTTGAGATAGCCCGGAATAAAAGCCCATACGCCCGCGGCAACAAAAGCGGCCAGCATACAAAGCGTAGTGTGCAGCCAAAGCGGAAGACCAAGAGGGAGCATCGCCACAGCCGTAGCCGCGATCGCGCCCATATACATTTGCCCCTGTCCGCCGATATTAAAGAAGCCGCTGCGAAAGCCGACCGCGATGCCAAGGCCGGCAAGCATCAAGGGAGTCGCCTTGACGAAAACCTCCGCAAAGCCGTTCATGCTCCCGAATATACCCTTGAAAAACACCTTTGCGCACTTGAGCGGATTCGCGCCCGCGCCTACGATCAGCAAGGCCGCAACCAGCAGCACAAGAACAACGTAAATTGAAAGCCGTATCGCCTTCTTCTCCCACTTATCCATTGTCCGCCTCGCTTTCTTCGAGCGGATGTCCGCCCATCATCGCGCCGAGCGTTTCAAGCTTAAGCGCGGGATCATTTGGCACGATCCCCATGATCCTGCCTCGAAAGAGCACCGCGATACGGTCGCAAAGCGCGAGCAGCTCCTCAAGATCGGCCGAGATCAGCAGTACGCTCGCGCCCCGGTTTCGCGCCTTCGCCAAAGTTGAGCGCACCTGCGTCGTCGCGCCTATATCAAGACCTCTTGTTGGCTGACAGGCTACGATCAAGCTCGCCTGCTCGCTGATTTCTCTTGCTAATATCGCCTTTTGCTGATTGCCGCCGGAGAGAAGCCGCATGGGAGTTTCCAAGGAGGGC
>CAZNJN010000164.1:0-989 GCA_964573365.1 uncultured Oscillospiraceae bacterium
CTACCGGACTGCGCTACACCCCGAACGCACGTCGCCATCAGCGACGCTTAAAAATATAGCGCATTTCATGTAGAATGTCAACTGTTTTTTTCGATAAGTTGTGTATAAAAATAAGGATGGACACACATAAGCATCCATCCTTAGGCTAATTTGCTTGATTTTTACCAAATTATGCAGATCAAACCGTTGCAGCCTTCGTTTACCATTCGTTCCAAAGTTCGTTGCAATCGTTGCTGTGCCTCTATGGGGAGCGCATTGATCTTCCCCGCCATGTTCTCTCGCACCAGATCATAAAGACGCTTGCCGAATATATCGGTTTGCCATATCTTCTCGGGTTCGCTTTCAAAGGTCTTTTTCAGATAGGCGACAAAAGCTTCAGATTGTTCTTCCGTGCCGACCAAGGGCGCTACTTCCGCGTTGATATCTACCTTGATAATATGCAGTCCCGAAGCGTGCGCTTTCAGCTTTACACCGAAACGTCCGCCATGCTGCGCAATCTCAGGCTGCTCCAGAACCATTTCGTCTACCGCGGGCGGCACCATGCCATAGCCGGTCGCTTCCGCGGCCGTAAGCGCATCGGCTATGCGGTCATACTCGCGCTTAGCCTCTACAAAAGACTTTATGCTTTGGATCAAATGTGCCTCATCTTTGATTTCATAGCCGCATTCCTCACCTAAAATAGAATAGAACAGTCCGGGTACGGGACGCATCTCAAAGATGATTTTCCCTTCTCCCGGGAGCAGATTTCGTAACACCGCGCTCTCAAAGCCTTCTATTTCTTTTAATTCCTCTTGCAAAAGGGTGTAGTCCTTCATCAAGTGCAGACTGCTTAGCACGCCCTGTACCGGTTCTAGCAGGCGTTGAGCAAGCCAGTGTGACGATCCCAGCGCGCTAAGCCATCCGGGCGTCTGTATTTCAATGCTCCGGATCGGAAATTCCATGAGTATGCTTTGGAGCATATCCTGTATGTCCATGGCGTCCATATTGAG
>CAZNJN010000164.1:999-4285 GCA_964573365.1 uncultured Oscillospiraceae bacterium
TAGACAGAACGCGGATCTTATGCTGTTCTTCAAGCTGCTCCGCCAGCGCTATGCTTGCCGCCTCGTGAGGCGTTCTTGAGTTTAAGAGAACAATAAACGGCTTGTTTTGCTCTTTCAGCTCGCGTATGACACGTTCTTCCGCAGGCAGATAGTTTGCTCGCGGAATGCCCGTTACGCTGCCGTCGGTCGTTACAACGATCCCAATGGTGGCGTGTTCCGTTATTACCTTTCTTGTACCGATCTCCGCAGCTTCCTCAAAGGGAATGTCGTGATCGAACCAGGGCGTGCGCACCATGCGCGCAACGTCGCCCTCTTCATGCCCCACGGCTCCCTCCACCATGTAGCCGACGCAGTCAACCATGCGGATACGCACGGTAGCATCCTCTCCCACCATCAGCTCGGCAGCCTGATTTGGAACAAATTTGGGCTGTGTGGTCATAATTGTTTTTCCGGCGCCGCTTTGCGGTAATTCGTCTGTGAGTCTGCTTTTTGCGAAATCGTCCGTCATATTGGGCAGCACCATCAGATCCATAAACCGCTTGATGAAGGTAGACTTGCCCGTTCGCACCGGGCCGACAACGCCAAAGTAAATATCTCCGCCGGTTCTTTGCGCTATATCCTGATATAATTGTGTTCGATCCATACCGGTACCTCCCCATAATGCGTAGCAATACATACTTATGTGAAAAACGGCATGAATATGAAAGCCGCTTCCTTGCGGAAACGGCTTTTCAATGATTTTTTTGATCTATTTATTTATGCTCTTATCTTTTTTTCCGTGCGGGAACAAGCGATTTTCCTCACCCTTGCGCAGCCTTTTGATGTTGTCCGTATGCCGGTAGATGATAAGCGCCCAAATGATCAAAAAGAATATGATCGCAGGCAGATTATCCTCATGCCGCAGCAAGACGCCAAAGGCGAAAAAGGTCATGCCGATCAGGGAGCCGACCGAAACCATTTGCGTCATCCATATGATGCCAAATCCAATCACCGTGGTAAGCGCCGCCAAAAAAGGAAAGCAGACCCACGCGATCCCCAGAGAGGTCGCAACGCCCTTACCGCCCTTAAACTTATAAACTACGGGAAAGTCATGGCCAAGCACAGCGCCAAGGCCGCAGATATAGCCGCCGATCTCCCCGCCCAGCAATCTGCCGAGCAAAACAGCCGCAATTCCCTTGAAGCAATCTCCGATAAAGGTAAACACGCCCGCCTTTTTCCCGAATACACGCAGCATATTGTTCGTGCCGGCATTACCGCTTCCGTGCATCCGCACGTCGTCTTTATAAATATCCTTGCTGATCAAGATTGCAGTTTGTATATTTCCCAAAGCGTAGCCGATCAAAAGCGCCGCCGTATACATCAGTATTGTTTTTAGCATTGTCGTTTTTCCAACCTCATTTCAGTTCGTCATTTTTTCCGCGCTCGCGTATGCCGATACGCAACGGCGTCATGTCTAAACCAAAAGATTTACGAAAATAGTTTTCTATATACCTTTTGTATGAAAAGTGCATTAAGCCCGGATCATTGACAAACAGCAGAAACGTAGGCGGATTAACGCTCACCTGCGTCGCGTAGTAGATCTTTAATCTGCGTCCCTTGTCGGACGGAGGCTCGTTCATTTCGATTGCTTCGCTCAAAACGTCGTTGAGCGTGCCTGTCGTTACACGTTTGCTGTTTTGTGCGTAAGCCTCTAAGCCCGTATCCAGCACCCGATTTACGCGCTGACCGGTCTTGGCTGAAATAAAAATCATAGGCACATAACTCATAAACGCAAGATCGACGCTGAGTTTTTTCTTAAACTCATTCATCGTATGGGTGTCTTTTTCAACCAGATCCCATTTGTTTACGACCAGCACGTTTGCTTTGCCTTCCTCATGCACATAACCGGCAATTTTCACGTCCTGTTCGGAAAGCCCCTGTGCAGCGTCCACCACCGTAAAAACGATGTCCGCGCGGCGAATCGCGCCCAAGGAGCGGATTACGCTGTAGCGCTCGATGCTTTCATCCTCGATTGAGCGTTTTCTGCGTATGCCGGCGGTATCAACAAGCACGAACTCCTGTCCGTTATACGAAAAAGGCGTATCGATCGCGTCGCGCGTTGTACCGGGTATATCGCTCACGATCGTGCGCTCCTGCCCTAAAATAGCGTTTACAAGGCTGGATTTTCCTACGTTTGGTTTCCCCACGAAGGCAATATTGGTGGCGGTGGCTTGATCGCTTTCTTCCCCTTTGGAAAAATCCGCCACGACGGCGTCAAGCAGATCGCCGATGCCCAGTCCCTGCTCGGCGGAAATCGTAATCGGCGTACCGATGCCAAGCGAATAAAAATCGTAAGCGCTATCTTCAAACTTCGGCGCATCGACCTTGTTTACAGCCAGCACGATCGGCTTTTTGCTTTTACGAAGCATATGCGCCACTTCCTCGTCCGCCGCCGTAATGCCCTCTCGCCCGTCAACGAGAAAAAGAATCACATCCGCGGTTTCAACGGCAAGCTCCGCCTGTATGCGCATCTGTTTTGAAATGACGTCGTCCTTTACCGGTTCGATACCGCCCGTATCGATCAGCATAAAATCATAATCAAGCCACTGCGCCTCGCCATAGAGTCGGTCGCGCGTAACGCCCGGCGTGTCCTCCACGATCGCAATACGCTTGCCGATGATTTTATTAAATAGAGTCGATTTTCCGACATTTGGTCTGCCAACAACGGCAACTAGGGGTTTTGACATTTGGGTTCTCCTTATAAATCGAATAGATTTTCGATAAAATCGCCGCCGTCAGCTTCGGGCATGACGATTGCCTTGATTTTGAGCTTTTGTTCCACCTCTGCAAGCGTCGCGCCGTCCAAAAAGGTCGTGTCGCGTTCCCGCATCATCGTGGAGGGTAAAAGCAGCCTGTCGCTTTGAAGCTTTCCCTCAAGCTGCTCAATCAAATCCTCACCCGTAATCAAGCCGCTTACCGTAACGCTTTCTCCAAAATAACGGTTGATAATCGGATGCACATGAATTTCAATGCCGTAGGCCTTCAAGGCGCTAAAAAGCTTCTGCATAAAGGGCGCGGCGGAAACACCTGAAGCCGAATCCAGCACGAGCACATTTTCTCTATGTTTCTTTTCCGCAAGTGCCTCGAGAAAACCATCCTCAAAGCTGCGCAGAAGTCCAACGCCGTTTTCTATCTGCGGATAACCGTCATATAACGTTGACGGGGGAAGCTCCCGCCCTGCGATGATGTACATTTCATCGGAAGCGTAGGCAAAGCTGCTTCCATTTTCTTCCCGGCTTTGTTTCGC